>CAZWVG010000183.1:0-11419 GCA_964637355.1 uncultured Gemmatimonadaceae bacterium
ATCCCGGCGCGCGCCGTTCGCGGCGTGGTCGCGGTGGATGGTCGCGTCGCCACGCACACCTGGGCGGAGGTGCTCCTGCAGCACTGGGTTGGAGCCGACCCGACGCTTGGCCAGTTTCCCATCGATGCCTCCCATACGCGCCTCCTCGTGGGAGGCGTATCGCTCGATCCCGAGATCACGCGCCTCCTCGAGGGTGTGCGCATCGACGTCCTTTCGCAGACCGCCCTTCCCCGCGATGATTGAGCTCTCTGCCCTGACCAAGAAGTACGGCCGCTTCGTCGCGGTCGACGCGCTCGACCTCTTCGTGCCGCGCGGCGAGCTATTCGGCTTCCTCGGCCCTAACGGTGCGGGGAAGACGACGACGCTGCGGATGATCGCCGGGATTCTTCGCCCGACTCAGGGGAGTGTGCGCATCGCCGGCATCGACCTCGCAATCGACCCGATGGCGGCCAAGGCGCGACTGGGCTTCATCCCCGACCGTCCCTTCATCTACGAGAAGCTCACGGGGATGGAGTTCCTTCGGTTCGTCGCCGGGCTGTATGGCGAGGCGGGGGAGACGATCGAGCACCGTGGGCGCGAGTTGCTCGCACTCTTCGACCTCGAGGAGTGGCGCGACGAGTTGGTGGAGTCCTATTCGCACGGGATGCGGCAAAAGCTGATCATCTCCAGCGCCTTCGTGCATCGCCCCGACGTGATCGTCGTCGACGAACCGATGGTGGGGCTCGACCCGAAGGCGGCGAAGACGCTGAAGGATCTCTTCAAGGAGTACACGCGTCGCGGGCACACGATCATGATGTCGACGCACACGCTCGAGGTGGCGCAGGCGATGTGCGACCGCATCGGGATCATCCAGAAGGGGAAGATCCGCGCGTGCGGCACGATGGAGGACCTGCGGCGCAATGCGGATCGCGGGGACGAGGGGCTCGAGGAGATCTTCCTCAAGCTCACGGGCGACGGGGCGGCGCGGGAGCTGGTCGAGGTGCTGGATGCCTAACGATCCGCTGGTCCCGCGTGCGGCGGGGCCGGATGCGGCGACGGCCGAGCGCCTGCGCCGCGGCGGCGCGCACGCCCGCCCGCGCTACACACCGGTGGTCACTCCCGCCGTCGCGACCGCGTCGGTCTCGCTCTGGCACCTCCTCTCCCCCAAGTGGCAAACGGCGCGCGCCCGCTCGGCGACCGCCGAGAAGGGGCGCGCCGCGCGGTACTTCGTCATGGGGGTCATCGGACTCGGCTTCTGGGCGTTTGCCTTCGGCGCGCTGTATCGCGTCCTCTCGTACTTCAAGGGCGTCGAGGAGATCGGGGCACTCCTCGCCGGAAAGCTGCTCGGCGTGCTCCTGCTCTCGTTCGTCTCGATCCTCCTGCTCTCGAACATCATCACGTCGCTGTCGTCGTTCTTTCTCGCACGCGACCTCGACCTCCTCGCGTCGGCGCCGGTCGACTGGCTGACGCTCTATTCGGCCAAGCTGTTCGAGACATTGCTGCACTCGAGCTGGATGGTCGTGCTCCTCGCCCTACCGATCCTCAGCGCGTATGGATTCGCGTACCACGGCGGCTGGCTCTTCCCGCTGGTGGCGATCGCGGCGTTCGTCCCCTTCCTCGTGCTCCCGGCGGTCATCGGGAGCGCGGTGACGTTGCTCCTGGTGAACGTCTTTCCCGCCCGGCGCACGCGCGACATCCTCTCGGTGATCACGGTGCTGGCGGGGGCCGGGGTGGTGGTGCTCATTCGCCTGATGCGTCCGGAGAAGCTGGCGCGCCCCGAGGGGTTCCGCTCGCTGATCGAGTTCATTTCCGTGCTTCGCGGCCCGACCTCGCCGGCGCTTCCCAGCGAGTGGATGCAGCGCACGATCATGGGATGGCTCACTGGGTCGATGGACTGGCTTCCGCTGTACCTGCTTTGGTCGACGGCGGCAGCGTTCGTTGTACTCGGGGCGGTGCTGCACAAGGTGCTGTATCCCATCGGCTTCACGAAGGCGCAGGAGAGTGCGCAGCAGTCGGCACGATCGAACGCGAAGGCGAGCCTCCTCTTCCGCATGCTCGCTCCCTGGGGCGTGCGACGCCGCGAGCTGATCCTCAAGGAAGTGCGCGTCTTCTTCCGCGACACCACGCAGTGGTCGCAGCTCATCCTGCTGGCGGTGCTCGTGGTCGTCTATGTCGTCAACATCAAGTTCCTCCCGCTGACCGGCGACGGAATCACCTTCTTCATCGTCAACCTGATTCCGTTCCTCAACCTCGGCCTTGCCGGCTTCGTCCTGGCGTCGATCGCCGCGCGATTCCTCTTCCCCGGGGTCAGCCTCGAGGGGCGATCGTGGTGGCTGCTGCGATCGAGCCCGATGGCGATGCGCGACCTGCTGTGGTCCAAGTTCTGGGTCGGGACCGTACCGCTTCTCGTGCTCGCCGTGGCGATCGTCGCGGTGACCAACACGCTGCTGCAGGTCAGTCCCTTCATGTTCGCCGTATCGCTCGGCTCGATCACGCTGATGACGTTCGCGATCGCCGGGTTGGCGGTGGGTTTCGGGACGTTGTATCCGCGCTTCGAGACCGAGAACGCTGCGCAGATCCCGACCTCGTTCGGGGGACTGATGTTCATGATGACCGCCGTGCTCCTCATCGGCGGGGTGATCTATCTCGAGGCGCGTCCGGTCTACAGCTACCTGTCGGCAAAGCTGTACGGGGCGCCCGAGGCGGTCGACGCGACCGAGATGGTGGTCGGGTTCGGGCTGGCGGCGCTGCTCTGCCTAACGGCGACGTTCGCGCCGCTGCAGATGGCGCACCGGCGGCTCGAGGCGCTCGAGCGCTGAGCCTGGGACGGCGCGCGCGTGCGACGCGGGCACCGCCCCCCTTATCTGGTCAGCGCCGTCCCGCAGCGATCGCAGAAGCGCGCACCGGCCTGTCCGATTCTCGCACCGCAGTTGGGGCAGCCGCCGAGCGCCCTTCCGCAGTTGGAGCAGAAGGGCGCGCCGGGCTCGGGACGCGGGCCGCAATCCGGACAGCTCACCGCGTCCTCGCGCGCGGCGCGCACGAGTCGCTCGGCTTCGTCGTCCAGGTCGCGTGCTGCATGCATTGCGGCTGACGGAATAGCTTCGACAACGGAGGCGGCGGGCGGCTCGTGTCCGGCGTGAGCATCTTGCTGGGCTGGACCGGGCGATGCGTTGGCCGGCTCGCCTTCATTCATTCCCTCCGCCGTTCCCTCCGCGGCCGCGGTGGCGTTCGCGCTCTCCCGCAGAAGCGCCGCGCGCAGCTCCTCATAGTCACGCTCACTCAACTTCCGCATCGCGCGATCGAGTTCGAGTTCTTCGAGCGCCACCGCTACTGCTTGCGGGACGGGCGGTGATGATTCCGCAAGCTGCAACGCGGCGCCCGCGGTCGGGTGTGTCGCGCCAGCAGCAGGCGCGCGTCGCTCCGGTTCTGCCGCGCTCCCTTCGCCGCTCTCGCGCGACCGGCGCTTGAGGAGTGGAGCAGCGGCGAAGGCGATACCACCAACGATGAGCAGGATGCCGACGACGAGAGGTGTCATGCGAACGTGGTGTCGACCGAGGCGTGAACGGGATGAGGCGCAGGGCGCGGGACGAGGAGCGACGCCGCCAGCAGCACGAGCGCGATCAGGGCAATGCTCCAGCCGCGAGCGAGGGGGACCACCGAGACTCGCATGGTGGCCTGTTCGTCCGCTGTCACATCATCCACGTGCACGCGCAGCTCCTGGAGCCAGGTGGAGAGAACGGCGGGACGGTGGATGGTCGGGCCAAGGAGCTCGTCGCGACTGTCGACGTACTCGCGCCGGTCCGCCGAGAGGAGGGCGAGGTGTCGCGCGCTCCGCGAGACCTCGAGCGCCAGCGCCTCCACGTGCGCGTTGCCGTCCTCGTATCGCGAGATCCCCTGGTGGGCGAGCGCGAAGTCGGCGCCTATCCGCGTCCGCACGGTGGTGGTGGCACCACCGGCGACCGTTACCGCTGACCCGGTCGCCCACCCCTCGCCCGCGGCTGCGAGCGATGCGAAGGCTAGCGCGAACGCGAGAACTGCCGCGCGCGCCCCGGCGATCGTGCGTGCGCGCAGGTGCGCAATGCCGAGGGCCGTCGCCCCGGCGGCCAGCGCGCTCCAGACCATAGCGACCGGCGCAGCTGGACGGAGCGCGAAGGCGACGGCCGCGCCAGCGATGGAAAGCAGCAGGATCCAGGCGACCGGTCGACGTTTTGCGCCGACCCGCACTCCCGGGGCGCCCACGAGAAGGAGCCCGCCAGCCGCAACCAGCCACGGGACCGCTCCCTGCCGACTCCCCGCCGACGCATCCGTCAGCAGCAACGCAGCCAGGCCGCCTGCGCCCAGGAGAAGGGCAGCAACGACACGGAGCGCACGCGCGAGGGGCTCGCCCTCCTCGAACGCCGCGGCCACGGCCCCCCCTGCACACGCCACGAGCGAAACGAGCGGGAAAAGTCCCACGGTCCACGGCGCTCCGCTTCGCGGCAGCGCACCGAGGAGCACGGCGCTGAGCACGCCGACCGCCCCGAGCGCGCCGGCGAACGAAGCGGCCACGCCGTCCGAGCGCGCGAGCCACGCGAGGATCGTCGCACAAAGCGCTGCGAGGAGGGCACCATTCGCGCCAGCGAGCGGCGATGGCGACGAGGCGACTCCCGTCTCGAACGCCCCTCGCGCACTCCCCCACAGGGCGATTGCCAGCGACGCGAGCGTGAGGACGAGCGCCGGATCGGCGGTGAAGGGGTCGATCGGTGCCGACGCGTCGTGGCGCGGGGTGACGGCTCGCGCGGGTTCCGGCGCCATCGCCAGATCCGACGCCGTCGCGGCCAGTCGCGCCGTGGCGCCCGCGATGGCAAGGGCGAGCGCTCCCGCCCCAACGATCGAGAGCGGATGCTGCAACGCCGCACGCAGTCCGAGCCCGTCGGTCGGAAGCCACGGGAGCGTAGCGAACGGCGTTGCCGCGAGCGAGGCCGCCGAGAGGGCGACGACGACGGCGGCGACCGCCGCAGTCGCCAGCGTCGAGCGAGCGCGACGCGCGATCAACCAGCCAGCGAATGCCGCCGCCGAGGCCGTGGGGAGCACCGCCCCCGCCGGCGCATTCCAGATCGCCGCGATTCGATACGGGCGCGCGAGGTTCGCAGTGATGCTGCGCGCGACATAGCTGACCGAGAAGTCGCCGGTGACGAGGAGGACGAGCAGGGCGCTCGTGGCGATCAGCGCGGCAATGGCGCTGGCGACGAGCGCGCGCTCCGCCGAACGTCGCATCGGGTGCTGCGGCGCATCGGCCGCGAGTCCTGCCACGAGTGCCCAACCGGCGAAGAGCGCGGTGGCCCAGCTCGTCATCAATCCGAGTATCGCCATCTCAGCGCGATCGGAACGCGATCGCGTCGTCAGGCATTCCCGCGACGGAGCGCCTCCTGCCGCACCTGCGTCATGATGCGTTCGAGCGCAGCCTCGGCGTTCGCCCGCTCTTCGGCGGGCCAGGGGCCGGCGTTCTTGTGCAGCTCGCGGACCTGCTCGAGCATGTCGTTGATCAGGATCCGCAGGAGGACGTTCTTCCGCTGTTCGCGCGGGATGTCTTCGTCGACACTCATGAGAAACGGGGGCGAGGGCCCGAAGCCGGCGACGCGGCTACTTCCGCGTCGCCTGAATGATGGCGAGGGTCGCGGTTCCGGCGCCAGCCGCATCCCACGCCAGATCCTTCACGCTGAAGTCCCGCCCCTGTTGCCGGTCGAACGCTTCCTTCCCTAACGAAATGGTGGATGTGACCGCCGTGGCGCGCCACAACGCGACCGGACGCGAGGTGTCGTGCTGGCGGAACGACGCGTAGGCCACGGACTGGATGACGGCGGCCGCGGCGAAGTGCTTCCACTTGTCGGGGCCGAACCAGCGGTCCTGCTTGGGCGCGCCGAAGGTGAGGGCGAAGGCGAGGGCGAGGTGCATCCGTCGTCGTCAGGTCGCGCGGTCGGAAGCCCAGGCCAGCGTCGCACGCACGGCGCGCTGCCACCCGGCGTACGCCGCGGCGACCTCTTCCCGCGAGCGCTTGGGCTCGAAGCGTGCGAAGTCCGTCGATGCGAGGAAAGCGTCCGGCGTCTGCCAGACCCCCGCCGCGAGCCCCGCGAGCCCCGCCGCGCCTAACGCGGTCGTCTCGATCATCGCCGGCCGCTCCACCGTTACCTGCAACACGTCGGCCTGGAACTGCATGAGCCAATCGTTCGAGGTCGCCCCGCCGTCGACGCGCAGCCGATCGAGCGTCACGCCCTGCTCGCGCACCATCGCTACCACGTCGGCGGTGCTGTACGCCATCGACTCGAGCGCTGCGCGCACCAGGTGCGCGCGCGTGGTACCGCGGGTGATCCCGACGATCGTCCCGCGCGCCTCGGGGGACCAGTGCGGCGCTCCAAGCCCGGTGAGCGCCGGCACGAAGTACACACCGTCGGTCGAGTCGACCGAACGCGCCATCGCCTCGCTGTCGCCGGCGCGGGTCAGCAGCTGCAATCCGTCGCGAAGCCACTGCACCGCGGCGCCGGCGATGAAGATCGCCGCCTCGAGCGCATACACCGGTTTTCCGCGCGAATCGCACGCCACCGTGGTGAGGAGCCCACCGCCCCCTTTCGGGCGCGCCGCTCCGGCGTTGAAGAGGAGAAACGCGCCAGTGCCGTAGGTGTTCTTTCCTTCGCCGGGAGACCAGCACCCCTGGCCGTAGAGCGCCGATTGCTGGTCGCCGGCCACCCCGCGGATGGGGATCGCCGCGCCCAAATGCTCTGCGCCCGTCACGCCGAAGTCGCCCGACGAGGGGCGCACGTCGGGGAGCATGGACATCGGGACGCCGAACAGCTCACAGAGCTCCGGGCTCCACGCGTGGGCATCGATGTCGTAGAGCATCGTGCGCGACGCGTTGGTGGCATCGGTGGCATGTACCGCGCCGTCGGTCAGCTTCCAGATCAGCCAGGCGTCGATCGTGCCGGCGACCAGCTCTCCCGCTTTCGCCCGTTTGCCGATCTCCTCGTGGCGCAGGAGCCACTCCAGTTTCGACGCCGAGAAGTACGGGTCGACGACGAGTCCGGTGCGGCGGGCGATCTCGTCGGCGCGCGGGGCGAGCTCGGCGCAGCGCGCGGAGGTCCGACGATCCTGCCAGACGATGGCCCGGGCGACGGGGCGCCCGGTGGCGCGCTCCCATACGACGATCGTCTCGCGCTGGTTCACGATGCCGATCGCCGTGGGCGTTTCACCCGACGCCGCGATCGCCTCTCGGGCCGCGTCGCGCGTCTGCTGGAAGATCTCCTCGGCGTCGTGCTCGACCCAGCCGGGCTGCGGATAGTGCTGGGTGATCTCGCGATAGGCGCGGCCGGCGACGGTTCCGTCGGCACGCAGGACGAGGCAGGTGGAGCCAGTCGTGCCTTGGTCGATGGCGAGGATGGATTGCATGAGAGGGGAGAAGACGAGAAAACTCGGAAGACGAGAAGACGAGAAGACGAGAAGACGCGGGCGTGGGCTGAGGGACGTGGGACGCGCGGCGAAAATGGTGGGGGTGGGAATGGGATGGTGATGGGATTTTCGGCGGGCGGGGTAGCTTGGTGTTTGGGGGGGCCCCCCGACGGTCTTTCACCCCCAACGCCTCACCCCATCCGGTCCTCCCACCCATCCCGAAAATCGTACGGCGGCAGGATCACACCGCGATCCGTCACGAACGCCGTCACCAGCTTCGCCGGCGTCACGTCGAACGCCGGATTGCACACCGCCACATCGGGCGGCGCCGACGGAGTGCCGGCGTGCTGTACCATCTCCTCGCGCCCGCGCTGCTCGATGATGATCTCGCGCCCGGTCGGTGTCGATGGGTCGATCGTCGACGAGGGCGCCGCTACATAGAACGGGATCCCGTGGTGATGGGCGAGAATCGCCACGCCGTACGTGCCGATCTTGTTCGCAACGTCACCGTTTGCGGCGATCCGGTCCGCCCCCACGATCACCAGGTCGATCGCGCCAAGCCCCATCAGCGAGGCGGCCATGTTGTCGGCGATCACGGTCACCGGGACCCCAGCGCGCGACAGCTCCCACGCGGTGAGGCGGCTCCCCTGCAGGAGCGGACGCGTCTCGTCGGCATACACGAGCACTCGGCGCCCGTCGCGAGTGGCGCGGTAGACCGGGGCCAGCGCGGTCCCGATACCGCCGGTCGCCAGTGCGCCGGCGTTGCAGTGCGTGAGGACGCGCGCACCATCGGCGAGGAGTGGCGCCCCCGCCGATCCGATCGCCTCGCACATCGCGCGATCCTCGTCGAGAATCGCGGTCGCCTCACGCCGCAGCGCGTCCAGCAATTCCGAGTTGGAGCGCTCCGCGGCCATCGCGATCGCCGCAACGCCCAGCACCCTGTCGATTGCCCAGGCGAGATTCACGGCGGTCGGACGTGCCTCGCGAATGCGCGCGGAAACCTCGTGGAGGCGCGCGTGAAACGCCGCGGTCGGCAGATCGACCGCACTCGTCAACGCGGTCACGACCCCCATCGCCCCGCAGATTCCGATTGCGGGAGCACCGCGCACGGTGAGTGTGCGGATCGCCTCGCACACCTCTTCGCACGTGCGCACGTCGCGCTCGACGAACTCGCCCGGGAGGCGTCGCTGGTCGATCAGCCGCACCGCGTCACCGGCCGGCGACCACCGGACCGCTTCGATGACTGCCATGGGGCGCTAAGGTATGGCCGGGCCGCGGCGAACGGGAGAACGCGCGCGCTATCCGCGCTTCTTCGCCGCGCGGTAGATTCCCCGTCGGCAGTGCTACCTCGGCCGCATTCGCCAGCACACTCGCTCCCCTCCCCCGCTGTCTCATGTCCTACCAGAACCTCACCTTCGCCGTCTCCGAACGAATCGCGACCGTCACGGTCAACCGCCCCGACAAGCTCAACGCCCTGAATGGCTCGACGATCGGCGAGCTGGGTTTGGCGATCTCGGAGGCGATCGAGCGCGACGACGTGGGCGGCGTGATCCTCACCGGCGCGGCGCGCGCGTTCGTGGCGGGTGCTGACATCGCCGAGCTGTCGGGCCAGTCCCCGATGGAAGGAAAGGCGCGAGCGGAGTTCGGACAGCGAATCTTCGGGATGTTCGAGCGCTCGCCCAAACCGGTGATTGCCGCCATCAACGGCTTCGCCCTCGGCGGAGGATGCGAGCTGGCGATGGCGTGTCACATCCGCATCGCCTCCGAGGCGGCCAAGTTCGGCCAGCCCGAGGTCAAGCTGGGGATCACGCCCGGCTACGGCGGAACTCAGCGCCTCCCCCGCCTCGTCGGCCGCGGGCGCGCCTTGCAGTTGCTGCTGACGGGGGAGATGATCGACGCCGCCGAGGCGCTCCGCATCGGACTGGTGAACAAGGTCGTGCCGGCCACCGAGTTGATCACCGCCGCAGAGGCGATGATGCGGCAGATTCTCGCCAACGCTCCGCTGGCGATCGCCCTTTGCATCGAGGCAGTCGATCGCGGTTACGATGCGCCGCAGGACGACGGGCTCAATCTCGAGGCGAACCACTTCGCCATCCTCTCGGGAACGCAGGACATGGCCGAAGGGATGGCCGCCTTCCTCGCCAAGCGCCCCCCCGCGTTCACCGGACGGTGACGCTCGTTCTCGAAACGCTGACGATTCGGGACTTTCGCAACCTCGCCCACATCGACCTGTCGGTTCCGGAGCGAGGGCTGGTGATCGTTGGCCCGAACGGGCACGGGAAGACCAACCTGCTCGAGGCGATCCACTACCTGCACGTCCTGCGTTCGGTGCGCGGGGCGCGCGACGCGGATCTCGTGCGATTCGGAGCCGAGGGCTTTCACGTCGGCGCGCGCGCGCATGGCGGCGCCGCCGATGAGGTGCGCGCCGGATTCATGCGTGGCTCCAGGAAGAAGAAGGTGACGGTCGACGGGGTGGAGTGCGTGCGGCTCGCCGACGCGTTCGGCGCCCTCCCCTCGGTGATGTTCTCGCCACGCGACGTCGAGCTCGTCGCCGGCCCGCCGACGGAGCGGCGGCGCTACCTCGACCTCACCCTCGCCAGCGCCTCGCGCCGCTACCTGACGGCGCTCCAGCGCTACCGCGCCGCGCTCGTCAGGCGGAACGCCACGCTCCGCGAGGTGCAACGCCGGTCGCCTAACGACGCCGACGCGCGGGTGGCGGTGTGGGAACCGGCGCTGGCGGCAGCGGGGGCCACGCTCTGGTGCGAGCGCGTGGCGTGGAGCCGCTGGGCCGCCCCCGGCTTCTCGTCGCTCTGCGCCTCGATCGGCGAGCGGCAGCGCGTCACGCTCGAGTACCACTCGTCGCTGGCGCTCGACGCGGCGCGGGCCGACGATGAGGAATACGTGCGCGAGCAGCTCGCAGCGGCCTTTGCCCGCGACCGCGCCCAGGACATTCGCCGCACACTCACGCACAGCGGACCGCACCGCGATGACCTCGTCCTCCGCCTGGGCGGGCGCTCCCTGCGCAGCTTCGGCTCGGCAGGGCAACAGCGCACCGCGGCGATCGCGCTCCGCCTGGTGGAGCGCGCCACGTTGCACGAGCGCACCGGGCGCACGCCGCTCGTCCTCCTCGATGATCCGTTCGCCGAACTCGACGTCGATCGCGCACGCCAGATCCTTGGCGTCCTTGCCGATGGGGCGCCGGGACAGACCTTTCTGGTCGTGCCGCGTGGAGACGACGTCCCGGAGGCGTACACCGCCCTCGCCCGCCACACCATCCGCGACGGGGTGCTGGATGCCTAACGAACCGAAGGACGCGGAGCGCCTCGCCGACCTCCTCTCGAGCTTTCTCAAGAAGCGGGGGATCGACGCGCGCATCCGGCAATCGGCCGCGCTCGACGAGTGGCCAGCGCTCGTCGGACCGGAGATCGCCGCGGTCACCCGCGCGATGTCGATCGCCGAAGACGGGACGATGTTCGTCGCGGTCCGGAGCCACGCGTGGATGTCGGAACTGGCGATGATGGAGCGCGAGCTGCTCGCGTCGGTGAACCGAGTAACGGGTGACAAACCGATCCGGCAGCTCCGCTGGACCCTGATGCGGTAGCAGGGGCGCGGCGGCGACGCGGCCCGGCCGCGCCCCCTTCTGTCTAAGCCATTATCGAACAATTGCTTACGGACGCTCTCCGCAGTTGAAAAGCGCCGAGTGACGCGGTATGTTTCCAGCTTCGCGTGCACACCCGTTTTCGGCCCCTGTTCGGGGCGGAAATTCGCCGTACTTCTGGGGACAGCCCACACATCATGGCCACCGAAAAGTCTGAGCCGAATTCGTACGAGTCCAGCAGCATCCAGGTCCTCAAGGGGTTGGAAGCGGTACGCAAGCGCCCGGGCATGTACATCGGGTCGACGTCTGCACGCGGGCTGCATCATCTCGTCTACGAAGTGGTCGACAACTCGATCGACGAAGCGCTCGCCGGCTTCTGCGACGAGATCTCGGTCATCATCCACGCCGACGACTCGATCACGG
>CAZWVG010000184.1:0-11290 GCA_964637355.1 uncultured Gemmatimonadaceae bacterium
CGACGCCGCGACCGCGCCGACCCCCGCCGGCCTGGACGAGGCCGCCCTCCAAGCGCTCGTGAGAGACGTGCGGAGCGGCGCATTCGGCGACGTGCGCAGCGTTCTCGTCGCAACGGGTGGCGACGCACCGGCCGAGTACTACTTCAACGGCGCGAAGCGCAGCGAGGCGGTTCCCGTCTATTCGATCACCAAGAGCGTGACATCGCTCGTGACCGGGAGTGCTCTCGCCGCCGCAGCGATCGACTCCGTCGGCGTGAAGGTGAGCACGCTCCTCCCCGCGCGCCGCGCGCTGCTCGATGCCGATTCGCTCCGCGCGCGACTCACGCTGCGCGACCTGCTGACCATGCGCGCCGGCTTCGACTGGAACGAGTTGGCGACGTCGTACGAATCGCCAACGAATCCGGTCGCGCAGATGCTCGCGAGCAGCGACTGGATCGGCTATGTGCTCGCCAAACCGATGGCGCGTGCTCCGGGTACGGGCTACACCTACAACACCGGAGCGACGGTGGTGCTCGGGGCGGCCGTTGCAGCTGCCACCGGATCGCCGCTCCCCGACCTCGCGCAGCGCGAGCTCTTCACTCCGCTCGGCATTCCGCGCCCGCCGTGGCACCGGAGTGCGGACGGCGTGACGAATGCGGGGGGCGGGCTCTCGCTTCGACCGGTCGACCTGATCGCGATCGGTCGCATGGTGCGCGACGGCGGGATCTGGAACGGCCGGGTGATCGTCCCCGTCTCCTGGCTCGACGAGTCGTTGCAGCCGCACTCGGTCGCGCCACTCGGCGCGCGCTACGGCTATCAATGGTGGCTGATTGGGCCGACCGGCGTTTGGGATCCCTCGCACCCGGTCTTCATGGCGCTCGGCTGGGGCGGGCAGGTCTTGCTGATCGACCGGCACGACGATCTCGTCGCCGCGATCACCGCGCGCAACTTCGATCGCGACCCGCTGGCCGCCTCGCAGGAGTGGGTGCGTCGCCTGCACGCCGTCATCGACTCGCCGAAGGAATAGCGGGAGCTGCGTCGCCCGCTGAGCGGTGGGCGCTGCGGTGGGCGCAGTGAGTTTGCGCGGCGGTATCGACGCGCTAAGAGGTCGTGGAGGCGTACAGCGGCGCTTACGGTGCGATGGCGGTTGAGCGAGTATGGCGTCACGACTCTCATCGCGTCCTCGTTGCCGCCTCGTATGACACGCCTTCGCCGCTCTCGCCTCGTCCTCTGCACCGCCGTGCTGGCGATGCTCGCAACTCCCTTGCACGCCGCTCGCGCCCAGCAGGCGACTCCTGCCGACCAACGACTCCTCTCGGCGCTCACCTGGCGCAACCTGGGGCCGTTCCGTGGCGGGCGCGTGAGCGCGGTGACCGGCGTGATCGGAGCGCCGGGAACGTTCTACGCCGGCTTTCCTGGCGGCGGCGTGTGGAAGACGACGAGCGCCGGGCAGGTCTGGTACCCGATCTTCGACAGCGTGCGCGAAGTCTCATCGGTCGGCGCCGTCGAAGTCGCCCCGTCCGATCCGAACGTCGTGTACGTCGGGACGGGCGACATGATCAGCGGCGGGACGATCGACCGCGGCAACGGAGTCTACAAGTCCACAGATGCTGGGAAGACTTGGCAGCATCTCGGGCTCGCGGAGACTCGACACATCCAGACGATGGTCGTCGATCCGCGGGACGCAAACGTGGTGATGATCGGCGCACTCGGCGACGCGCTCCACAAGAGCGAGGCGCGCGGCATCTACAGGAGCACCGACGGCGGGCGCACCTGGACGAAAACGCTGTACGTCGACGACGTGACGGGGATCGCCAAGATCGCCCGCGCGTTCGATGTCCCCGAGGTGCTGTTCGCCACCACCATGCGACACTACGCCCCACCCGACTATCCCCAGGACCGACTGCGGTCGTGGCAATTCAGCATTCCCGACCCCGGTGACACGGCGAGCGTGTTCGCCGCGCTCTACAAGTCCACAGATAATGGCGTGACTTGGCAGCCGGTGCACGGCACGGGGCTTCCGCGTCTTGCTGGAAGGGCCTGCCTCTCGGTGGCCATGGGAACGAATGCGCAGCGCGTCTACCTGATCACGAATCGGGGACTTTGGCGTTCGGATGACGGCGGGGCCAATTGGCGACAGCAGGCTGCCGACGACGCCCGCATTCGCAACGGCCAGGGAGGATACAGCTGCGGCGTCTATACCGACCCGCGGAATCCTGACGTCGTCTACACGCTCAACACCGTCACCTACCGATCGACTGACGGCGGCACCTCGTTCACTGGACTCAAGGGCGCGCCTGGGGGCGACGATCCGCAGCAGGCCTGGATCGATCCGACCAACGGCGACCGCATCCTCCTTGGCTACGATCAGGGACTCACGGTCTCGCTCGATGGCGGAAGGACGTTCAGCCCGTGGTACAACCAGTCGACCGAACAACTCTACCACGTCGCAGCCGACAACTCGTATCCGTACTGGCTCTACGCCACGCAGCAGGACGCCGGCGCGATTCGCACGCGGAGCCGAGGGAACTATGGGGCGGTCACGATGTTCGACTGGAACTCGGTGAACGGCTGGGAATGGGGAACGCTGGCACCCGACCCTCGGAATCCGAATACCGTATTCGCCACGGGTGGCGGAGTGGTGAAGATCTCGTACCCAAGCGAGCAGTGGATCGACATGAGTCCGGCGATCGATCCTGCGTCGGGTGTGCGTACGACCTCGTCGCAGCCGATCCTGTACGCGCCGTGGAACCCCGCGAAAGTCTTCGTCGGGCTCAACTTCGTCACGTCGTCGAGCGATGGTGGCGTGCACTGGACGCGGCTCAGCCCCGACCTGGGGATTCCTTCGGGGACCGACGCCGCAACGGCGGCGAAGACACCAGGCGGCCGCGGTGCGATCGAGTCGCTCGCCCTGTCCGCCGTCGCACCCGGCGTGATATGGGCGGGGACTAACAACGGATTGATCCACGTCTCGCGCGACGAAGGGAAGACCTGGCGCGACGTCAGCATCCCGAACCTGCACACCCCGCGCCGCGCCCTGGTCTCGGCAATCGATGCCTCGCACCACGAGGCAGGGACGGCGTACGTGGCGATCGAGTACCTGCGCGTCGGTGACTTCGCGCCGCACATCTATCGCACGCGCGACTTCGGGCGCACGTGGACCGAGATCGTCAACGGGCTCCCGACCGATGAAGCGGGGGGGAGCTTCGCGCGCGTCGTGCGCGCCGACACCAGGCGGAAAGGGCTCCTGTTCGCCGGCACCGAGAGTGGGGTGCACGTCTCGTTCGACGACGGCGATCACTGGCAGCCGCTGATGCAGAACCTCCCCACCACGCCGGTGCGCGACATCACCATCAAGGGGAACGATCTCATCATCGCTACGCACGGGCGCGGAATGTGGGTCCTGGACGACATCTCCATGCTGCGGCAGCTCACGCCGCAGACGGCGAGCGAGCAGGCGCACCTCTTTGCACCTGGCGAGGCCACTCGCGTTAGGCGGAACGTCAACGCCGACACCCCGCTTCCACCCGAGGTTCCGCACGCGCCCAATCCCCCCGACGGCGTCATCATCGACTACTGGCTCGGCGCTGCTCCCAGCGGCGAGGTGACGATCGACGTCCTCGATGCCGCAGGGCGAACCGTGCGGCACCTGTCGAGCAATGAGACGAAGCCGGTCCCCGAGGCCGCGCGCCCGTCGAACGCCGATCTCTGGGTGGCGCCGCCGTTCCGTCTCCCGGCGAGCGAGGGCGCCAATCGCACTAACTGGGACCTGCGACGCGACGCGCCGCCGGCGTTTCGCCACAGCTTCGAGATCAACGCCAATCCAGGGCTCACCCCTGCATCGCCGGTCGGGGCACTCGTGCTCCCGGGACGCTACACGCTCGAGCTGACGGTCGACGGCCACATGTCGACCCAGACGGTCACCGTGCGAAACGATCCACGCTCGCCAGCGACCATGGCCGCGTTGCGCGCGCAGGACTCCCTCCTGGTGCACCTCAGCGAGGGAATGCGCATCACCTGGCTCGAGGACTCCACGTGGACGGCGTGGCGGAAAGAGGTCGTGGCGGTGAAGTCTGCCGCGAAGTATCCGCCGCCCATGGTCGCTCTCGCCGATTCGATGGACAACTCGATGTACCCAATCTCGATGGACTCGACGATCGCGGACCTCCGTACGCTCAACGCCACGTTTGCCGAGCTCCTCGCGGCACAGGACAATGGCGACATGGCGCCGACACCTTCGATGCGCGCCGCGTTCGCGTCGGCATGCCGCAAGCTCGCGCGGAACCAGTCGGAGTGGAACACGCGCGCATGGTCGAGGCTCCCGCGATTCAACGACATGCTGGCGCGAGTTGGGGAGCCGCGACTGGAGCGCCCGCGTGACCTGCGCTTGACGCTCCGCTGCTGAGCAGCGCCCGGACAGCAACCTCAGGCGTGCGCAAGGGAATCGCGCGTTGCACTTCTCGCCGAAGCCTGCAATGTTCCGAAGCCCGGACTCGCCAGTACTGCGAGTCATCTCACCTATAGCGGCCCGTCGCGCCGGCGCCCAGCGTCTGCCGGAGGGCGTCGGATATCGGTGAGATGACCTCTAGAACTGCTTCACAGGACACGAGACGATGCCAGACGACGCGACCACCCGCGAGGAAGACCTGCGGCAGCTCCTGACCGATGCGATCGAGGTTCAGCTCGCCGCGCTCTCGGCCGGTGTCGGCTTCTGGACCGACTGGATCACCCAGACATCCGAATTCATCAACTCCGCGACCAAGACGCTCGCCTCGATCAACGCCCCCGATCACCAGACCAAGGACTCGATCCTCGAGCTGGTCGACGCAGGGCGCGCCTCCCTGCGCGCGATGACCGAGATCCCGCGGAACACTGCGACGCGCTTCATCGAAGAGTTGGACAAGCGACAGAGTGAGTCGACCCCGACTCCCTCCGCAGCGCGGAAGTCGGCGGCGAGCGCTCCCGCGACCTCGTCGACCGCGACCAAGCGCGCCGCTCGGCCACGTCCGAAGCGAGCGGGGCGCGCGAAGGCGTGATCTGAGCGCGTACGTTGGCAACGATCGTCTCCGAAAGCGCGCCCCCATCCCCCACCCCCTCGGGCCTCGTCATGGCCGAGGGGTTCACGCGCGAACTCGAACAGCTCAAGGCGTTCCTCACGGCGTGGACTTCCGCCGCGAGCAACGAGGTCAAGCCCCTCCTGCACTGGCAGTTCCTCGGGCGCTCGAAGTACTTCCGCCCGGTCACGGTCTTCGCCTGCTACTCGGCGATGACCGACGCGCCGATCGGCGACGAACAGATCCGCGTCGCGGCAGCGATCGAGCTGGTGCACAACGTGTCGCTGGTGATCGACGACATCCTCGATCGCTCGCGCTTTCGGCGCGGCATCCTGACGATGCACTGCCGCTTCGGACTCCTCCCGGCGCTGATGACCTCGGGGTACATCACCGCCGATTCGTTCGAGCTGGTGAAAGGGCGCCCATTCTACACCGACCGCATCGCCGAACTGTACAAACGGTTGGCAGCCGCCGAGAACCTGCAGTGGCGGCTCCGGCGCCACCCGTTAGGCGTGGAAGACTGGCGGATCATCGCCGGCGAGGACACCGGGAGCATGTTCGAGGCTGCCGCCTGCCTGGGGACGGGCGACGAGAAGCTGCGCCGATACGGCGCCCTCCTCGGCATGCTCTACCACGGTTGCGACGACGTGGGTGACGTGAAGGGGGCGGTCGCACTCGGCGGCGGCGGCGAGGAGGACCTGCGGGACGGCATCCTCACACTCCCCGTCGCGATCGCCATTCGCGACCCCGACACCGCTCTCCTCTTCCGCAATCCAACGCCCGAAGGGCTGCAGACGCTTCTCAAGCGGCTGGAGGACGCACTCCCGGCCGCCGAGGCATACCTGGACTCGATCGCCGCCGAAGCCGAGGCGGAGGCGAAGCGCGTGGCGCGCTACCCGGAGGGATTGATCAAGCTCGTTCGAAACACGCGGCGGCTCTCGGCCTGACGCAGAGCGCGTTAGGCATGGTTCGGCTTGCCGACGCGAGACTTACCCTGACGCGCGATGCCTCTTCGCGCGCGATGCGCTGCTATGCGTGCACCCCTTCTCTCGCCGCGCTCCCCCCCGACGGGGCCACGCGCAGGTGCACGAGCCCTTTCGCACGCGGATCTTTCAGCCGCATGGTGCCGAGGAGCCCGATCCACTTCCGTGTGACCTCGGCCATCCACGCAGCGTGCCACTTGGGATCCTCGGCGAGGGAGCTCCACCACGCCGTGTACCAGCGCCCCACGTCGAGCACGCCGCCGATCGGCGTGAAGCGCCCCCTGGCCATCTCCGACATCACGCGGCTCCCCTCGCTCGTGATGTGACCGAGCGACTTGGCCCACATGCGACTCACGATGTCGAGCGGTCGCACGTCGAGCCCGCCGAACGCAGCGCCCCCCTTCCCGGCGAAGTTCCTGTCGCGCATCGCCATCTCGCACCCGCGCGCCACAACGCCGAGCCAGAATTCCCCAAAGTGCCGGTTGCGCATGATGCAGGCGACGAAGTCGAGATACGTCATCGCCGGGTCGAAGTACGCGCGTGTGGCCCGGTCGTACGCGGCGAGCGCGCTCGCGCTCGTGTTCCCGCGCTCGAGCGCGGCGGCGATCGTCTCCGCACCAATCAGCGCCGACTCGGCGGCCGGAGTGATCCCCTCGCCCGTCATCGGGTCGACGAACGACCCGGCATCGCCGATGAGAATTCCCCCGTCGAAGTGATTGCGCCCGTGCCCACCGTACGTCTTCACGATCCCGCCGATCGGCTTCGATGCGAGGCGCATGCGCGCGCACCCCGGGTGCAGCCTCTGCAACTTCTGCAGGAACGTCGCGAACATGCGCGGGACGTTGATGCGATAGCGATCGCACGTCTCGGCGAGCACTCCTACGCCGACGTTCGCCCGCCCCCCTTTCATCGGAAACATCCAGCCGTAGCCGGGAAACATGTCGCGATCGAAGACGAAGGCGGCCTCGCCGTTGGTCAGCTCGACGCCGTCGACGTAGGCGCGTTGCGAGAGCGCCATGTGACGGCGATCGTCGACCCCGAGACCGAATGAACGCGCGACGACCGAATGTGTCCCGTCTGCACCGACCACCGTGCGCGCCGAGACGGTCGAATCCGCGTCACTCCCGTTGTCGCGATAGTGCACCGTGAGCCGATCGCCGTCTCGCTCGACCGATGTCGCCTGGCAGCCAGCGCGCAACTCGGCGCCAGCGTCCACGGCCGAGCGAAGCACTTCCTCGTCCAGCTGCTCGCGCGGAATGATGTAGCCGTGCTGCGGGAGGTCGGTCTGCCCGGCGTAGAACGGGATGTGCTCGCGATACGCGCTTCGCGCGCCAAGGAAAAGGTTGACGTGCGTGATCGCGAGCGGGTTGGTCGCCTCGATGCGCTGGAGACATCCCATCGTCTGGAAGAGGCGCAGCCCGCGTGGCTCGACGAAGTCGCCGCAGACCTTCTCGCGCGGAAAATGGGCACGGTCGAGGACGACCACCTGCAATCCTCGCTTGGCGAGCGACCACGCCATCGTCGCCCCAGCGGGCCCGCCGCCGACGACGACGGTATCGTAGAGCTTGGCGCGAGCGCGACGCTTGGTGGTTCGCGCCACCGTCACGTCCGCTCGAGCAGGAAGTCGCAGGTGACCCACGGCAATCCCGCGGGGCTCTCCTCGAGCCGCGCCAGCGTAAGGCGATACGACGCCCCTTCGACGTCGAAGTTCACCGCATCGCCCAGGTGCACCTCCCCGTGCCACTGATCGGCGAGCAGCGGCGTCGGCTTCGGCGCGAGGCGTACGCCGTGCGCGTCATGCGGGTCGTGCGCGGGCACGTCGAGCTCGGAGCGGCGCGCCACTTCGACCGTAACGAAGTCCTGCGAGCGTGGTGTGCGCACGGCGAGTACGAGATCGCCGAGCACCGCGTATGGCTCCGATTCCGGCGAGTCGGCGATCGTCGCATTCCATCGGATCTGAGACATGCGCACCCTCGAGTTCGCGTGAAGGACCGGCGCCAACGCTGCGACGCGTGGATGGAGCGCGCAAGGGCGAAACGCACGACAATGACCACCGGCAGCTCATCCGTAGGGGAAGTCACGACCTCGCAACGCAGCGAGCTCTTGTACACGCGCTCCTGCAGCATTCGCCTTGACTCGCCAATTCGACGGGGCGTATATCAGGAAACCCGACTGCAAACCCGTCTGACGGAGCGACGCATGGCCTACAACGTGAACGTCAACCACATGCCGAGCGTGTACGTGGCCGACCTTCCCACGGTCGACGTCAACGTCCTCGACATCCCGCCGGTCGACGTCAATTCGTTGCCCGACATGCGCATCACCGACATCGGCCCTGTTGGACCGGTGACACTCGCGGGAATTCCCAGTAACTACACGGTCGGCATCACCAGCTTGCCCGACGTGAACCTCCGCATCCGGGAGATTCCGTCGTTCCGGGCGCACATTCCCGCCAACTTCCACCTCGGCTTCTCGGTACTCGGCGTCGAGCTGGCCGCGCTCAACCTGTGTGGCGAGGCGCAGATCATCACGGAGCCGTACGTCCCCAACCCGTGCGAGCGGTGCGGGGGAGCGGCGCGCCCGACACCAAACGTCGACAGCAGCGTGAGCGCCATCCTGCGGCTGAGCAACAAGTGAGCGCGCGCACGGGCGACGAGGTGATCCTGCTCGGACCGCCGCGCAATCTTTCAGGACGCGTCGCGTATCCCGTGGCGAAGAGCCAGGTCGCCCCGGTCTCGATCACCGTCGGCGATGCGACGACCGTCTATCGCGCGACGCTGCGCCCCGCGGGACCGGACACCAGCGAGCTTCGGCTGCGCCTCCCCGGCGACACCGCGCCGGGCACCTACGCCGGCGAGGCCACACTCGGCGGCAAGCCGCGGCGCATCCGCGTGCAGGTGGAGCCGCTGCTGCGGCTCACCATCGAGCCTCGGCAGACGATCATTAGCGTGAGTGCCGGGCGCCCCGTCGAATTTTCCCTGTTCGTCACGAACGACGGCAACGTTCCCTTCGAGATTCCCAAGGGCGATACCTTCGACCTCGACGACGGTGTCGCGCAGGAGCGTGCACTGGGGCGTACGCTGCGCGCCAAACTCTCCGAAGGTGAACACCCGATCGACCGGCTGTTCGACGAGCTGC
This sequence comes from uncultured Gemmatimonadaceae bacterium, assembly GCA_964637355.1. Taxonomy (GTDB): domain Bacteria; phylum Gemmatimonadota; class Gemmatimonadetes; order Gemmatimonadales; family Gemmatimonadaceae; genus SCN-70-22. Next base: position 9,155 of record CAZWVG010000184.1, read on the forward strand.
GCGAGGCGCACGGCGGCGAGGGGGCGGTTGCGGTTCGCGAAGGAGCCGGAGTGCTCGACGCGGGAGCATCGCGCCAACTCACCTGTGTGCTCAGCGTGCCCGAGAGCGCAACGCCGGGGCGCCTGTACGAGGGAACGTGGCAGTTGGGAACGAGCGCCCACTTCATCGTCGCCGAGGTCCAATCGAGCGAGCGTCCCGTCCGAACCCCCATCGTGCGATGACCACTCCCGTGAACGAAACCACGAAACAGTCCGGCGACGCGCTCGTCCGCATGATGACGGCGATGATCAGCGCCCCCGCGCAGATGGCCGCGGCCTTCGCCGGCGCACTCACGAAGGGCGCCGCCAGCGCGGTCTCGTCCGCCGCATGTTGCGGGGGAACGTCGAGCGCGCTCGGTGCGACGCATTCCGGATGTGAGATCCCGCCGCCGTGCTGGGAACCACAGCCCGTAGGCAACTGCGCGTTGCAGGTCACGCCTGGTGGGTCGGCGACCATTCGTGTGCACGTCTCCAACTGCGGCTGGACTCGGCAGGTGGTGGCGCTCACGGCGCTCGGGAAGATCGCCGGGCTGATGACCATCTCCCCGACGGCGCGCTTCATCGGACCGCAGGAGCGCGGCGATTTTCTGGTCACGATCCACGTCCCCGACAAGGCGCGCGCCGGCGCGTCCGCGTCTGGTCCACTGATCATTCGCGGGTGCCGCAACTACTTCGCACGCGTCGAGATCACGGTGGTCGATTGCGTCACCAGCGGGAGCAACTGTTGCGACATCCGCGTGAACGACTGCGCCGACAACGTGCATCACTGGTACGATCATTTCTACTGCCCGCGCCCGTGCAATTCGGTACGCGTGCCGGACAAGGTCGATCCGCAGGGCGTGAGGGACTTCGCGGGAGTGGCGATCAATGGCTGACGATTCGGCGCTCACCGACATCGTGCGCCGCGCCGCGCAGGCGAACGCGAAGCTCTACAAGGGGTGGATGGACCTGTCGCTCGAGTACATGCGTGCCATGTCCGAGATCTTCAGCGGAGCGACCGCCCCCTCGCAGTCAGCTCCCGCTACACAGGAAATGGATGCCGGCCCGTCGACGCTGATTCTGGAGGGAGAAGCTGGGAGCGCGGCGAGCGGTTCGTTCCTCGTCTCGAACGACCTCGATCGCCCGATCTCCTGCAAACTCACCGCTTCCGACTTCGCCGACCCGACCGGGACGCCGGCGAAGGTGCGCGCATCGTTCGAACCCGCCTCGCTCGAGCTCGCACCTGGCGAGCAGCAGGTGGTGAAGGTCATGATCGGGATCGACGAGTCGCTGCGCCCCGGCGTGGGGTACGTCGGGGAGATCGCCATCGCCGGCATGGAAGGGTTTGCGGTACCGGTCGTGCTCAGGCGTCAGCATGTGCCCGAGGACGTGCCGGATGGCGACGAAGACGGACTTGGAGTCGTGGACGCGAAGGTGGATGTGAAGCAGGACGTCCCGTCACCGCAGAAGTCGCGCACATCTTCCGGGACGGCTTCGTCGCCCGCGGCAGCGAAGACAGGGCGCTCCTCGGCACGCTCGGCTTCGACGCGCGCCAGAAAGGGACGTTAGGCGCGCAACCGTCCCGATCGAGCGTCGGGGCGCTCCAGCATCACCCCGCCACCCGCTCGATCGCCTTCCCCAGCAATTCGAGCCCCAGATCGACCTCTCCCTCGCTCACCGTGAGCGGCGGTGCGATCCGGAACACGCCGCCCATCCCCGGCAGCTGCACGATGTTCATGCTCAAGCCGAGCGTCATGCACTCGCGGGTGATCGCTGCGCCGAGCTCCGGCGCCGCCGCCTTGGTCGCCCGGTCGCTCACGATCTCGACGCCTCGCAAGAGGCCGCGCCCGCGTACGTCACCGATGCAGGCATGACGCTCCTGCAGCGCGCGCAGTCCGGTCGCCAGTCGCTCTCCCATCGTGCACGCCAGCTGGACGAGCGCGTCGCGCTGGACGATCTCCAGCACCTTGAGCCCGACGGCGGCGGGAAGCGGATCCGAGACGTGCGTGGTGAGGAAGAGGAAGCCGCGATCGTGACAGCGCTCCTCGATGGCCGCCGAGCAGACCACTGCCGAGAGCGGGATCCCGGCGCCGAGTGTCTTGGAGAGCGTGAGGATGTC
>CAZWVG010000185.1:0-11289 GCA_964637355.1 uncultured Gemmatimonadaceae bacterium
GGGAGCCCGCCGTACGTCTGGATCTCGAACCAGATCGGCAACAACGGCATCCTGACCGGATTCGACCAGCTCGACAACACGACGGCGCGTCCGTTCAACCCGAATCCGGACAAGTACAAACCTACGAACGTGACCGGCGCTCCGGCGTCGTCGTACGAGCTGAACTTCACGGAGAAGGACTACAAGTTCCCGCAGACCTGGCGAACCGACGTCGCCGTCGACCAGAAGCTCCCATGGGGGATGACCGGAACTGTCGAGTTCCTCTACGGACGTGACGTGAACGGCGCGTACTACATCAACGCCAACCTGCCGAAGGCCCAGACGAACTTCACCGGTGCCGATGCGCGTCCGCGCTGGACGAGCAATCGCATCAACTCGAACATCTCCGGCGCCTACGTCCTCAAGAACCAGGACGTCGGCACGTCGTGGAACATCTCCGCGTCGGTCGAGAAGTCGTTCATCAACGGCTTCTATCTCAAGGCCGGCTACAACTACGGCGAGGCGAAGAACACCATCGATCCGGGCTCCATCGCTTCGGGTTCCTGGACCGGCAATGCGATGGCGCAGGATCCGAACAACCCCGGGCTTGGCTTCTCCGCGTATTCGCCGGGACACCGTTCGTTCCTCGCGGCGTCGTACCGCAAGGAATACCTGCACTTCGGCGCCTCGACCTTCTCGATATTTGCCGAGCAGTACACGCAGGGGAACACGAGCTACACGTTCAGCGGCGACATGAACGGCGACGGCGCGTTCAACAACGAACTGATCTACATCCCGCGCAACGTGGGCGAGATGAACTTCGAGCAGTTCACGTCGAGCGGTAAGACGTTCACCGCGGCCGAACAGGCGGCGGCTTGGGACAAGTACATCTCCCAGGATCCGTACCTCAAGAGCCGTCGTGGCCAGTACGCCGAGCGCGGGGCGTTCTTCCTGCCGCAGGCGCTGCGTATCGACGCCAGCTACACGCAGGACCTCTTCAAGGATCTCGGCGGGAAGAAGAACTCGCTGCAGATGCGCATCAACATCCTCAACGTCGGCAACCTGCTCAACAAGGACTGGGGACTCGGGCAGCGTCTGGTGACCAACCAGCCGCTCATCGCTCGTGGCGCAAGCGCCGACGGCAAGGCGCTCTATCGCCTGCGCAACTTCGGCCAGAACCTCATTTCCGAGACCTTCCAGCAGACGGCGGGCATCTCCGACGTGTATCGCTTCCAGCTCGGATTGCGCTACGTCTTCAACTGAGTTCAGCTGTGCATGATGCAGGGTCGTCTCCCGGTCGGGAGGCGACCCTGTGTCGCTTCGGGACGGACAATCGGCATGATGCGTGACCACAGAGTCTGGCGCTTGCTGCCTTTGCTGGTTGGACTGGCGGACTGCTCTCGCGCACCCGGGAGTTCGCCGGCCCTGTGGGCATCGCCGTCCGCGCGCGAGTCGTCTCACCGCGCGATCGTCATCTCGTTCGACGCCCTCAACGAGCGGCGGGTGACAGGGAGCGTGGCGCCGGAGCGGATCCCGGCGTTGCACGCGCTCTTCGATGCCGGCGCCTGCGCGGCGTCGGCTCGCCCGGCGTTCCCGTCGGTGACTGCGGCCGGGCATGCCTCGCTTTGGACCGGCGTGTACGGGAACGTGAACGGCATCGCCGCCAACACATTCCAGCGTCTCCCGTCATCGACGCATACGATCCTCGAGACTGTGAACGGCTTCTCGAGCGACGGACTGCGAGCCGAACCGATCTGGATCAGTGCCGCGCTGGGGGGCGTGAGCGTGGTAGGCCATCACGTCACACAGGCGCCGCAGCCGCCGGGCTATCCCGTCGACGATGGCGAGGCGCCGCGTCGATTCGACGATGCACGCCGCCGAGCGTCGCGTGCGTTGCAGCACCCGCGACTCTCGGTGGTGAACGGCTACAACCGCATTCTCATGGCGCCGCGGGTCGTGACGCGCGCCAATGTGCAGCTGACGGATGCACGCGTCTGGCGCGGCGTCGCCGCGAGCGAGGGGGGCGACATCGCCTTCGACCTCCCGCTCGGCGACGACGCGCTGGTGCGGGGCGATTCGTTGCACCTGCTCCTTCGCCTTCACCCCGCGGGAGATTCGGCGCAGCTCTTCGCGTCGTTCTCGCGCGATTTCGCTTCTGCCGTTCGCATCATGCCGCACGCCGAAGAGGATGCACCGGTACGCGGTCGCCAGCTGGCGCGCTACTTCTCGGCGCCGGTTGTCCTCCCGCTCGCCGGCGGGGTGCGGGCCTCGATGCGACTTCGGCTCTTCGCGCTCGACGCGCGCGACACGTCGTTCACGCTCTTCGTCCCCGGAATGCAGCTGGCGGACGCCAACCGCCCGTCATTCACCGCTGCATACGACTCGGCGGTTCCTGGCTGGGTGGGCAATTCAGCAGTCGGACTGTGGGAGTCCGGAGCGCTGGGAAGGACGCTCATCGATGGAGGTGATGGCAGGGCGGAGCGGCGGTGGATGGAAAGCGCTGAGCTGCTCACGCGCGGCTTCATGGAGGGGAGCGCCTGGTCCTGGCACCGCTTCGCGCCGCGCCTCCAGCTCGACTACTTCCCGTTAGGCGACGATATCGATCATGCCCTGTACGGATTCCTCGACCCTCAGCGTCCGGGCTACGACGCGGCGCTGGCTGGGCGGATCGCGGCGCTCCGCGACCGCATGTGGGAGCTGGTCGACCTGCGACTGGAGGGCGTCATGCGCCTCACGCGCGAGGACGGGAACACGCGCCTCTTCGTGGCCGGCGATCACGGGATGCGGGCGACGTGGCGTACGTTCCACCCAAACGCCGCCCTGCGCGCGGGCGGGCTGCTCTCGGTCGGCGCGAACGGTCGCATCGACCTCTCGCACTCGCGTGCGGCATCGCCCAACGGGTACTGGATCACGGTCAACCGCGGGAGGCGCCGCTCAGGAGTCGTTGCCGACCGGGACGCGGGGGGCGTGATGGATTCGGTGCGCGCCATGCTGCTGGGCCTCCGTGACGAGTGGGGGCGCCCGGTCGTGACGCGCGTCTTCGATGTGCGCGATGCGGGGTCCGAATCACTGGGAATCGGGGGCCCTGGTGGCGGCGACATCTACTATGAAGTTGCCGATGGTTTGTCCTGGAGTACCGTTGCGACCGGTCCGGTGCTCTCCCCGCTGCGTCGTCCGATGGGGACGCACGGCTTTCCGTCGACTGCGCCGGAGATGCATACCGTGTCGTGCACGTGGGGGAGCCGAGTCACGCCCGCCCGACTCCCCGTCGCGCGACTGACCGATGTCGTCCCTGCCGTGGAGAGCTGGCTGGGCGTGACGCCAACTCGCTGAGGGACCGGGTGAGCGGTGGCGCCCGATGACGGCGCGCCGTCTCAGGCGCCGGCTCAGGCGCCGGCTCAGGCGCCGGCTGTGACGGGTGTGCCGACGGATACCTGCCTGACGATGGTCGGGGTCGCGCCGTTCGTGACCGCTGGTGTTCGTGCAGCGATGAACAGCCGCACGATGAAGTCTGCGATGAAACACCGCGATGAAACACTCGCCGGAAACATGCGGCGTCGCGGCAGGGTGTTGCGTATCGCGTGAACGCGGATGATCCGTGCGCACCTCTGCCTCAGCGCGCACGCAATAGATGCTGTGTGCAACTAGTCAGGCGACGGTTCGTCGAAAAAAGTGTGCGCCGCCGGGAACTCGATGCGGTACGCGGTGATTAGACCGCGCGATGCCAACACTCGACCTCGCACACTCGCTCTCGACCACACCGTGGCTCGCCCTCCCGATCGTATTCGGGAGTGGAGTGCTCACAAGTCTCACGCCGTGCATCTACCCGATGATCCCCATGACGGCGGCGATCGTTGGTGGCCAGGCAACCAATCGCGCCCTGTCGCGTCGTCGGGTGGTGGCGCTGACCCTCAGCTACGTCCTCGGATTGGCGCTGGTCTACGCGCTACTGGGACTCGCGGCGGGGCTCACCGGAACGCTCTTCGGATCGGTGAGCAGCAATCCGTGGGCGTCATTTCTCATGGCGAACCTGCTCGTCGCGTTCGCCCTCATGATGCTCGACGCACTTCCCGTCCCGGTGCCGCAACGACTGATCCAACGTGCGGCGGCGGTGGGGGAGGGTGGGCGATTCGGGGGAACCTTCCTCATGGGCGCCGTGGCGGGCCTCGTGGCGGCGCCTTGCGGCGCGCCGGTGATGGGTGCTGTCCTCACCTGGGTGGCCTCGACGCGCAGCGCCTTCCTCGGCTTCACCTACCTCTTCACGTTTTCGTTAGGCATGTGCACCGTGCTCGTCCTCGTGGGCCTGTCGGCGGGGGCCGTGACGCGCCTTCCGCGCGCCGGTGCGTGGATGCTCTGGGTCAAGCGTGCCTTCGCCCTGGCGATGCTCGGCGTCGCCGAATACTACCTCTTCACCATGGGACAACTCCTGATATGACCCAGCACCGTCTGCTCGTCACGCTCGCCGCCGCCTCCCTCCTCGCGCTCGCCGTTCCGTCGGCGTCGTACGCCCAGGCTAAAGGCCTCAAGATCGGTGACCAGGCCCCTACTGCGATGGCTCACACGCTCGATGGCGCTCCGGTCGACCTGGCGCAGTATGTCGGCAAGGGACCGATGCTCATCGAGTTCTGGGCGACGTGGTGCCCGCTCTGCCGCCGGATGGAACCGAAGTTCAAGGCGCTCGACGCCCAGTACGGCAAGGACTTCACCATGCTCTTCGTCGTCGTCCCCACGAACCAGACGCCGGAGCGAGCCAAGGAATATGTCGCACGCACAGGACATCCCGGGACGTTCGTCTTCGACGCCGACGGATCGGTCTACAAGACGTTTGCCGCTTACCACACGTCCTACATCCTCGTGCTCGACAAGGATGGAAAGGTGCTCTACAGCGCGGACGGTGGCGATCAGGACATCGAAGGTGCGGTGCGGCAGGCAGTGGGGCGCTAGGTCGCGCCCCGGATTCACACGTCCGTCGTCCGTCCGGAACGACGCCGGTCGCCGCGATCCTCGGTTCAGAACATCCCGAGATCAGCACATCGCTTCGGATTCTTCTCGCAACCCGCTTTAAGCGACTCGACGCGCTCCAACACCTTGCGCGGCTCGTTGTACCGACGGTAGCCCGAGGAATGCACAAGGTGTCATGCAGTTGGGGGAGCCGAGTCAGACCGACTCCGGCTCCCCGTTGCGCGATCGACCGATGTCGATCCTGCAGTCGATACATGGATGGGAATCGTCAGGCGTCGCTGGACGGATCCGCGAATCGCCGAAGCTCGACACTAGCGCTTACGCCAGATGACGGCGCGATATTCCTTCGACGGATACATCACGGTTCCGACGATATCGCCTCGCGCGTTGATCGCTTTGGCTTCGCTGAATTCGAAGCGATGGGCCCCCATCGGTAGAAGTCGCATGATCCCGTTGCGCTTGAGGAAAGGGTGCGCGGTTCCCTGTGTGCCATTGAAGATCGGCACAGTTGCACCGACGACGTCGCCGCGCGCGTTTATCCCGTTGGCCCAGCTTGCGTATCCATGGACGGCGCCGAGGTCGACGGCAACGCCATTGTGCCAAAGCGTCGCGCGCCAACTCAGGAAGAGCGCGCTGCGTCCGACAATGTCTCCCGCGTCATTGATGTCGTACGCAAAGGAGCTCGCGTAGGTCGAGATCGCGGGAAGGGGAAGTGTCACCACCGACGAGTCGTGAGACACGTACGCCAGGTAGTGCTGTCCGTCGTTCCTAACGCCGGCCACAACGCCTAGTTCATTGATCGCCGTGGCCGTGGACGACTGGACGCCCGTGGTGTCCAGAAGGATCGTGCGTCCGTGATCGAGGATGCAGGCGAAAGCGTACGAAGAGTGCGGCACCACGCAGTCCGCCGCCATCGCGCCCGCGTCATTGATGCTGCGGACGGAGGCCACAGTTGGATACGTGGTGCGGAGGGCTTGCACGCCCCCCGCCGACCAGATGACGCTCACGCCGTTTCCGCCGACGATGTCGCCACTAGCGTTGATTGCACGAGCGTCGCTGCTCGATGTGGGCCGAAGCACCGGCAACATCGTCAGCGTCGACCCATCCGACACCCACGCCCGGCGCAGCTCGCTGCCACCCAAGCTCGGCGCACTCACCCCAACGATCTGCCCCGCGTCGTTGATGTCGACCGCGATGTTGTACGTCCCGCCGAAATCACCCAGGTCGGTCATGACGTAGTCGTCCCACTCGTTGAGCTCCGCGAGTGCCGGGTCGACTGTCGAGATGAGATCAGCTGTGGTCGGTTTGGCAGGGTCGGCCGTGCATCCCGCACTCAGCCCAATGGCGAGCGCCAGCGATGCAACAAAGCGAATGGTTCCCATACTCCCCTCCAAAGAAAGAGCGTCGTGCGACACCCTTCACGATGAGGAGAGTCCTACAAATGCGCAGTCGGAAAACAGCAACACGAACCGCGGCACTTCACCGACAACCAGCCGACGCGCCCCGCGCGTCGGCACTCCCGTCCCCGTCCCCCGTCCCCCGTCTCCCGTCCAGCCCCTCGTCTTCTCGTCTTCTGAGAACTCAGAATATCTCAAGATTTATATACCGCTTCGGATTCTTCTTGAAATCCGCCGTCAGCGAGTCGACGCGCCCCAGCACCTTGCGCAGGTCGTTGTATAGCCCGGGATCGTTGATCAGCTTGGCCGCCGTTCCATCGCCGCTCTCGACCTTGGCGAGAATCGCATTCAGGCGATCGCTCGTCGTGCGCAGCTCGCCGGTCACGGTCGCCATGTTCGCACTCGCCGCCCGCAGCGACCGCACGGTGGAATCGACCTGCGCCGAGTCGATCGCCGCGGCGCGCACCCGCACCGTCTCGATGGTCGATTGCAGCTCGCGCGACTGGAGTTGCGCGATCTGCGAGAGCTGCACGACGAGGTGGTTCGCCGCGGCGAGCGTGGCGCGCATCTCGCGCAACCCGCCGGAGTCGACGAACTGCTCCTTCGCCGCGCCGAGGAGCGCGTTCACCCCGACCGTGATGGTGTCGGCGCGCGCGGTGAGCGAGGCGAGTCCCGCTGTCGCCTTGCCTAACGGTACAGTGTCCCCCTCGGCGAAGGTCGCGGTGGTGATCCCGTCGGGCGTGAGCGCAATCGCCTGGTCGCCGAAGAAGCCGTTAGGCACGACCGAGGCCGTCGACCCCTTGGGGACGGTGTAGTCGCCCTGGATGCGATAGGTGGCGACGATCGTTCCCGTAGGATCGAGCTCGATCTTGTCCACGAAGCCCACCGTCACGCCGGCGAGCCAGACGGGCTGTCCCTGCTTGAGCCCCGCGCCGAACGGAAAGCGCGAGTAGAGCGGGTAACCGGCATCGAGGCCGCCGCGGGCGAGCCAGAGCGCGCCGAGTGTGACTACCGCGAGAGCCGCGGTCGTGAAGATGCCCACGAGAACTGCGTCGCGCCGTTTCATCCCTGAAGCTGGTTGGCGAGGAGGGAGGCGGTGAGGGCGTCGAGGACGAGAATCGCCACCGACGTGACCACCACGGCTTTCGCCGTCGACCGTCCCACGCCCTCGGCGCCGACGTCGGTCACGTAGCCCTCATACGAACAGAAGAACGCGATCGCCATTCCGAAGATCGTCGCCTTGATCAGCGAGTAGGCAATCTGGAAGAAGGTGTAGGAGAGGCGCAGCCCCTCGGAAAACTGCTGCAGCGTCACGTCGGTCGCGCTCACCGCGGTGAAGTACGCCGTCGTCACGCCGACCGCGTTGGCGAAGACGACGAGGAGCGGGAGCATGACGGTGGCGGCGATGAGGCGCGGGGCTACGAGATAGGCAACCGGATCGTACGACAACGTCTCCAGTGCATCGATCTGCTCGGTGACCCGCATCGTCCCGATCTCGGCGGTCATCCGCGCGCCGACGCGCCCGGTGAGGACGAGCCCCGTGAGGAGCGGCCCAAGCTCGAGGATGATCATCTGCCGTGAGATCAGCCCGACGACCGACAGCTGCACGCCGGGAAAGAGCTGGTAGCGCGTCTGCAGGGCGATGACCGATCCGATGAAGGCCGCCACAATCGCCGTGAGCGGCAACGAGTCGACGCCGATGCGCCGCATCTGCGCGGTGGTGAGCGGGAGATACGTCCGCCACTCGGTCGCCATCGCGCGCAGGATGTCGCGCACGAAGTAGACGCGCTCGCCGATGTCGGCGAAGAGCGCCACGCCCGCGTGACCGATCACGCGGAAGACACGAATACCGGTGCGCTGCACGACGGGGAACTCCGCCGTGGTGCGATGCGAGCCGTGCATCGGAGAGGTGATCACGAGCGCACCCGCATCAGCATGATGAGCCCTACCACGCCGAAGACGATATTCGGGGTCCAGGCGGCCATCTCGGGCGAGAGGACCCCCTTGCCTCCGACGGCCTTCGTGAGCTGGATCATGATCAGGAAGATGACGGTCGTGCCTAACGCCAGACCGATGCCGTACGCCGCGCCGCCGCGATGGTTGCTGGTGGCAAGCGGGGCGCCGAAGAGGGCGATGACGAGGCAGGTGACGGGGATGGCCAGCTTGAGCGCGCGATCGACGCGCAGGACGTTCACGTCGCTCCCCGAGCGCTCGAGCGCGGTGATGTAGCGGCCGAGTTCTTCGTAGCCCATTTCGTCAGGCGCCTTCGACGACGCCATGAGCTGCGTCGGCGTCTCGTTCATGTGGCGATCGACCAGCGAGTCGAACTGGAAGGCGATGTCGCGCCCCGCCGTCGGGATCACGTGCAGCGTCCCGTTCTGCAGCGCCCACCCGCCAGGGACGTACGACCCGCTGCGCGCCGAGATGACGTACGGCGGATAGTCCTTCGACTCTTCGCGCCCCTTGCGTTCGACCTCGACGCCCTCGAGGTACGCGCGCTCGACGTTCAGGAGCGACGCCTTGTAGACGCGTCCGAGTTCGGCCGCATAGGTAAAGTTGAAGCGCTCGTTGCCGCTGGTGAAGCGCGTCTCCTGCAGCAGCTCGCCGCGGATCTTGTTCGTCCTTGGGGCGATCTCGCCGAGTGCAAGCGTGAGCCCGCTCGCGAAGATCGCGCCGAACACGATGGGGAGTGTGAAGCGATGGAAGGAGATCCCCGACGCCTTCGCGGCGTTGATCTCCGAATAGCGCGTGAACGCCCCGATCGAGAAGACGGTGGCGAAGAGCACCGCCGCCGGCAGCACCATGAACATCGAATCGGGGATCCAGTACAGGTAGCTCATCGCAATCGCACGCGGGGTGAGATTGCGATTGAAATACTTGTCGATGTTGTCGGTGAGGTCGAAGATCGTGACGATGAGCGGAAAGCCGAACGCCGTGCTGAGGAAGATCTTCGTCCACTCGCCGACGACGTAGCGGTCGAGCGGGCGCAGGAACCAACGCATCATGCGAGCCTCCGCATCATGCGGTCCCGCTTCGGCGGCGCCGGAAGAGTCCCTTGAAGGCCGTGAGGATTTCGGTCAAGTCACCGCCGCGCGATGTCGCAGTCTCGTGTCCCATACGTGCGAGAAGGATGATCGCCACGATGGTAAACAGGATGTTGGCCGACCACATCGCCCAAAAGGGGGTGAGGATCGAACGATCCGCCAGTGCCTCGCCGGCGATAAGGCCGACATAGTACAACCCGAAGACGCCGAGGCTCACGCCGATCACCAGCCCGACGCCGCCGCGCGGGAAGCGGAGCGCGATCGGCGCCCCCAGCAGGACGAAGATCACGCACGCCATCGAGATCGCGAACTTCTTCTGGATCTCGACCGCGAACTGGTTCATCTGCGCACGCGCCGTGAGCATTTGCGAGCGCGCGGTTTCCATCACCACGTTGGCCGACTGCGTGATCCCGCCTCCCATCGAAGGAGCGAGCCCGCGACCGGAGATGTCTTCGGGAGAGGCGCCCAGCGCCCGCGCGCGCGTGGCGCTGTCGGTGGCGGCGCTATCGGCGGCGGTCACCGGCTGACCGGGTGCCGAAGTTGACGGTGGCAGCCCCGCGCGCTGGCGGAGGATCGCTTCGTCGCGGCGGCGTGCGCTGTCGGCGCTGACGATGCCCGGCGGGAGCGCGGGCGTCGTGTCGCGCTTCACGGTATCCTGCTTCGCCGTCGCAGCGCGAGCGCTGTCGCGCTTTGTCGTGTCGCCCTTCTGCGCACCCTGTGGGACGCCCTGCTGCTGCGCGCCCAGCGGACGACGAGCATCGCTCACCGGCATGGTGGCGCCGGGGACGCCGGGCGCTTCCTGCGCCCACGCATTGCGCGGGAGGACGATGCCCGCCAGCTGCACAGCGGCATCGTGCGCCTGTTCGATCACGGCGAGGCGTTGTACGTAGGCGATGCCATCGCAGTAGGTGCGGCCGAGCGACCGCACGCGCGAACGTTGTGGCGGTCCCTGCGTGATGGGGAGCGACGGCTGCAACTCGACTTGCGCGCGCGGATCCTTGAGTGCGGCCTCCGAGGCGCGCTGAAAGTCGTCGTACGAACGGAAGTAGTCGCGCTCGTAGCGGGCGACCTCGCTCTGCAGTTCGCAGACCGACATTTCGCGGTCGCTCTTGTACGTATCGTTCGAGTCGCGCTCGAAGGCGTTGGCGACGCCAGGGACGCGAATGAGGTCGGTCTTGAAGTAGAGGCGTTGCAGTTGGGTAGGTGTCTCCTTCGGGACCTCCTGCATGAAGCCGTCGTAGAGCACCAGTTGCAGGTCCGAGCCGTTCTCGGTGAAGGCCATCGATCCGCTGTCGGCGTAGATGGTGCGCCGCCGCATCGGGTCGCTGAGGTCGTAGATCGTGACCTCGCGCATCCCGTTGGTCTCGCGGTTCAGATGATTGGTCCGGAGGAAGTAGGAGTTGGGGGCGACCTCGTTGATGATCTGTTCCTTGATCAGGAAGGTCGGCTTCTTGCGAGAGATGTCGCCCTGGAGCGTACGGAGCCGGTGATTGCTGCGCGGAAGGACCTGATCGTTGAAGGCGATCATCCCGATCGCCAGAACGCCTCCCGCAAGTACGACGGGGACGAGGAGTCGCGTCATGCTGACGCCGTTGGCCTTGAGCGCGGTAATCTCGTTCTCCGAGGCCAGGCGCGAGAAGGCGTACAGCACAGCCACCAGCACCGCCATGGGGAGCGTCATGGCGACGGTGAAGGGGACCGAGAGCATGAAGAACTCGAAGATCACCTGCCAGTCGAGCCCTTTCCCCACGAGGTTCCCCAGCTGCTTGGCCACGTAGTTCAGCAGCATCAGGGACGTGAGGGCCGACAGGGCAAAGACGAGCGGGCCGGCGTGCTCTCGCAGGACGTACTTGTGGATTATCTTCACGCGCGCAGCAAGGTCTCCGGTCGCGGGAGGGAACGAGGGT
>CAZWVG010000186.1:0-11288 GCA_964637355.1 uncultured Gemmatimonadaceae bacterium
GATCGCTTGCGATGAGATGAAGCGCCTGCGCCGGATTGTAGGTCGCCGGTCGTGGCTTTCTCATGAGGCCTCCTGTACTGGGACGAAACATGCGCGGCAACGGCAAGACCGCGACCGATTGGAAGGTAACCGCTTAAGGTCGCAAATCCAAGCCACACACAGATTTGCGTGCCTTCACGGACGTCCTGTCCCTCGATCCGCCTCTCCGCCACCCCGCCCTGACCGCCCCTGGAAACGGCGCGGCGACGCGAAGCCGCCCGCTCGGGAATGAAACGATCACTCTTAGAACGCGCGCGATCACACAAGTGTTGTACGAGCACAAAAATCCTCGATCCGGTATCGCCTCGCAGTCGGTGACGACCGCTTGCTGCGCGCCGCCTCCCTGACTCGGTGTCGGATGCGCGAAATCTTCGATCCGGCCTGCGCTCGCTGCGCGCGGCCTGGTCAGAGATTTCACTACACGGTTGTGTCGATTCCGATCCGGCGGGCGCGACTGGGGAATTGCGGCATGCGCCCCCTCCGCGACTCATCTCAAACGTTCTCGAGGGTCCGGTCGCGCCGCCGCCGACATCATTGGGCCGCAGTTCTTCGACTCGATCTACTAAAATTATAGTTGACAAGCCGACTCGATACCCCAATCTTCTACGAAACTTCTAGTAGGAGCGTGGCGTGGACGAGATCGTCTTCACCGGTCGTGAACTCGATGTGATGTCGGTGTTGTGGGAGAAGGGGCCGAGCACGGTTGCCGATGTGCGCGACTGTCTGGACGACGACCTCGCGTATACGACGGTGCTCACCGTCCTGCGCACCCTCGAGGCAAAGGGTCACGTCACGCACGAGTCGGACGGCAAGGCTCACCGCTACTCGGCAGATGTGGCTCGCGATGCAGCGGGACGATCGGCGCTGGATCGCATCGTCGACAAGATCTTCGGCGGCTCGCGCGAACTGCTCCTGACGCAGCTGGTGCACGAGCGAGGTGTCGACGACGCCGAACTGCGGCGACTACGAAAAGTCCTCAACGATCGTCTGCGAGAAAGCGACGGGGGGCGATGATGCTGGCGTGGATGCTGTACGCGGTGGCGATCAGTGCATTCGCCGCAGGGGGCGCACTCGTCCTCGAGCCGCTCGTCACGCCTCGTAGGTTGCCGCGGCGCCTACCCTGGCTCGGGGCCCTGCTTACCGCTGTTGTCGTCCCCGTGCTGGTCGCCATTCGCCCCATCGCGATATCCGACGCGGGCGGTGCTCCCGCGCAGAACCCGGCCGTCGGCTCCGGCTCTCTGTCGGTAGTCCCACTCGCGACCGGGATCGATTGGGATCGCTGGCTTCTCGCGGCATGGGTCGCCGCGTCGCTGGTGATGATGTCAGCGCTCGTTGCCAGCGCCCTCCGGCTGTGGCGTGCGAGCCGGGAAGGTCAGACGACCGTCATCGATGGGGCGCTCGTCGCGCTGACCAAGGATGTGGGTCCCGGGGCGCTCTCGTTCGGTGCACGGCGGATCGTCGTTCCCGCAGCGCTGATGTCGCTCGATCCATCGCGTCGAGAGCTGCTCCTGCGGCACGAACGCGAGCACCTGCAGGCGGGCGACCCGCACCTGCTGCTCGTGTCGCTTGCGACGCTCGCCGTCTTTCCCTGGAATCCCGCGCTGTGGTACATCGTGCGCCGGCTGCGCACGGCGCTCGAACTGGACTGCGATGCCCGAGTCCTTGCCGCGGGTGGTGACCTGCACACGTACGGCGACCTCCTCCTCACCGTCGCCTCCGCGCGACGCCATCCGCGACTGGCGGCGTATCTCGCGTTCGCGGCCGCTCCCTCTCTCCTCGAAAAACGGATTCGTGCCATGACTGCCCGTCACCGCACCCCCGCACCAGTCGTCCAGCTCTCGTTAGGTCTGGCCGCTCTGGCGGTCATCGTTGCCGCGTGCGAGACCCGTCGCCCCGAACCGCTCGCGCCCGTCGCTTCGTACACGATCGCCGACGGCAAGGCGACACCGAACGCCTCACCGCGCGCGGCTTCGAGTGACTCCGCCAGGAACGCGCTTGGCACCGAAGTACGCGAGCGCGTCCCAGCCCCGACACTAAGCGGCGATGCATCCGACCCGCTCGTCATCGTCTATGATGCCGACGGGAACACGGTCCTGACCGGGCGCCTCGGCGCACGAGATGCGAATGGGGGGTTGGCGCTGGACTCCATCCCCTACCCGGCACAGGCAATCGCCTCGGTCGACGTGATCAAGTCGGGCGCCATGTTGCCGCCCGAGGCGCGCGGAGGGCTCATCAAGATCGTGCTCAAGCGGGACGGCACAGGTCCGCTCAAGCGCGCCATGCCCGATGGTGGCGAGCCGGCGCGAGTGCAGCTACGCGCGAGGCCCGCGACCGCGTCGCGTCACGCCCAGGTGACGGCCATCATCAGGGACAGCGACGGGCGGGAGTTGCTGCGCCAGGAGCTCGCATCGGGCTCGTTCGACGACCTCCCGGTGAAGGAGTCGGCAATCGCCACCATGAACGTCTTGAAGTCGACCGACGAACGGTCGGAGGTGCACATCACGCTCAAGAAAGGCGAAGGGCTGACGGCAAGGCACTAGCTACGGCGCGCCGGACAAACGGGCGTCTCCCTGCCTGTCACACGCTCGGTTGATGCGCGAGATGGGCGACGCAGAACCTCGATGGGCATTCAGCAGTTAGTCAATGCCGGAGATGCGGTGGGAAGGGGCGCGGACGGTCGAGCGAGCGACGCAGACTGTCTGCGCCCCTTTCGCTCGGCGCCCTACTCCCACCCGTGCGGCCTTCTCCACACACGCCTCCCCACCCGCCACGGCCGCCGCTCGCTCACCTCGCCCGCGCCGAACTGCTCGTCGTCGGCGATCGACTCCGCCATGTCGTTCCCCTTGGCCGATGTCTCATCGGCCCAGTGCAGCAACTCGGCTTCAAGCGTCATGGGCTGCACTGGGCTCCCGAACTCGAGCGAGCCGTGATGCGAGAGGATCAGGTGCAAGAGTTCCATGCGCTGCGATCCGCCAAGCTCCGCCGAGCTGACTCCCTGCAAACGCTCCTGCAGCATGAGCGCGCCGAGGACGACGTGACCGAGGAGCGAACCGGCGGGCGTGTGCGAGAAGCCCGCCGGGCCGACGTCGTACGCGCGCACCTTCCCGATGTCGTGCAGCAGCGCGCCGGCGACCACGAGATCGGCGTTGCCCTTCATCACGCGCGCGGCGTTGCGCGCAATGGTGGCCACTTCGGTGACGTGCAGGAGCAATCCGCCAACGGCCGCGTGGTGGCCAGCGACCGAAGCCGGCGTTCGCTCGAACTCCACGCGAAACGCATCATCGGCAAAGAACAGGTCGACGGCACGCCTGAGCGCAGCCGACTTGAACTCGGCGCGCGCGCGATCGACCCAATCCCAGAGCTGATCCGTTGCCACGCTGATGCGCGGCAGGAACAGCTCCGGGCGTACCGCACTCTCGGGGAGCACGCGCAGCGGCGCCGTCAGTCGCAACTGCCGCTTGCCGTGAAAGGCGGCGATCTCGCCGATGGCCTGCACGACCTTGCCGCGCTCCGCACCGCTGGCCCAGTCGAGCTGGTTGGACCAGAGCGGCGCAGTGCCGAGCCGCCCGCTCGGATTGCCTAACGTGAGCAGGACGAACGGATCGCCATTCGCCTGCTTCTTCTCCTCGCGCTCGACGACGAGGAACTCGTGCTGGACCCGGTCCCCCACGGCTGCGCCGGGAATGTCGAACGTACTGGCTGCCATCGCGACGCTGCTCCGACGCCCCTAACCGAGGAAGACGACATCGCCGTCCTCGTCGAGTCCCATCTCGGTGTCGAGACCGCACACGCCACAGATGCGGCGCACGATCCAGAGCGCGTTGAGCTCCTTCTGGTGCGACTCCGGGGCAGGCTTCACCCAGATCTTCTTGTAGTTGTACTCCTGGCAGTGCGTGCAGGCCTGGGCGCGCGCGATGAACTCGGCGCGTTCACGCGTGATCGGGCGGCGATCCAAGGAGCTCCTACTTCCTGTCGGTATCGAGTGGACCGGCGCCGAGTGCCCGGGTGGCGCTTCCGGGAAGCGCATTCGCTCCCTTCCGCTCCGAACTCGAGTCGCTGGCCTGGGTCTTCAACATCTCTCGCAAACCGCCAAGTGCACCGAGCATTCCCGAGGCTTCGGCGGGGAGGAAGATGGTCGTTCCCTTTCCCTGGGAAATGGAGGGGAGCGCGTCGAGGTACTTCTGCCCGAGCAGGTACATCGAGACCTGACCGTCCGGGAGCGAGGCGGCGATCTTCTGGATCGCTTCGGCCTCGGCGTTGGCCATCGCGAGACGTGCGTCGGCGAGCCCCTGCGCGCGCAAGACGGAGGCATCGCGCTCACCCTCGGCGCGCAGCACCTGCGACTCGCGCACACCCTCCGCTTCGAGAATGGCGGCGCGCTTGGTTGCCTCGGCATTGGTGACCGCGGCGCGCCGCTCGCGCTCGGCGCGCATCTGCAACTCCATCGACTGCTGGATGTCGCGCGGTGGCTCGATGGACTGGAGCTCCACGCGCGTCACGTCGACACCCCACCCGATCGATGCGTCCTCGATGACCTCGCGCATGCGGCGATTGATGACGTCGCGCGAGGTGAGCGTCGCGTCGAGCTCCATCTCACCCACGATGTTGCGCAGCGTGGTGCGGGTGAGCGTTTCGAGAGCGTACGGAAGGTTCTGCACGGAATACGTCGCCTTCTGCGGATCGGCGACGCGGTAGTACAGGACGGCGTCGATGTCGATGGTGACGTTGTCCTTCGTGATGACGGGCTGGCTCGGGAAGTTGAGGACCTGCTCGCGCAGGTCGATCCGGGTGGTCGACCCCGAGGAGATCTTCTTGATGCCGCCGACATCGCTCTCGAGGAAGCGGACGTCGAGCGACTTGGGGCGCTCGATGATCGGGATGAGGATGTTCAACCCCGAACGCGCCACGCGATGAAAGCGGCCGAGGCGCTCGATGACCATGACCTCGGCCTGACCGATGATCTTGATCGACTTGAACAGGAGAAAAGCGGCGCCGGCCGCGATCACCAGGGGGATGATCTCCATTGCGTACTCCACTGGGGAATTGGTCGTTGGTGGATTGTACGGACCAGCAGAGGGGGAGTCGAGGGGTGTTCGCTCCCGCGGGCGCCTCTCAGACGGGCGTTGCCTCTGCGTCGAGGAGCGCTGCGTCGACGCGTTCGCCAATGCGGCGCGCTTCCTCGAGCTGGCGTGTCACGTCCGGAACCTCGCGCAGGCCGGCTTGAAGTGACAGAAGTTCGAGGCGCAGCGTCTCGAGCGCGGTGGCGATGTTGGCCGCGCGTGCGCGCGCCGTCTCATCATCCGCCGTCGCAGCCATCGCTGCCTCGCGCTGGAGCCCGCGGGCGAGGAGCGGGAGGTCGGCGAGCTGACGGCGCGTCCCTTCGGGGAGGGCGACGAACAACTCCTCGATCGCACCGCCGAGGAGCGTCACGGTCGGCGCGTTCTCCACCTTGCGCGTGGGAGCGCGGCGGGAGAGTCGCTGCATGAGTCGCATCACGCCGGCGCCGAGTCGCCCGCGAAGCATGCGTGGCCAGCGTCCGGGGCCCGGGCGAAGAATCTGCCAGACCTTGAGCACGGTGACGGTGGGGACGATGACGGCGCCCAGCGCTGCGGGAACGGTGATCCACTCCGGGAGCGACGTTCCGGCCACGAGGAGCGCCGCAGCCGTTTTCGCCGCCCCTAACGATCCGTACCAGAAGGCGTCCCGGCGCTGCGCGATCGTCGCGCGCGGCTCGACCTCGAGCTCGCGTTCGCGTTCTTCGTCGAGCAGCGCGCGAGCGACGACGTCGTGGTCGTGTCCGTCGCGCACGACGTCGAGAAGTGCGAGCGCCGACTGCGCGGCGCGAACTCCGGCAAAGGCGATCGATATGGCAACCAGCGGGAGTGCGAGTGCCTGCGCGTACAGCGCGTCGATCAATCCGCCGCGCGAGAGCACCGCCATCATGCCAAGCGCCGACAACGAGGCGGTCGTCGCGGCCGCGAGCTCGGTGCCGAGCGGCATCGTCGTGGTGACAAAGGCGCGCACGCGCGCAGGGACCGCGGCGCGGCGTCCACGCAGTCGCTCGAGGTGCAACGCGAGCGATTCGCCATCGGGCCAACGCAGCGCGGGATCCATCGCCAGCGACCGGTCGATCGCTTCGGCGATCGCCGCAGGAACTTCCGGCCGGATCTCGCGGAGCGCGGGTGCGGGAACGGTCGCCTTCTGCAACATGAGCGCCGCCGCTCCAACTCCCGAATGCGGGTGCTCGCCGGTGAGCGCGAGCCAGGCAGTGACGCCGAGTGCGTAGAGATCGGAACGGGCATCGCCGCGCGCGCCGCTCGCCTGCTCCGGGCTCAGGTAGAGCGGCGTTCCCATCGCGACGCCGTCAGCCGGGGTCAGCGCTCCGTCGCCGCCGGCGATTCCAAAATCGGTGACGACGGCGCGCCCGGACTCCCGCTCGATGAGGATGTTGTCGGGCTTCACATCGCGGTGGACGATCCCGCGCGCGTGCGCGTGGCCGAGCGCCCACGCGACCTGCTGCACCACGCGCGTGACCTCTTCCACGGGGAGCGGGGCACGACGCCGGATGCGCTCGCCGAACGTTTCCCCCTCCACGTATCCCATCACGAAGAAGACGAGATCATCGACTTCGTCGACCAGGTGGATCGGGACGATGTGCGGATGCGAGAGCCCGGCGGCGAGTCGCGCCTCGCGCAGGAAGCGCGCGCGCGCACTGGGGAGCGCGGCGAGCTGCGGCGGGAGGAGCTTGATGGCGACGTTGCGGTCGAGCGCCACGTCGCGCGCGAGATACACGATCCCCATTCCGCCACGCCCGAGCTCGCGCACCAGCGAGAACCGCCCGAGGAGGGCGCGCTGGAGGCGGAGGAAGTCCGGGCCGGTGGAGGAGGAGGTGGAGGACATGCTCGGGACGGGAGACGGGGGACGGGAGACGGGAGGTAGACCTGGACCACGCCCCACGTCCTTCCCGCGTCCTACGATCCGGCAATACTCGTCGTTTCGCGCGCCGTCGTCCACATGCAACGCGGGCTCCCAAACTGCGGGAGCCCGTGAACCGATGCTGGTGCGCACCCGGCGCTACGGCTTCCAGTCGGCGATGTAGAGGTTGGTGTCGGTGGGCTTTTCGGACGTACGGTTCGACGCCCAGACGATCTCCTTGCCATTGGGCGAGAACATCGGGAAGCCGTCGAACACCGGGGAGAAGGTGATCTGCTCCACCTGGTCGTGGCCGGCCATCTTCGCGTCGGCATCGACGAGGTAGAGGTCGAAGTTGCCGCTGCGGGGCGCGGGATGATTGGAGGAGAAGATGATCTTCTTGCCGTCGGGGGTCCAGGACGGACCGAAGTTCGCCCCGCCTAACGCGGTGACCTGGTGGTTGTCGCTCCCGTCGGCGTTCATGACGAAGAGCTCGACGCGGCTCGGGCGCACCATGTGCTTTTCGAGCAGCGCGCGGTAGTCGGCGAGCTGCGCCGAGTCGGTGGGGTGATTGGCGCGATAGGCGATGCGCTTGCCGTCGGGGGACCACCATGCGCCGCCGTCGTAGCCGGGCGTGTTGGTGAGGCGCTTTACGTCGGTCCCGTCGACGTTCATCGTGTAGATGTCGAGGTCGCCGTCCTTGAGCGACGTGAAGACGATGCGCGTCCCGTCGGGTGAGAGCACTCCCTCGGCGGTATACACGTCGTAGTTGGTCAGCCGCTTCTGGTCGGTGCCGTCGGCGTTGACCGTGTAGATGTCGTAGCGATCGAGCCCCCACACGTAGCCGTTCGACGGGTCGGGCTTGGGCGGACAGGTGGAGTCGTGGGCGGTGGACGAGCCGAAGAAGAGGCGCTTTCCGTCGGGGAGGAACCACCCGCACGTCGTCTTCCCCCGCCCGTCGGAGATGCGCTTGAGGCCGGACCCGTCCACGCGCATTACGTACTGCTGGTCGCAGGCGCGCCCGTCGCGGGTGGACTGGAAGGTGAGCCACTGGCCGTCGGGCGAGAAATACGCCTCGGCGTTCTCGCCACCGAAGGTGACCTGCCTAACGTTGGTCAGGTGGCGTTCGTTCGGCGTGTCGGGGATCGTCACCGCCCGCGCCGAGTCATTGCTTGCGCCCTGGGTCGCCGCCGCTGCCGTCGCCGTGGAATCGGCGTCGCGCGGCGTGCCGGTGCCGCAAGCAATCGCCGCCACGAGGAGCGTGGCGGCGAGGGTGTTCTGTAGGGTTCTCATGCCTGCGGAACTTACTGCTTCGAGAATTGCGGGGCGAGGGCGAAGAGCTCCTTCTGGTTCGTCCCCTTCTTGAGGATCTCGATGGCCTTCTGGAGCTGCGTGTCGTCGTCGAGGGCGCGGCGGCGTGCCGTCGAGTCACCGAAGGCGAGGCGCGCGACGCGCTGCTCGAGCATGCGGTCGATCTGCGTCGAGGCGCCATCGTACAGCTTGCGATCGACGGTGACGCCCTTCTTCACGAGGCGGTTGTACAGCTCCTCGCGCCAGGCGGGCGACACGACGAAGTTGGGGTTACCCGCAACCTTCGGCTTGAGCTCCATCGCGTAGTCGTAGGTGGCGACGTAGATGTCCTGCGACTTTGGCGCAGTAGCCTTGAGGAAGGATTGCTCAGCGGTGGTGAAGGTGTCGGGACGCACGATCACATCGGGGGTGATGGCACCGCCGCCGTAGACCACGCGCCCCGCATCGGACTTGTAGACCGGGCGCGCCTTGCGCGCCGAGTCGGTCTCGAGCGAGTCGGGGTGCACTTCGACGAACTGGCCGTCGGGGAGGAGCTTGCGCTCCTTCTGAATCGTGCGCCCGCTGGGCGTGAACCACTTGCCCGTGGTGATCTTGAGGGCGTAGCCGCCATCGAGGTTGAACAGCGTCTGCACCAGCCCCTTCCCGAACGACGTGGTGCCGAGGATGAGGGCGCGGTCGTGATCCTGCAGCGCACCGGCGACGATTTCCGACGCCGAGGCGGTGTACTGGTCGGTGAGGATGACGAGCGGGATGTCGGCGGCGATGGGGCGCTCACGCGCCGTGTACGTCTGGTTGTCCTGGTTGCGGCCGCGCACCGACGCCAGCTCGGTGCCCTGCGGGAGGAAGAGGTTGGAGATGGCGAGCGACTGATCGAGGAATCCGCCGCCATTGCCGCGCAGGTCGAGGATGAGCGCTTTCGCGCCCTGCTGCGTGATGAGCTGCTTGACCGCACCGGCGACTTCCTGGTTCGCCGTCTCGTTGAAGCCCTGGAGCGGGATGTAGCCGATCTTGTCGAACGTGATGGCGTAGGGGACGGCCGGCACGTGGATGATCGCGCGCGTGAACGTCGACTTGATCGGCTCGGCCACACTCGGGCGGGCGAAGGAGACGTTGACCTTCGTTCCGGGTTCACCCTTGAGATTGTCGGAGACCTTGGTAGACGACCAGCCGCGCGTGGAGGTGGTATCGATCGCGATGATCATGTCGCCTTCGCGCACGCCGCCGGCTTCGGCGGGGGTGTGCGGGAAGACCTTGGAGATCACGACACCCTTCCCGGGCTGCTCCTCGATCTGCATGCCGAGTCCCGCGTAGCGCCCGGCAGTGGTCGTGTTGAACTGGGCGAGCTGCTTGGGCGAGAAGAGCTCGGAATAGGGATCCTGCAGCTGGGTGACCAGCCCACGGGCCGCCTTTTCGTAGAGCATCGCGGTGTCGACCGAGTCGACATAGCGGCTTTCGACCAGGTCGAGGACCTGACCGAAGAGTCGCCCGCCATCGAGCGCCGCGCGCTCTTGTACGACGAACGCGCCAGCCACGACGGGGACGAGCACGGCGCCGATCAGGGCGATCTTTTTCATGAGAAGACGAGTTTTCAGAAGACGAGAAGACGAGGGATTCGTCGTTCTACTTACCTGCTATCTACCAACTCGGGGGCATTCTGGGTTCCTGCCCGCGCATCAATTCTTCGGACGGGTCCATCCTAGTACGCGTCACCGGACTTGGGCGCTCAGCTGGGACGAACGGCGAGCACGTAGTCGACGAACCACTGCTTTCTGATCTGGTGCACCTTGGCGTCGCGCACGATGCCGGCGGTTTGGAGCATCTCGTGCGCGGGCTGCAGGACGCGCTGGAGGTGTGACGGATAACGTTGTACGAGGGGGACTTGTTCTGCCAGCGCCTCGAGTTCGATGCGCCAGGTGACGGTGTCGTCGGCGCGAGCGACCTCGAGCAGGCGATAGAGGCGGCGCGCGACCGGAGACGACAGCCCCTGGTAGAGTGTGGGCGAGATGGTCGTGGTGTGTCCATGCGCGATGTTGGCGCGCAGGAGCGGAGACAACACCACGCGCGCGTCGCCGGGTTCCGACGCGGTGAAGGTCGGGAAGAGGGCGAGCTGTTCGCGGTCGGCGGTGCGCCGGCGATCGATTGACACCGCCGAGAGGACCGAGAAGCGCCCTTCGAGTGGCGCGTTGGTGCTCGATGACCAGTAGGCGCCGTACGATTCCAACGACGTGCGCTCGAGCCGGTTGAGGGCGGCGCGGAGCTGTTCGTAGGTGCGTCCGTCGGCGCGGCGGCCGATGGAGCGGAGAAAGGCGTGCAGCGTGAAGGTCACCGCGCCGTCGGCGGGAGAGCCGGCGTCGAGGTGGCGCCGGCAGATCTCCACGTACACGTCCTGATCGAAGGTGCCGGGGAGTCGATCACCCGGATTCGGGAGGACGCGCCACCGCCCGCCAGCGGGGGGTGCGTAGATGATCGTCGTCTCCTCGGCGGAATCGCTCAGGCGAAAGAGCGGGAGCGCCTCGAGCGCGCGATCGAGGAAGATGGCGCGACCAGGGGGGCGTCGCGGGTGCGACGGGCGCGGGTTGCTGGAGAAGGCGGGATCCCCTGGCACGGCAGTCCTAGCGGGCGTGCGCGGTCATCCGAGGCGGATGACCTGGCCGGTGACCGGGCCCGAGGCCTGGTCGGAGAGGAAGGTGACCCACTGCGCGACGGTTTCGCGCTCGACGTACGCGGTGTCGTCGCCCATGGCGGCGACGTTGGTGTCGGTGCGAATGGCGGTGGGGGCGAGGGCGTTGGCGTAGACGCCGCCCGCGCGCTCCTCGGCGGCGACAGCGTGCATGAGGGTGACGACGCCTCCCTTGGCGACGCCATAGGCGGCGATGCCTTCGAGGGAGCCACCGGGGAGGGCGGCGGCCGAGGCGAAGTAGGTGATGCGCCCGCGGGCGCGGCGGAGGGCGGGGAGGAAGGCGCGGGTGGTGGCGTACGCGGTCGCCAGGTTGATGGCGAGCATCTTCGCCCACTGCGCGGGATCG
>CAZWVG010000187.1:0-11163 GCA_964637355.1 uncultured Gemmatimonadaceae bacterium
AGATCTGGTCGGTCGGCGACAAGGGTGCAGCCACCAGCTGCCGCCGCTAACGCTCGATCGTTCCACCGGTACGACAAAGCCCCCGGTGCCTCAGGCACCGGGGGCTTTGCTTTGCCTTGCTAAGCCTCGCGCCGGCTCGATGCCGGCGTCAGCGCATTCGTCTCGCCCGGCTCAACCCGTCGGCGGACTCCGTTCGTCAGGCGACGGCCTTTCCGGCTGCGGCGGCGTCGGCCGGATGGCGATAGACCGGCGCCGACGCGCTCTGGACGCGCACGAGTTTCGTGGTGATCCCCAGCGTGTTTTCCGTCCCTCCGAGGAGGACGGTACCGCCCGGATGCAGCTGGCGGGCGATGCGCTCCAGCACGTCGCGCTTTGTCGCCGTGTCGAAGTAGATCAGCACGTTGCGAATGAAGACGATGTCGAACATTCCGAGCGTCCCGAACGGCTTGAGCAGGTTCTGCTCGCGGAACGAGATCCGGTTGCGCAGCTCGTCCTTCACCTGGAAGCCGGCCGGCACTTGCTGGAAGAAGCGCACGAGGTCCGTGACCGGAAGGCCGCGCTGCACCTCGAACTGGTTGTAGATCCCTTCCTTGGCACGAGCGAGCGTAGGCGTCGAGTAGTCGCTCGCCACCATCTCGATCTTCGCGCCTCCCAGCTTGGGCGCCATTTTCTCGAGGATCATGGCGATCGAGTACGGTTCCTGCCCCGTGGAGCAGGCGGCGCACCAGATTCGGATCGGGCGTCCCCCGCCCTTCGTCATGACGCGCTCGGCGACCTCGGGGAGGAGTTCGCGTTCGAGCACGGTGAACGGCGTGGTATCGCGATAGAAGAAGGTCTCGCCCGTCGTCATGGCGTCGCAGACGGCCTTCTCCACGTCGGCCGCCGGGCGCGCCCGGAGCGACTTGACGAGCGCCGCCAGGTCGGCGAATCCGAGCTTCGTCGCCACCGGCGGGAGGCGGCTCTCCAGCAGGTACTCCTTGCCGTCGCCTAACGCGAGCCCCGACTGGCGATGCAGGAGCTCGGCGAGGAAGCGATAATCGTCGGTGCTGATCATGCGGCCACCACGAGGCTCATCGACGAAATCTTGGCGGCGATGTCGGGGAGCGGCAGGACCCAGCGTGCGAGGCCGGCATTCACCACGGCGCCCGGCATTCCCCACACCACCGACGTCGCTTCATCCTGGGCGATGATGCGCCCGCCACGGTCGCGCACGGCCTCGCAGCCGCGGCGCCCGTCTTCTCCCATCCCGGTGAGCACCACCGCAAGGGTCCCCGCGCCATAGACCGCCGCAATCGAGCGCAGCATGACGTCGGCCGCGGGGCGGCAGTGATTTTCCGGCGGCGTCTGCTGCAGCCGGATGATCGGCTGCCCTTCGTGCGTGTGCACGATCATGTGGTAGTCGCCAGGTGCAATGTACGTGCAGCCGCTCCGCACCGACTCACCGTCCTTCGCCTCGACACATTCGCGCCCGGTATCGCGCTGCAGGCGCTGGGCAAGGAGCGCGGTAAAGACCGGCGGCATGTGCTGCGTGATGAACGTCGGAAGGCGGTAGTTTTTCGGGAGACCGGAAAGCACCTCGGCGAGCGCGTTCGGTCCGCCGGTGCTCGAGGCGATCGCCAGGACGCGCGGCGCCGATTCGCCGGCGGGTGCGCCCACGAGGATCGAAGCGCCTCCCTTGGGCGGGGGGGCGACCGGCTTGGCAGCGATGGTCGGGCGCGTGCGGCGCGCCTGGCCGATAGCCCGAACCTTGGCGACGATTTCGTCGGTGATGCCGGCCAGTCCCGCCGCGCCCACGCGGGCGGATGGTTTCGAGATGTAGTCTGCGGCGCCGAGCGAGAGCGCCTGCATCGTGATCGCCGCTCCCTGCTGCGTGAGCGAACTCGCCATGACCACCCGCACCGACGGGTGCTCGGCGAGAATGCGCGGGAGCGTCGTGATGCCATCCATCACCGGCATCTCGACGTCGAGCAGGACGACGTCTACCTCGATGTGCTTGAGCGCGTCGAGGGCAAGTTGGCCGTTCGGCGCGGTCGTCACGACCTTCATCCCGGCGCCCTCGAGGATCTTGCCGAGCGCACCGCGCACCACCGCGGAGTCGTCGACCACCAGCACCCGGATCGGTGCGTCCGCGGTCATGCCGCCACCCCGCACGAGGCCAGCTTGCCGCCGATGATCTCGGCGTCGAAGGGCTTCATGATGTACTCGTTGGCTCCGAGCCCCATCGCCTGCTGGATCTTCTCGAAGGTGTTGTGCGTGGTGCACATGATGACCGGAACGTCGGCCATCGCGCCAATGGCGCGCAGTTCGCGCACGAAGGTGAGGCCGTCCATGACCGGCATGTCGATGTCGCACAGGATCGCGCGCGGACGCGCCTTGCGAACCTCGTCGAGCGCCTGCTGCCCGTCTCCAGCCTCGCGCACAGCGAAGCCCATGGGTTCGAGGATGCGCCGGATCGCCTTCCGGATCGCTGGGGAATCGTCGATGACGAGGAGGTCGCTCATGAAATCGCGGCTCGCACGAAGAGGAATGGCAACGGTCCCGAAGGCGGGGCCCGTCACCGGAAGTATCGGCAGCGCGCTCACAAAAACGAGCGCCGCCGCACGAATGCGACGGCGCAAGATGAGACGCAGTTAATAGTTAGGTCGCGAGCGAGGTAACGCTCCCGGCGGCGGGAGCCGGCGCCACCGCGCGGTCGGCGCGCACCTCGCGCGCGAGACGGCGGAGTGCCGCGTATGCGACGATCGCCAGCACCCCCTCGAGCAATCCCACGAGGGCGAAGATGAGTCGGTAATTCCCTGACGTGGCCCCATCGCGCGTCGCGGCAAGCAGCATCCCTCCCACCATCGGCCCGACGAGGAAACCGAGCGAGCCGGCCACCTGGAACGCGCCGAAGAGCCCTTCCCCGCGACCGCGCTCGGCGAGGTCGGAGATGAGGAGGAGATTCGGGGTGAACATGAGCGCCGAGAGGATACCCGACACGATCATCGCCAGCGGGAGCCATCCGGACGGGAGGATCCCGTACGACGCGAAGACTGCGCCGAACAAGACGTTGCCGATCATCATCGGGGCGAACCAGCCGATGCGGTCGGCGAGTCGCCCCGCCGGATAGCACAGCACGGCGAAGGGGAGCATGAAGAGCGCGATGAGCACTCCGCGCTCCGACGCCGTCAACCCATGCACCTGCGTGAGGAAGAGCGTGAACGTCGAGACAAACACGCCGATGCTGAAGCGATCCATGAAGGCGTAGCCCAGGGGAACCCAGGCCTGGAGCTTCGTGCGATCGAAGCCGTACCGCCGCGGCGCCGGTTCGGTGGCTCGCGCCGGCGCCTCGGGAATCGCCAGTGCCATGAGCGCGGCCACGAGGAGGAGCGACGCTCCCACGATGTAGACCAGCGATGCGCCGCGCTCGACCAGCCACCCACCGAGCGGTGAGCCAATCGCCACGCCGATCATGATCGCCGAGGCCAGGGCCCCCAACGATCCACCGCGCCGGTCGCCCGACGAGCGGTTGCTGGCCACCATGAGGAGCGTGACCGCCGGGAGATGCACCGCGCCGTCGAGCACGCGGAAGGCATAGAGCACAGGGAGCGAAGACGAGAGTCCCATCCCGGCGAATGCCGCCGCGTCGATCAGGAGCGCCGTCACGACCCAGCGCCGCAGGTCGGCCGCGCCACGCGCCCGGCGCATGGCAAAAGGAACGGTGAACATGCCCGCAAGCATGTTCACCGTCATGAAGGCGTGCGCGTCGCTCGTCGATCCCCCGTGTGCCACGACGACCAGCTCATGCAGACCGGGCACCAGGAGCGTGACCGGGACCAGCGTGAGGAACATCGTGAGGGAGATCGCCGAGCGGATGCGCATGAGGCTAGAAAGCTCGCATCTTCTGCAGGAAGTCCGCAACCGCGGTATTGAGCTTCTCCGCTTCCTGTGAGAGCTGCGACGAGGCGGTGCGGATGTTCTCCGCGGTCTGCCCGCCCTCGAGCGCGACCTGCGTCACGCTGGCGATGTTGTAGCTCACGTCGGCCGTGCCGCGCGCGGCCTCGCTCACGTTGCGCGAGATCTCGCCGGTTGCCGCGTTCTGCTCTTCCACCGCGCTGGCGATCGTCGTCGAGATCTCGTTGATCTTGTCGATGACGCCGGCGATCTCCTTGATGGCCGACACGGCGAGCCCGGTCTCGGACTGCACGCCGGCGATCTTGTCGCCGATCTCCTCGGTGGCCTTCGCCGTCTGGCGCGCGAGCTCCTTCACTTCGTTCGCGACGACCGCGAAGCCCTTGCCGGCCTCGCCAGCGCGCGCCGCCTCGATGGTGGCGTTGAGCGCGAGGAGGTTGGTCTGCTGGGCGATCGAGGTGATGACCTTGACCACCTGGCCGATCTCCTGGCTCGACTGGCCGAGCTTGGCCATGGTCTCGCTCGTTGCAGCTGCCTGCTTCACCGCAACCTGCGAGATCTGCGACGCTTCCTGCACGCGGGCGGCGATCTCGCGGATGCTCGCCGTCAGCTCCTCGGACGAGGCGGCGACGGTCTGCACGTTGCGCGTGGCCTGCTCCGACGCGGCGGCGACAGCCTGTGCCTGACGAGTCGTCTCTTCGGTCGATGCGGCCATCCCCTGCGAGCTCGCCTCGAGCTCCGTGGCCGACGAGCTCACGACGTTGACGACGGTCGACACGCTGGACTCGAAGTCATCGGCGAGGCGCACGCGATCGGTGACGACCGACCAGGCGACCATCGGACCGACGTACTTTCCGTCCTCGTCGTAGATCGCCACGACGTTCAAGTCGAGCGTCTCGGGACCGACCTTGATCTTGGCCTTGTGCGGGAGGTTCTTGTCGCTCGCCAGCATGCGGCGCTGGTGCGACGGATCCTTGTGGAAGATGTCGATGACCTGTCCGACCATCTGATCCGCCTTGACCGGGAGGTACTGCTCGATCCCCTTGAGCGTGCGCGTCGAGGCCGGGTTGACGTAGACGATCTTCAGGTCCTTGTCGGCGAGCATCATGTTGAGGTTCGCGGACTCGACCATCGGCTTGAACAGCGCGGTCTCACGGCGCATCGTGACCATCTTGGTCACGTCGGTCGCGAACTTCACGACCTTCACGACCTTTCCTTCACGGTTGCGGATCGGGTTGTACGAGGCCTGGATGAAGATCTCACGCCCACCCTTGGCGATACGCTTGAACTCACCGGCCGAGAACTCGCCGCGGGCGAGATTGTCCCACATCTGACGGTACGCCGGGCTGGAACGGAAGCTCTCCTCGCAGAACATCGAGTGGTGCTTCCCCTGCACCTCGGAGAGCGCATAGCCCATCGCGCTGAGGAAGTTGTCGTTCGCCGTGACGATGGTTCCGTCGAGGGTGAACTCGATCATCGCCATCGACGAGGAGATCGCCGCGATCTTTCCGGCGAAGTCGGCCGCTTCGTTGGTCGCCGCCGTCACGTCGGTCGCGAACTTCACGACCTTGACCACCTTCCCGTTGCCGTCACGGATCGGGTTGTACGAGGCCTGGATCCAGACCTCCTTCCCGCCCTTGCCGATGCGCTTGTACAAGCCGGCATCGAACTCACCGCGGTTGAGCTTCGCCCAGAACTCGCGGTACTCGTTGCTCGAGCGGAACGACTCCTCGACGAACATCGAGTGATGCTTCCCCTGCACCTCGCCTAACGTGTAGCCGAGCGTCTTGAGGAAGTTGTCGTTCGCGGTGACGATCGCCCCGTCGAGGGTGAACTCGATGACGGCATTCGACTTGTTGATCGCCTCGACCTGCCCGCGCAAGTCGGCGAGTTCTGCCTCTTCCTCGGCGGAACGACCGGGCGCAGCGGCGGGGCCAGCGGCTTCGGCGCCAGCGATGGCGAAGTCGGCAACGGTGCGATACGCATCGCCCCACGCCTTCGCGAGCTGCTTGCTCCAGAGCGGGCCGGCCACGGAGGCCAGCGCGGAGAGGAGCGACTCGCCCACGGCATCATAGTGCGCAGGCTCGGCGCCGTAGGCGACGTGGCGCGCTCCCAGATCGGTGGCGACTTCTTCCAGCCGCTCCGGCTTGTCGGCGTTGGCGACGACGACCGAGATCGCCTGGATGAGCTTCTTGCGCTGCGCCGTCATGTCGACGTGCGCAAAGAGCGGCTCGACCTCGGGGTAGTTCTCGAAGAGGGTGCGGTAGAAGGTCCGTGCCAACTGATCGGCCCGCGGCTTGATCGCATCGAACGAGTCGCGGAGGAGCTTCACGCTGGTGGACACCGGGGCGGTCTTGACGCGCGGCATGGCTGGATTCCTTTAGGGGGGCGTTAGAGTGAGGCGACGTCGAGTCGCAGCAGCGTGTGGACTTGCACGATCACGAGCAGGCCGCGCTCGCGGCGGATGATGCCGGCGCAGGCCTGGCGCCAGGAGGGGTCGAGGGTTGGCGGGGGAGGTTCGACCGCCCCTTCCTCGACCGACACGACATCGCCCACCTCGTCGACCAGGAGGGCGAAGAGTTCCCCGTCGAAGCGCACGACGACGTTCATCGGCGGCTGCTCCTCGGGGCGCGCGCCAAGGCCGAGTCGTGTGCGGAGCTCGACGGCGGTCACGATCTGGCCGCGCAGGTTGAGGAAGCCGGCCACCTCGTCGGAGGCGCGCGGGACGCGCGCGATCCGCTGGGTGAGCAGCACCTCCTGCACCATCAGCACGGGGATACCGAGCCACTGCTCGGCCAGGCGGAAGGTGACAAACTCCACGGTGCCGGCTCCTTGCGTAGCCACGGCGGTCATGCGACGGCCTCCTCGCGCTGGGTCAGGCGTTTGAGTGTTCCGAGCACGGCGTCACGGTCGAACTTGACGAGGAAGTCGTCGAAGCCGCAGGCGACCGCGTGTTCGCGGTCCGACGCTCCGCTGCGTCCAGTCAGCGCGATGATCGGCGCCGAGCCCCACTGCGGATGCGCGCGATATGCCTGCGCCAGCGCGTAGCCGTCGACCGTCGGCATGTCGATGTCGCTCACGATGATGTCGAAACGTTCGCCGCGCTCCAGGCGGGCGATCGCTTCCTCGCCGTCCAGCGCGGTCGTCACGCGATACCCCGCCCCACGCAGGACCGGAGCGATCAGGTTGAGGAAGAAGCGCGAGTCGTCGACGAGCAGGACGCGACGGTCCTCTTCCAACAACTCGGCAGCCGGCGCGAACCAGTCACCGAACGCCTGCCGCAGGAAGTGGTTGGTGTCGATGATCTCGGTCGCCTTGCCGTTGATCACGCAGACGCCGAGCACCCCGGCGCGATGCGATCCCTGGTCGACGCTCAAGCGCGTGTCGACGATGTCGCGGATCTCGTCGACCGCGAGCCCCATCGAACGCCCGTTGTCGGTGAAGACGATGACCGGGCGCGGATCGCGCGCACGCACGTCCATGTCGGGGCTGGCGACGAGGAGCGGGAGGAGCGCGCCGCGGTATTGCACCAGCGTGCGTCCGTCGGCCTGCTCGATGTCCTTCGCGGGAATCTCCTCGAGGCGCGCGACCAGCGAGAGGGGAACGGCCTGCAGCGCAGCACCGCCCGAGTCGTAGATGAGCACACTTTCCTCGTCGTCGTGCTCCTGCGCGTCGCGATCGGACGTTCCGGCGGCCTGCTGCTCGTCGCCGGTGAGGACCGACGAGGCGTTGGCGATGCCGGCGGGATCGAGGATCATGATCACACGACCGTCGCCGAGGATGGTGCAGCCGGCGTAAACGGTGAGGTGCTTGACCAGGCGCCCGACGGGCTTGACGACGATTTCCTGCGTGTCGAAGACCTCGTCGACCACCAGACCAAAGCGTGTTTCGCCCACCTGGCAGACGATGATGTTGTACTCGTCAGGCAGGCTGGCGTTGGGAAGCTCGAGCTGCTCGGCGAGCGAGACGAGCGGGAGGAGCGTGTCGCGCAGGCGGTAGAAACGCGCACCGTGCACGATCTCGATCCGGTGACGCACTTCCTCGTTGACGCGCACCAGTTCGACCACGCCGATCTGCGGAATGGCGAAGACCTCGGACTCGGCGCCCACGAGGAGCGCGGACACGATGGCCAGCGTGAGCGGAATCTTGATGCGTACCGTCGTTCCGCGCCCTTCGCGCGAGCTGAGTTCGACGGTGCCGCCGATCTTTTCGATGTTGCTCCGCACCACGTCCATCCCCACGCCACGTCCGCTGACGTTGGTGATCTTCTCGGCAGTCGAGAAGCCCGGCTCGAAGATGAACTTGAAGATCTGCGTGTCGTTGAGCGTGGCGGCGACTTCGGCGCTCACCAGCCCGCGATCGATCGCCTTGCGTCGCACGCGCTCGAGCGAGAGACCAGCGCCATCATCGGTGACCTCGAGGATCACGTGCCCACCTTCGTGGTAGGCATTGAGGCGGATCGTCCCTTCCTCCGGCTTGCCGGCGGTACGCCGGCGCTCCGGGCTCTCGACACCGTGGTCGGCCGAGTTGCGGACCATGTGCGTGAGGGGATCCTGGATCGCCTGCAGGATCTGGCGATCGAGTTCCGTCTCGGCACCGTGCAGTTCGAGCGCGAGCTGCTTGCCGCTCGCCTGTGCGAGGTCGCGCACGAGGCGTGGGAGCTTGGTCCACGCTCCACCGATCGGCTGCATGCGCGTGCGCATGACTGCTTCCTGCAGGTCGGTGGTGACGCGATTCAGGTGCTGCACCGGCGTCGAGTACGACGAGTCTTCCTCGGCGGCGGAGAGCTGGATCAACTGGTTGCGGGCGAGCACCAGCTCGCCGACCAGGTTCATGAGCTTGTCGAGGATCGTGACGTTCACGCGCAACGTGCTGTCGGCGATGCTCCCGCGCGCCTCGCCGCCACCGTTGGCATTGGCAGCCGCATTCGAGCCGTTGCCGGCCGGCGACGCGCTGCTCGCGGCAACGGACGCCTCTGCTGCTGCGCCGTTGTTGTCGCGCGCGACCGCGACGTCAGCGGCGAGGCGTGGCGAGGGAATCGTCGGTCCGTCGGTCGCCGGCGGAGTCGTCGGCTGCAACGACACGGCCTCCTTCAAGGCGTCGGGATGGATCGCCATGACTTCGCCCGTGTCGAACAACTCGAGCGTGCCGCGATCACCACCGCGCAGCGAGGAGCCAGCGTCGGCCGGCGCGGCAGCAGCGGCGGCGGTCTGCGCATTCTGCCGCGCCACCTGCTCGTCGTTCTGCTGCATGATCGCCCGCACTTCGAGCGGTGTGGGGGTCGTGCCCCCTGCGCCTCCGGGCTTGCTCGCCGACTCGAACCAGCGGTTCAGCGTGGCGATGAGTGCAGAGTCGTCGCCCGCGGGCTCGGCCTCCGTCGCCTCGAGCGTCTCCAGAACTTCCTTGATCGTGTCAATGGAGTTCAGGATGACAGTGATGAGCTCGGGCGAGACGGCCAGGCGTCCTTCGCGCACTGCGCCAAGGACGCTCTCCGTTGCATGCGCCAGCATCTCGAGACGCGGAAGCCCGACAAATCCACACGTTCCCTTGATCGTGTGGATGGTGCGGAAGATTCCGTGTACCAACGAGAGATCGTCTGGTCGCCCTTCGAGGGCGATCAGATCTTGATCGAGCTTCTGCAGATTTTCGGTACTTTCGGTCAGGAAGTCGCGCAGCAGATCGTCCATGGCCAGCGATGTCGGCGGGAAGGCGGGCGGGCTCGGAGTGGTGCGCTTCAACACTCCTTGCATCTGTTATCGGTCACGCCGACCAAAGCTTTAGGACCTCTTAGGTTAGAGTGCGACAATTTGCGCGCCGCGATCCCCCTAACCGCCGATTTCCTCCCCTCGATCACCGGTTGGAAGGGCAACGATCCGCCCCTCGACGACGCCCCAGAGGCGTGCGCGCGGATCGGCGGCGCACTCGCTGCCGCCGGTAAGCGTGCTGAAGGCGGGGAGGATCGCTCCCCGATCATTGATCGCGAATACCGGGAGCCTCGCGCGGTCGATCCCACCGCGTACAGTGCGCACCGGATGGATGTGGCCGTGCCAGTTGAAGGGCGCGTCGCCACCTAACGCCGATAGCGGCTCGTGGGAAAAGACGAACGGCGGTTCTACCAGTTGCACCTGGAGCTCGTCGACGCCCCACTCCTTCGGTAGCCCGGCGACCCTGCGGTCGTGATTTCCCGGGATGAGCGCGATCTCACAGTCGATCGACGCGCGCCACGCCGCCACGCGACGCACCATGGTGCTCGTGAGCCCTGGCGCGTCGTGCACCAGGTCGCCCAGCACGAGGATGCGCTCCGCTCCGCATTCGGACACCGCCAGCCGCAACCGCGCGAGGTCGGCGGCCATGACGGCGTCGGGGAGGGCGATCCCGTCGCGACGAAGGCTCTCGGCCTTCCCGAGGTGGAGGTCGGCGACCACCAGCCAGCGACGTTCCGGCCAGTACATCGATCGATCGCCGCGCAGCACCACCCGCGCGCCACGAAGTGTGAGCGCGACCTCGCGCGGCGGGGGAGCGAGCGCGTGGGAGCGCAACCGGTCCGGCGGCGGCGATTCCATCTACTGTTGCCAGCTCGCAATCATCTTCTGCACGCGCGTCACGAGTTGCTCGGTCGAGAGGCGCGAACCCAGGCGATCGATGACGAGCGGAAAGGCGAGCGGCGTCGGGTGCGGGATGTCGACGATCGTCACGCGACTCTGGCCGAGTCGCGCGAGCGCGCGTTCGAGTCGCGCGAGCTCGAACTGCTGCTCGAATACCTCGCGTCGTGCCTGGTGCAGGAGAAGGTTGTCGGGGTCGTACCGCGCGAAGACGTCGTAGACCAGCGATGCCGTGACTTGCACCTGACGCCCTCCCTTCCCTACACCCGGATATCCCGCGAAGACCAATCCCGCGATGCGGGCGATGTCGCGAAACTGCCGCTTGGCGAGCTCGCCGAGGTTCACGCTCTCGGTCAGGTCTTCCACCACGCGGTCGGGGGAAAGCACGTCGGGGTGCAGCAAGTCTTCGGTTGCCACCGGCGCGCTCCCCACCAGCTCGACGCCGTAATCGTTGACGGTGAGGGAGAAGGTACCGGGCGACTTGCGCCCGAGGCGGAGGGCAAGGAGTGCGGCGAGCGCCTGATGCGCGCGCCGCCCCTCGAACGGATAGAGAAAGAGGTGATGCTCGGCGCGCGCGCGCCAGCGTTCCACCAGCAGCTCATCGCCCATCGGCAAGCGCGAGAGGCGCGCCTGTTCTTCGAGGATGGGACGCGCCGCCTGCAACTCCATC
>CAZWVG010000188.1:0-10809 GCA_964637355.1 uncultured Gemmatimonadaceae bacterium
GAACCCCCGTCCCCCGTCCCCCGTCCCCCGTCCAAAGCATGTCCTCCCTTCTTGAATACATCGCCAGCGCGACCCCGCGCTTTCGCGACGAACTCTTCGACTTCCTCCGCATCCCATCCGTAAGCGCGCGATCCGAGCACAACGCAGATGTCGCCAAGGCCGCGGAGTGGCTCAAGGAGAAGATGGAGCGCTGCGGGCTCGAGGCATCGATTCATCCGACCGACGGGCATCCGGTCGTACTCGGCGAGTGGCGCAAGGCGGGACCGGGGGCGAAGACAATCCTCGTGTACGGTCACTACGACGTGCAGCCGGCGGAGCCGCTCGAGCTGTGGGACTCGCCGCCGTTCGAGCCGACGCTCCGCGACGGGAAGATCTTCGCTCGTGGATCGGTTGATGACAAAGGGCAGCTCTATCTCCACCTCAAGGCGATCGAAGCGTACCTCGCGGTACACGGCGCGCTCCCGGTGAACGTGATCGTGCTCGCCGAAGGAGAAGAGGAAGTCGGGAGCGAGCACCTGGCGCCGTTCGTCGAGGCGCACGCCGAGCGCCTCGCATGCGATGGCGTCGTCATCTCCGATTCGGCGATGTTCGCCCCTGGACTCCCATCGATCCTCTCGTCGCTGCGCGGGCTCGCCTACTTCCAGATCGACGTGACCGGGCCGAGCAGCGACCTGCACTCGGGGAGCTATGGAGGCGCGGTGGTGAATCCGGCGATGGCACTCGCCCGCATCCTCTCGACGTTCCACGACACCGAGGGGCGAGTCGCGATCCCCGGCTTCTACGATGCGGTGCGCACCTGGGAAGAGAAGGTGCGCGCGCAGATGCGCGCGCTCCCGTTCGATGACGAGGGATTCCGCCACGAGACCGGTGCGTCCGCGTTAGGCGGCGAGGTGGGCTACACGACGCTCGAGCGCATCTGGACACGTCCGACCTGTGAGGTCAACGGGCTGCTCAGCGGCTACACCGGCGAAGGCGCCAAGACGGTGCTCCCGTCGAAGGCGATGGCGAAGGTCAGTTGCCGCCTCGTCCCCGACCAGGATCCCGACGCGATCGAGCGGCTCCTCAAGGCGCACATCGCGGCGGTGCAGCCGGCGGGCGTCTCGGTCACGGTGACGGCGCTCCACGGCGGGAAGCCGTGGCGTGGCGAGCTGGCCGGACCGCTCTTCGAGGCAGGGAGTGCGGCGCTCGCGGCAGCGTTCGGTCGCGCGCCGGTGATCGTCGGCGAAGGAGGCTCGATCCCGGTGGTGCACGACTTCGCCCGAGTACTCGGCGCCCCCGTCCTTCTGATGGGCTTCGGGCTTCCCGGTGAGAACGCCCACGCGCCTAACGAATGGATGAGCGACGAGAACTACACCACGGGGATCCGGGCGGCGGCGCTCCTGTGGGAGGAGCTGGGGAAGCGGTAGGCGCTCTCAGCGCGGAGGGAGAGCGACGCGCGCGCCACTGTCGGCGACGACTCCGCATTCGTCGCCGTGGCAGCTACGCCTCGTCGCCGTATGCTGCCGGGACGCCCGAGCGTCCTCGCGGCTGGACATCCACCGATTCGCGCGAACCGCGCGGTGCGAGCAACTCGTTGTCGCGTCGCGCGTTGCCGTTCGCGGCACGATCCGGCACCTCCCGTGCGTACCCACGCCGCCGTACCTCACCGGGAGATCTCATGCTTCGTGCATTCGTCAGTCCATGGCGCGCCGCGCACAAGATCGCGGCGCTCGCCGCGCGCAAGAGCGCGGCGCTCGCCGCGCACAATAACGCGGTGGTCGCCGCGACCGTCCTCGCAGCGCTTGCCACCTTCCTCGTCGCCCCCCTCGCCCGCGCACAGCGCCCCACCGTCGCCCGCGTCACGCCGTACGTCGGCTACATGAACTTCGGGAGTTACGTCGACGGCCCGATCGGGACCCGCATCTCCAACTCACCGTCCGCCATCTTCGGCGTAGGCGTCGGGCTCGATGTCTCCCGCAACGTGTCGTTGGTCGGAAACATCGGCTACACCGACAGCAACGTGCGCGTCGGTCTCCCGATCATCGGCGGGATCAACATCGCCGACAGCAAGGTCCTGCTCTACGATGGTGGACTCGAGTTCCGGATGCCCACCACGTCGCTCGGTACGGGGATCGTCCCGTGGGTGCAGGTCGGCGCCGGCGCGATTCGTTATGAAGTGCGTACGGGCCCGCTCACGACCAACGCAACGAACTTCGCCGGAAACTTCGGAGGCGGATTGGACTTGCAGCTGAACCGCTCGATCGGCGTCCGCGCCGGCGTCAAGGACTACGTCGGGAAGTTCGATTTCAAGGAAGCCACCTCGTTCGACCTGCACAACAAGGTGTCGCACAACGTCGCGCTCACCGTGGGCCTGACACTCGGGCTGTAGACGACGAGTTTGGAGACGACGAGTTTGGAGAAGACGAGAACTGTCAACACGCGGTTCTCGTCTTCTCGTCTTCTACCGACTCGTCTTCTCGGTTATCGCTTCGATGCTCGACGGTGGAAGGCCGAGCCGCTCGGCGAGCGATGCGAAGCGGGGGTCGCCACGCAGCCGGTCGTACCACGGATCGCGAAGCGGGAGGAGGAGGACGAAGGGATCGCTTTCGCTCGCGGCGCGCATCAATCCATCGAATAGCGAGTCGGGAGCGTCGGCCGGCAGTCCGGCGATCACGCGTCCGAAGGCGGCGCCCGGCGCCGCACCGAGTGATGCGAGTTCGGTGCGCAGCGCGGACGCCCCAGCGCTGTCTCCGCTTAGCACGAGCGCTCGCGCCAACGCCCCCTTGAAGAACGGAATCGGTGCCGACTCGGAGGCGGTGCGCATGTGCTGCGCCGAGCGTGCGGCGTCGCCTTGCCGCTCGGCGACGATCCCCTGCGTGTAGGCTACAAATGGATTGCGGGGCGCGGAGACCGCGGCGCGAGCGATGACGCGTGCCGCGCTGTCGAGCATTCGCGACTGCGCCAACGCGTACGCGAACTCGGCGACGATCACCGCCTCGGTCGGCTCGAGGACCGCGGCGCGTTCCAGCGTGGAGCGCGACTCGTCGATGCGCCCGATGGTGAAGTACAACTCCCCCAGGTTCTGGTGCGCCGATGCATCGTTAGGGTCGAGGCGCACCGCGGCGAGGAGTTCGCGCTCGCCGTCGTTCCACCGTCCGAGCCCCTTCTCGAGGAGTCCGACGGCGATGTGCGGGGCGGCGAGGAGCGAGTCGTGGGCGATGGCACGCGCGGCGCTCGCGCGAATCGTGTCGGCCACGCTCGCGCGCGGGACGCTGCTGTAGATCGGAAGGAGCGCTGCGGCTTCGGCGATCCCGGCGTGTGCGCGGGCGAAGTCGGGGTCGCGCACGGCGGCCTGGCTGAAGAGCGCGATCGCCGATTGCAGCCCCTGTTCGCCGCGCTCGCGGAGGGCGAAGCGTCCTCGCAGGAAGAGATCGTAGGCCGCGGGATCGGCGACGTACTCCATGCGGGGGCCGGAGGCGGTCAGCCCGAAGTGGCGCGTGAGGGCGCTGGCGACCGCGGTGCTGATCTCCTGCTGGGTGCGGAAGACGTCGGCGACTGCACGCTCGTATCGCTCGGACCAGATCGCGCTCCCGTCGCGCGTATCGACCAGGCGCGCATTGACGCGCAGTTGCTCGCCGGCGCGCTGCACGCTCCCTTCGACGAGGGCCCGCACCCCTGCTTTCGCCGCGTAGTCCATCGGCGTGAATTGCGAGTCGGCGTAGGCGCGCACGGTAGCGCGCGAGAGGACGCGGACGCCTTGCACCTGCGCCAGCCCGGTGGTGAGCTCGTCGGTCACGCCGGCCGAGAGGTACGCATCGTCTTTCGGGCCGATCATCTCGAACGACAGAACGGCGATCGCCGGAGTCGCAGCGAACGCAGGGCGTGCGGCCGTGGCGCGCCAGGCGAAGAAGGCGATCAACGCGGTTGCAGCGACACCGCCCGCCAGCAGCAACGATCGTCGCATCCCGCTGCGCGGAGTCGGAAGGGCGATTGCGCCTGTCGGTTGCGAGGCTCGTCCTGCGCCCTCCAACAACGATGCGAATCGCTCGGCGTCCGGACGTTCGCCCGGCTCCTTCGCGAGGCCGGCCATGATCGCCGAGGCGAGGGCGCCGTGCGACGCCGGGAGCGTGCTCGCGAGGTCGACCGGCTCCTTGGCCAAGTGCGCGGCCATGACCTGTTGCGGCGAACCGGTGAACGGGGGCGCGCCGGTGAGGAGCTCGTAGGCGACGGCGGCGAGCGAGTAGACGTCGGCCCGCCCGTCGATGTTGGGGTCGGCGGCCACCTGCTCGGGGGGCATGTAGGTCACCGTCCCGATCGACATGCCCGCCGATGTGAGTCCCGTGGCGTTGCTCCCCTCGCGGACAACCTTGGCAATGCCGAAGTCGGCGAGCATCGGCTCGCCTTCGGAGAGAAGGATGTTCTCCGGCTTCACGTCGCGGTGCACGATCCCCTGCCGATGCGCGTAGGCGAGCGCTCTGGCCAGGGGAGCGACGAGGTGGACGACATCGCGAGGCGCGAGCTTCCCGTCGCGCATCAGGCGCTGGCGCAGCGACTCGCCGGCCACGAATGGCATGACGTAGTAGCGCAGTCCGTCGTGCGCGCCGGCGTGATAGACGGGCACGATCTGTGGATGCTGCAGCGTGGCCGACGTCGCGATCTCCTGCTGGAATCGCTCGAGGTTGACGCGCTGCCCGAGTTCCGGCGCCAGCACCTTGATGACCACTCGGCGAGCGAGCGCACGTTCGGTAGCGAGGAAGACGCGCGACATCCCGCCACCGCCGAGCTCTCGCTCTATTTCGTACCGGTCAGCCAGGTGGTCGAGGAGCGGGCGGAGCTCGTCCGTCATCCGAAGCGAGGGGGCGTGGGTACGGCGTCGCGATCGAATCTTGGACAGCACGACGCGCGGTTTCGTGCCGTGGGGTCGCATGCGTCGCGTACGCGCGCCGTGCGCGTACGTTGCGCGAAGCCGCTGCGCGATGATTCGGCGATCGCCACCGAGCGTGATCTCATCAAGCGTCGACGGTCGCCGTTCGGTACGATCGGTGACTCGCCGCGAGATGACCGACTAGAACGTAACGCCCAGACCGGGAAGCAACAGGAGACGTGCGCCGGCGAGTGGACGCCCGAGCGTGGCGAGGCGCAGCCCCGCACTAGGGGAGAGGCGCGACTTCCGGCGAAGACGCCACTCCAGCGCGACGCCACCCGCGGTGCTGCCGCGCGGCGAGAAACCGCTCCCTCCCGTCGCGCGCGCGAAGCCGACCCCCGCCGACAGGCGCACCCCCGACTCGCCCACATCGATCACCGGACCAACGAGTGACCCGACGATCGCCGACGGGGTCGAGAAGGACTCGCAGGGGTGAGACGGGAGACAGGCGGGATCGGCCGTCGCACCGCCGCCAGGGACAAGGGCGAATCCGTTCACCTCGAGGCCGACGCGTTCGGTGACGCGCCGCGCCAAGGTCGCCTGTGCAACGACCGCGCCGAATCGCCCGCCGATCCCATCGAAGTTTACCGTGGAGAGCGCGGCGCTCAGCGTCACACGCGTGGCAGGGCGCTGCGCGGGTAGGTCGAGTGCGAAGAGCGCGCACGCCACCGGGAGCAAAGTGCAGAGGACGGACGCCGAACGCGGATGCACGAGAAGACGAGAAGACGAGAAGACGAGAAGACGAGAGGATCGTATGACGCTGCGGCCGGCTCGCTCCTAACACCTACGCCGACGGCACCCTGAACTCTGCGGTGTCCCAGTCGCGCCAGCCGGCGGTACGGAGGAGGGCGCGGAAGCGGGGGTGGGCGCGAAACGGGGCGAACATCGGAAACGTGCGCACCATCATCATCGACGGGTCGTGTTCGTCGACGGCGCGCTCCAGGTGCGCCATTCCGCCGTCGAGATCGCCTAACGCGGCGCGGGCGAGACCGAGTTGGCTCGACTGCACGTATGACGTCGCGGCGCGCGACTCCAGTGTCGCGAGGAGCGTCTCGGCGCGGCGACGCTGGCCGGCGAGCGCGCTGGCGATGATGAGCGAGGTGAGCGACCAGGGATGGCGGTCCGAGAGGCTCGCTTCGGCGACGGCGGCGGCGACGGCCTCGGATCCGCGCCCCGACTCGACGTAGGCGGCACAGAGCCAATGGTAGGCGAGGAACGACGGTGCCTCCACGTCGATCGCGGCGTGCAGCGCCTCGATGGCGTCGTCGATGCGGCCAGCTGCAAGGAGTTGCTGTCCGTACATCACGCGCGAGAGTCCCGACGCACCGACCGCCGTGGCCGCGCGCAGCGCCACGTCGCGCCCGGTATCGAGCGGGCCGTCGTGACAGAGCTGCACGAAGGCGAGGCGCGCCTGCGCGACGATCAGCGTCGGGTTGATCTCGAGGGCGCGGACTAGCTCGGCGATGCCGGCCTCGAACTCGCGCTCGACCCACAACAACGACGTCCCGCGCGCGAGATGCGACTCGGCGAGGTCGGGCGCGAGCCGCATCGCCTCCCTGGACTCGGCGTCGACAAGGACGGCCGCGCGTCGCGCCGGAAAGAATCCGAAGAAGGCGAGCTGGGTGTACGACTCGGCGAGCGCCGCGTGCGCGCGCGCGTGCGACGGATCGATCGCCACCGCCTGCCGGAATTGCTCGAGCCCTTGGCCAAGTCCCGCGCCCTGCGGCGTCCATGCACGCATCCCGGCGGCGTAGAGCTCATCGGCGCGCGCGCGCGCCGACGGGGCGCGTGGAAGGCCTGCCGCTTCGCGCAGCGCGCGTTCGCTCGCTTCGGCGATCGACGTCGCC
Organism: uncultured Gemmatimonadaceae bacterium; assembly: GCA_964637355.1. Taxonomy (GTDB): domain Bacteria; phylum Gemmatimonadota; class Gemmatimonadetes; order Gemmatimonadales; family Gemmatimonadaceae; genus SCN-70-22. The sequence goes on from CAZWVG010000188.1 coordinate 6,751, forward strand.
AGGTCGTCCTGCAGTGCGAGCGCGTTCGACATCGGGCGATCGAAGCGCTTCGACCACGCCACCCCTCCATCGGGATCGAGGAGGCGCGCCGTCACCCGGACGCGATCGTCGGCCACCCGGACCGATCCTTCGAGCACGGCGGCGGAGCGATCGCCGGGAGCGCCGGCCAACGCAGCTTCCCCTACCGATTCGTTGCTGGTGGGGGTCGCGCGCCCGATCACGCGCACGCCGGCAATCCGGGCGAAGGCCGACAGGAGCTCCTCGCGCAACCCGTCGCGAAAGGCGCGAACCGCGGCGTCGTCGGGAATCGCCGAGAACGGTGCGAGCGAGACGATGAGTGCGCCGTCGTCGCGCGCGCGTCGCGGCGCGAATGCGGGGGACGCTGCGACGCTCGCACGCTCCGCGTCGTGTTCGCCGCTCGGCCGAACCGCGTGTCCATTCGCGCGAGATGCGGTGGATGCGTTGGACGCGGTGCCGGTGCCGGAGGGCGGCGCAGTCGACGCGTCGGTGGTGGTCGTGGCGGCGATCGTCGCGCCGTGCGCTGGCGTCGCGACGACGACGCGTCCCTCGCGAATATCGCGCACGAGGGCGAGTACGGTTGCATCTGGCGGCATGTCGAGCGCCTGCGCGACCAGTGCCTCGTAGATGCGCGCCTGCTGCAACGCGGCCGTCTGGTCCCCGGCGTCGAGGAGTGCCTGCATCAGCTCCACGGTCACGCGGGCGTTGAGCGGCTCGAGCGCTGCGCGCCGCCGCATCCATTGCACCAGTTGTGTCACGTCGCGCCGTTGGCGCGCGGTGGCGGCCAATCGCGTGAGCGCGGCGATCAGCGTGCGCTCGATCGCGACGCGTTCGTCTTCCATCCAGTTCTCGAACTCCGGCACCGCCGAGAGTCGAAAGCCGTCGAGGAACGCTCCCTCGTAGCGCGCGGCGGCACGTTCGAGTTCGCCGCGCCGCACCAGTTCCTCGAACTCGACGACATCGCAGCGCACCTCGTCGGGATTGAGCTGGATCTCGCGCGTGCCGAGGAAGAGTTCGCCGGCTCCGGCGTCGCGCCGAAGGGCGTAGAGCGCCTGCTTGAGGGCGTTGCGCCCGCTCTCGTCGTCGGCTTCGGGCCAGAGCGTGGATTGCAGCCGGTCACGCGAAATCCCGCGCGGGCCCGCGCGGGCGATCATCGCCAGGAGGGCGAGGCGTCGCGGTTGCGCAGCGGCGCCGAGGACGCGGCGTCCCTCGCGCTCGACCGCGAGTCCCCCCAGCGCCTTTACCTGCAGCATTGCACGCGTAGTCGCGCCCGCGCGACGTTGCCGCGTGTTGCGCCGATGGGGCGGGACTGAGCGAGGAAGTGCGCCGGCATCTCGCCATAATAGGCGCTCCTGCGTCGGGCAGATAGGCGGCGGTTCGCCAGGCATGGCGATCTGTGACGAGACGCACGACACCCCCGCGGCGCGCACGTGCGGCGCCGGGGGGGGCGTGGAAGAGGGTGGAGGAGTAGCGGCTCAGAAGGAGACTCCGGCCGAGAAGGACCAGCGGCTCTTGTTCGGCATCCCGTGCTCGCCCGACGTCACCGACGACGTGAGCACGACCTCGCGCAGCTTGAGCGATGCACCGGAGGTGTAGTACGTGTCCCACCCGCGCTCCCGCGTCAGCTGCACGTCGTTGAGCGAGGTGCGCAGGTCGTAGCGGGCGAGCGTTCCCATCGCGAACGGCGAGAGCGTGGCACTCCCCATCTTGATGGCATAGGAGAGCCCGGCGTTCGCCGGGATCTGCATCATCACGCGCCCGGTCTTGGCGCCATCGTCGCTCCAGGCCATCAGCCCCGCACCGGTCGAAGCGGCAAACGAGAGGTTGGGAACGCCGGGGACTGCCTGCGATCCGCCGACCGTCGCCGCGAGGTCGAGCACGCCACTGTCGACGCCCTCGAGCGGACGGGCGCTGAACCGGACGACGAGGTTCACGTTCGAGGTGGCGTCGGAGGCGCCGAAGCGATGGCCGTAGATCGCGCCGAAGGTCTGGGTGGTCGCTGCCCCGCCGCTGCGGGTGTTTTGTGCCGTGTGGAACGAGAACAGGTTCTTGCCGATGAACGGCGTGCCGAGCGCGGCCTGGGCGCCAGCGGGCGCTGCGGCAACGGCGAGGGTGGCGATGGCGATCGCGGCGCGCGCGCCGGAACGCAGGACGGCGGTGTTCAGGATGTTGCGTGACATGGTTCGATCCTCAGAAGAGGCGTGAGTTGACGCACGGTGTGGGTGCGGGCCGGGGCACATGCCCTCGACTGGATGGCCGTACGGAGGGGGCGTCACCTCCCGGTCACCTCGCGGTCACCCCGACACGGAGTTTTCGCGCGGGGCGCTTTCGGCCTTCGAGGTTTCGAACAGCGCGTGGCGGAGGCTGGCGGACACGCGGTGCGCCCCTACGTTGTACGCCATGCCCTCACTCGATCTCGTCCTCTGGGCCAAGGGGACGCTCCTCACGCCGCAGCACCTGCAGGCGCAGGACCGCTATCTCGACGAAAGCCTACGCCTCCAGATCAATGCGCTGTCGGCCTTTCCGTGGGGGCTCACGAAACTCGAGGTCGATCGCGAGTCGCTCGCTGGCGGGACGCTCGTGCTGCGCGTCGCCGCCGGGCGATTCTCCGACGGCCTCCTCTTCGATGCGCCGGCCGCCGACCCCGCGCCCCCGCCGCGCCCCCTCGACTCGGCGTGGAAGCAGGACCAGAAGTCGATGCTGGTCTTCATTGCTGTCCCGGAGTACCGCCCGGGAGCGCGCAATGTCTCGGGGCGCGACGCCGCGGGGACCGGGGCAGCGGCTACCGCACGCTGGCGCGCCGAGGAGCAGCTTGCGCGTGACGAGACAACCGGGCTCGCCGAACGCCCGATCCAGATCGCGCGCCCGAACCTTCGGCTCATTCTCGAAGGGGAGTCGACGGAAGGCTTCGTGACGATTCCGCTCGCCCGACTGCTGCGGGCGGGGACGGGGGAGGTCACGCTTGATCCCACGTTCGTTCCGTCGGTGCTCGACGTGGCCACGAGTCCGGTGCTCTCGGCGATCGCCCATCGCATCGTCGAGCGCGTGTCGGCGAAGGCGTCGGCGCTATCGGGAACTCGGCGGCAGCGGAATCAGGGGCTGGCCGATTTCTCGGTAACCGACGTCGCCTCGTTCTGGCTCCTGTACACGCTCAACACGCATCTCCCGCGGCTCCGCCACCTGCACGAGGTGCGTACCGGTCATCCGACCGAGTTGTGGGAAGCGCTGCTGGCGCTGGGCGGCGCGCTCACCACGTTCGCGCCGTCGTCGGGGAGACTTCCCGAGTACGACCACGTGCGACTGGGCGACTGCTTCGCCGCGTTGGAGGCGATGGTGCTGGAGCTGCTCGAGACGGCGGTCCCAGAGACGGCGGTGTCGCTTCCGCTGCGTCCCGTTCGACCGGCGGTGCGCGCGGTGGCGGTGGAGCAGGAGGCGTGGTTCACCGCGCCGCAGTGGTATCTCGCCGTCGCCGCGCCGATGCGTCAGGCGGAGCTCGCGTCGAAGGTCCTGCACAGCTGCAAGGTGGGATCGGCCGACGTGGTCGACACACTCATTCGTCAGGCGCTCCCCGGGCTCGAACTGGCGCATGTCGCGCAGCCCCCGGCGTCGGTCCCGGTGAAGCTCGACTTCATGTACTTCGCGCTGCGCCGCGCTGGCCCGGCGTGGGAAGCGATCGGGCGGGCGCGAAACCTCGCCGTCTACGTCCCCGACGACCTTCCCGACGCGCGTTTCGAGCTGGTGATCGTCCTGCGTTAGGCGGCAAAAGAACGAGCGCGAGCGCCGCCGCATCGGTGGTCGCTCGCGCTCTCGGTTGTTTGCCTATCTCCGGCGGGGCGTGACGCCGCGCCCGACCTCCTACTTCGGGAGCGCGGGGGCGGCCGGCTTGGGAATGTTGGGCTGCGGCACTGCCGGTGCCTTGACGCCGGCCGGTAACGCGGCGCCATCGCCCGGCGTCGCGGTCGGCGGCGCCGGCCTGAAGACGAAATACAGGATCAGGACGATCGCCAGGACGAGGACGACGTTGAGCGCGATGATGAGCCC
>CAZWVG010000188.1:10819-11107 GCA_964637355.1 uncultured Gemmatimonadaceae bacterium
GATCGAGCGCTTCTTCGTCGGCGTCGCGACCGGTGCCGGTTTCGAACCCGGGAGCTCCGGCGCCGGCGTGCTCGATTCGCGGATCATCTGCGTGTAGGCGCCTGGCGGAGGCGCTTCCTTCGCGGCGCCGCCCGGCTTGCCGAAGACTGGGGGCGGCAGGACCGGAGGGAGCGGCACCGCCGACGATCCGCCCAACGGCGACGCGCCGAGCGGGGATGTCGCGGGCGGTGGAGCGCCTAACGGCGACCCGCCCAATGGCGACCCGCCTAACGGCGACCCGCCCAATGG
>CAZWVG010000189.1:0-11088 GCA_964637355.1 uncultured Gemmatimonadaceae bacterium
GGACGCGCCCTTCGTTCTGGCAGCGGGCGCAGTAGTTGGTCTCGTTGTCGGCGTAGCGGATGCGCTGGACGGGGGCGCCGCAGTCGGGGCAGGGGAGGCCGTAGCGGCCGTGGACTGCCATCCCCGCGCGAAAGGCGGTCACGGTTTCGGGGAAGCCGTCGCCGACCTCGGTGCGCAGGTGCTCGCTCCACTCGGTGAGGATGGCGATCGTCGCCAGGTGCAATCGCTCGACCTCCTCGTCGGTGAGGCGCGAGGTGAGGTGCATCGGGGAGAGGCGCGCGCGGTGCAGGATCTCATCCGAATACGAGTTGCCGATCCCGCTGAAGAGGCGCGGGTCGGTGAGGGAGCGCTTGAGCGTGTGATTCTCGCGCTTGAGCCGCTCGGCGAAGGCCTCGCGTGAGGCATCGAGGACTTCGAGCCCGCCGCGGTCGACCTGCGCGAGGGCGCGTTGGCCCTCGACCATGGTGATGGAGGCGCGACGCTTGGTGCCGGCTTCGGTGAGGATCAGGACGCCGTTGGGGAAGTCGAAGTAGGCAATCCCCAGTTTGGCCGGCACCTTGCCGCCGGTCGGGCGCCAGCGCAGGCGCCCGGCGATCATGAGATGGATGACCAGGAACAATTCGTCGCCGAAGTCGAGGACGATGCGCTTCCCGATCCGCCGCACGCCGACGACCGTGCGTCCGACGATCGCATCGATCGGCGGGGTGACGGAGCGCAGGATGAACGGATTCGCCAGTCGGACGCGCTGGAGCGGTTGGCCGACGACGAATCGTTCGAGCGCTTCGAGGTAGACGACGATATCCGGCAGCTCGGGCACAACTACAGAAGACGAGTTTTCTGAAGACGAGAAGACGAGAGGCGGGGGTGCTGAGGGAGGTGCGCGGGCTTTCTCCCTCTGTCAACTTGTCCTTCTCATGGATTGGCCACCACTCCCTGTTCTCGAAGCGCTGCCTGCGTTGCGCGAGGCGCTTGCGGGGTATTCCTGTGCGGTGTTGCAGGCGCCGCCGGGGGCGGGGAAGACGACCGTCGTTCCGCTCGCACTGCTCGAGGCGCCGTGGCTCGGTGGCCAGAAGATCGTGATGCTCGAGCCGCGGCGGCTCGCGGCGCGCGCGGCGGCGCATCGGATGGCGCGGTTGCTCGGCGAGTCGGTCGGGCAGACGGTCGGGTATCGCGTGCGGCGCGACACGCGTGTGGGTTCGGCGACGCGCATCGAGGTGGTGACCGAGGGAGTGCTCACGCGGATGCTCAACAGCGATCCCACGCTCGAGGGCATTGGACTCGTGATCTTCGATGAGTTTCACGAGCGCTCGCTCAACGCCGATCTCGGGCTCGCACTCGCGCGCCAGACGCAGCTCGTCGTGCGCGAGGATCTCCGCATCCTCGTGATGTCCGCGACGCTCGATGGGGAGCCGGTGGCGCGTCTCCTCGGTGGTGCACCGATCGTGACCAGTGCGGGGCGCGTGTTTCCGGTCGACGTGCGCTGGATCCCGCGTCGTGCGGGCCAACGCATCGAGGATGACATCGCCTTTGCGCTTCGGCGCGCGCTGGGCGATTGGGACAGTCAGGGAGACGTACTGGTCTTCCTCCCCGGGCAAGGCGAGATCCTGCGAACCGCGGCGCTGCTCGCCGAGCAGTCGTTAGGTCCGGACATCGAGGTGATGCCGCTCTTCGGCAACCTCCCGCTCGACGCGCAGGATCGCGCGATCGCGCCATCGCCGCCGGGGCGTCGCAAGGTCGTCCTCGCGACGTCGATCGCCGAGTCGTCGCTCACCATCGAAGGGGTGCGTTGCGTCGTGGACAGCGGATTGTCGCGCGTCGCACGCTTCTCGCCCGCCGTAGGGATGACGCGCCTCGATACGGTCCGCGTCTCGCGCGCCTCCGCCGAGCAGCGCGCGGGGCGGGCGGGACGCCTGGCGCCTGGGGTCGTGTATCGTCTCTGGGCGATGGAGGAGCACGCCGGTCTCGTCCCCTTCAACACGCCGGAGATCGCCGACGCCGACCTCGCGCCGCTCGCGTTGGAGCTCGCCGCGGCCGGAGTGCAGCGCGTCGAGGAGCTGAGCTGGCTCGACCAACCACCGGCAGCAGCACTCGAACGCGCCCGCGCCCTGCTCCAGTGGCTCGGCGCGCTCGATGGCGAGCGTCGCATCACGCCGCACGGCGCGCGCATGGCGCAGCTGGCGGCGCATCCGCGCGTTGCGCACATGCTCCTGCGTGCGCAGGAGACCGGAAGTGCGGCGCTCGCCTGTGACATCGCAGCGTTGGTGGGAGAGCGCGACGTGTTGCGCGCCACCGGACCGCAACACGACGCCGACCTGCGCTTGCGGGTCGAACTCCTCGACACGCTGCGGCGAAAGGAGCGACTCCCCGGCGAGCTCCATGGGATGCAGGTGCAACGCGACGCGGTATATCGAGTGCTCGACGAGTCGAACGCCTGGCGCCGCGAGCTCGGCGTGCGCGGCGCGGATCGGGCGTCATCGAGCGACGACGTGGGGCGCGTGCTCGCCCTCGCCTACCCCGAGCGCGTGGCGCAGCGCCGAGGCGATGCGGGAGGGCGCTACCTACTCCGGAACGGGAACGGCGCCTACCTGCGCGACTCGCCCGCACTCGCGCAATCGGACTACCTCGTGATTGCCGAAACGGACGGAAAGCGCCCGGAGAGCGCGATCTATCTCGCCGCTCCGCTCACGCTCGACGACATTCGCGCTGACTTTGCCGACGACATCGTCGCGCAGGAAGAGGTGACGTGGGACGAGAGCGCCGAGCGCGTACGGGCGAGACGCGTCGAGCGACTCGGCGCGATGACGTTGCGCGACGCGCCGCTTCGCGATCCCTCTCCGGAGCTCGTTGCGCACGCACTGCTCGAGGCGGTGCGCGCGTCGTCGTTGCAGCTCCTTCCGTGGCGCGATAGCGCGGTGCAACTGCGCGCGCGCCTCGCCTTCCTGCACACGCACGATACCACGTGGCCCGACGTGAGCGATGCGACATTGCTCCAGGAGCTCGACGAGTGGCTCGCCCCGCATCTCGCAGGCAAGCGCTCAGCAGACGACATGAAGTCGCTCGATTTGGGGGCGCTTCTTCTCGGCCGGCTCTCGTGGCAACAGCGTAGCACGCTCGATTCGCTCGCTCCAAGTCATATCGTGGTGCCCACAGGGAGCCGCATTCCTGTCGACTATTCGGACCCGCAAGCGCCATCGATCGCAGTGCGACTGCAGGAGATGCTCGGTTGCGAGTCGACGCCGAGGGTATTCGGAGGGCGCATCCCCGTGACGTTGCAGCTGCTGAGCCCCGCGCATCGCCCGATTCAGGTCACGCGCGACCTCGCCGGCTTCTGGCGCACGTCGTACAAGGACGTGCAGAAGGAGATGAAGGGGCGGTATCCGAAGCATGTGTGGCCGGAGGAGCCGTGGAATGCGGAACCGACGCGGAGGAGGAAGAGGGACTAGGGACGGGAGACGGGGGACGGGGGACGGGAGTGCACTCGGCGCCTGTTAGGCGCCGAGTGCGGGGCTCGGCGCATCGTGCTGGAGCTACCGCACAGCGCGTGCTTGGTGCGGGCGTTGGCCGACGCGCAGAGCGCGTCGGCACTCCCGTCTCCCGTCCCCCGTCTCCCGTCCACTCTCCTATTTCGACAACGCCTTCTCCACCTCCTCCCACCGACTCCTGCTCACGCTCAATCGCACGCCCCCCTTCAGCTGCACCGCGTAATCGCCCCCCGCTCCCTTGAGCAGCGATTCCACCATGTCCAGCCGCACGATCGCCGAACGATGAATGCGCATGAAGCGCGCGGGGTCGAGGCGCTCTTCCAGCGTTTGCATGCGCTCGCGCACGAGATACTTCCGCTCTCCCACGTGGAGCTCGGCGTACGGTCCGCTCGCCTCGATGTAGTCGATCTGCTTGACCGGGACGATCTTTACCTGCCCGCGCATGTCGACCGCGATGCGCTCGAGGTAGCCGCCGCCAGCGGGTGTAGCGGCGGGGGTCACCGGTTCGGTTGCGGCTGACGGCTCTCCACCTTCGCCAAGCAAGGTGCGAAGACGCCCCGCCAGTCGGTCGACCCTTTCCAGCGACACCTGCCGCCGAGCGCGGGCCAGTGCCTGCTCGAAGCGCTCGTCGTCGAACGGCTTGACGAGATAGTCCACCGCCGCGACGTCGAAGGCCGTAAGCGCGTACTGGTCGTACGCCGTCACGAAGATCGTGAGCGGCATCGCATCGGCGCCGACGGCGCGAATGACCTCGAGCCCGGTCTTCCCGGGCATCTGCACATCGAGGAAGACCAGGTCGGGGTCCAACTCGCGAATGGCGATGATCGCCGAGTCGCCGCTGTTGGCAGTGCCGACAACCACAACGCCGCTCTCGCCGGCGAGGAGGTCGAGGATGCGCTGGCGCGCCGGCGCTTCGTCGTCGACCACCAGCACGCGCAGCGTCGTGTCGCGTCCACGCTCCTCGGGCTCGCCGCGCGTCATCGCCCATCACCTGTGGCCAGCGGCACCTCGGCGGTGCGCAAGTCATCCATCGTGTGGAAGGGGATCGCGATCTCCGCCTCGGCCCCCCCTCCTTCGACGGCGCGCAGCACGAAGTGCTGGTCAGCACCGTACAGCGCCTCGAGGCGCGCGCGGGTGTTGCGCACGCCGAGCCCTTCGCCCTGGGCGATCGCCGCGCCATCCGGGCCGGGGCCGTTGTCGCGTACCGTGATCACGAGCGCGTCGTCGTCGATGCGCGTGCGCACGGTGACCATGCCGCCTTCGGATCGTTGGGCGACGCCGTGCTTGATTGCATTCTCGACCACCGGCTGCAGGATGAGCGTCGGGACGAGCGCCGAGTGCGTCGCCGGGTCGATCTCCATCTGCACGTCGAGGTTCCCCTGAAAGCGGATCCGCATGATGTCGAGATAACGTTCGAGCGAATCGAGCTCGCGGTCGAGCGGCGTCTCCTGCGCCTCGCCTACGGCGAGGCGCTCGCGCAGCAGTTCGCTCAGGCGCGCGATCATGCGCCGCACGCCGCGCGGATCGCGCTCCACCAGCGATGAGATCGCGTGCAGCGTGTTGAAGAGGAAGTGCGGATCGATCTGCGAGCGGAGCGCAGTCAGTCTCGCTTCGGCAAGTTGGGCTCCAAGGCGCGCCGCCTCGGCCTCGAAGCGCGCCGCCTCGTCCTGCCGCACGCGCAATCGCGTGGAGTACGAACGCGCGAGGCCGCCCGAGAGCACGACGAGGAAGACGATGAAATCGTCGATGAAGAAGAAGTGGGTGATCGTCATCCGCGGGCCGTACGGAATCGACGCCAGGCGCGGTGACGCAGGGAAGACGCCGAAACGGAGCCATGCATTCGTCGCGTCGACGGCGATGGCGATGACGATCCCGATCGCGAGGACGACGAGGAGGCGCGGGAGCCAGTTCCCGCGCTCGACGCCCACGTGCTGCGCCAGCCGGAAGATCGGGACCGTCAGCGCCGCCCAGATCGCCGACTGCAGGACGGCGATGAGGATCGGCACTCCGGTGTTGAGGGCGATGAGCCCGGGGGCGCGTGGATCGAGGAGCGCGTTGGCCGCGCTCAGCGCGGCAATGAAGGCCCAGAAGGCGATGATCAGCAGCCACTCGCCGGGACGGAGCGCGAGCGGCGGGAGCGAGCCCGTACGCTGCGTCGTCGCGTCGACCGGCGCGCGGCGCCGCATCGCGTCCATGAGCCCTGCACCTGCTCCTTGCATCGCCCCTCCAGGATGGGAGCGGACCTGTCAACCGTTAGGCGACCGGCTCGGTCGTCTCCTCGCGGAACGTTAGACGCGCCGCCCCTCTGGATGCAAACGCCGGTGTCGCCAGTCGTCGGTGTCACGCCTTCGCTGGCACCTGCGTGACACGAACGGCACGGGAGCTCTCTCGAACGCAGATCATCCGTACAGCCTCCACGAGGTGCGCCGGTCCTCCGTACGTAGCCGTCCGCCTGGCCGTTCGTGTCCCCGTTCGTGTCCCCGCTCGTGCCCTCCATGACATCGTCGTGCACTTCGTGACATCGCCCTGAACTTCACCCGCCCCTCTCGGTCCAACGAGGTGAAGAAAGGGCGGAGTGCGTCGCGCCCGCAGGCATCTCACCCGATCACCGGCCAGAGGATCCCGATCATGTCACGGAAGTCCTACACATACACTGCAATCGTCGTGGCGGCGGGGATCGCCGGGCTCTGGTGGTACCAGCGCGGCGACGCGCGCGATCTCCCGGCCTTCCGCACCGCAACCATCGAGCGCACGTCGCTTCAGTCGACGGTCTCCGCGACCGGAAAGCTCAATGCGGTCACGACCGTGCAAGTCGGCACGCAGGTCTCCGGGCAGGTGTCGGCGATCTACGCCGACTTCAATGACCATGTGAAGAAGGGGCAACTCCTCGCGCGCATCGACCCTACGCTGCTCGTGCAGGCCGTGCGCGACGCGGAAGCGGGACTGGAGCGGAGCAATGCCGATCGCGACAATGCCCAGCGCACGTACGATCGCGACAAGGCGCTCTACGACAAGAAAGTGCTGACCGAGGCCGAGTACCAGACTGCCCAGTATCAGCTCGCCGTGGCCGACGCCAATGTGAAGTCGGCGAGCGTGAGCCTCGAGCGTGCACGTCGGAACCTGTCGTACACCGAGATCTACGCCCCCATCGACGGCGTGGTCATCGAGCGCAATGTCGACGTGGGTCAGACCGTGGCCGCCTCGCTGCAGGCACCGCAGCTCTTCCTCATTGCCAACGACCTGTCGCAGATGGAGATCCTGGCGCAGGTCGACGAGAGCGACATCGGCGCGATCCACGACGACCAGGATGTGCGCTTCACCGTGCAGCCGTACCAGGGAGAGACGTTCCACGGGACGGTGAAGCAGGTGCGCCTGCAGAGCACCACGACCGAGAACGTGGTGAATTATACGGTGGTCGTCTCGGTGCCTAACAAGAACGGGAAGCTTCTCCCGGGGATGACGGCGACGGTTTCGTTCATCACCGGGACGGCCGACAGCGCGCTGGTGGTGCCGAACGGTGCGCTGCGCTTTCGCCCGAGCGCCGACCTGATCGCCGACTGTGGCACTTCGAGCTCCGCCAGCGGCAACACGCCGGCAGGTGGTGCAAGACCGGCGGGGAGCGCGCCGTCCGACAGTGCGCGGGCCGCATGGCGCGCCGCAAACGGTGGGGCGGGACTCGACTCCGCCGCCCGCGCCGCACGCCGTGCCAGCAGGGCGACCCTCTGGGTGACCGACAGCACGGGGAAGCTGCGCGCCATCCCGGTGATGACCGGGCTCACCGACGGCCAGAACACCGTGGTGCGCGGAGCGGAGCTGCGCGAAGGGATGACGATCGTGGTGGGTGCTGCGCTCCCGAGCGGCGGCGCCGAGTCGCCAGCTGCAAGTCCGTTCCAGTCCAGCTCGTCGAACAACCGTCGCGGCCCGCCGGGGCCCTTCTGATCGCGGAGCGCCCAACCATGACCCAACAGACTTCGCACAACCCCGTGATCGACGTGCGCCACCTGTCCAAGGTGTACGCGAGCGGCGCCAACCGGGTGCACGCCTTGCGAGGCGTCGACCTCACCGTCGCCCCCGGCGAGATGATCGCCGTGATGGGCGCCTCGGGATCGGGGAAGTCGACCATGATGAACATCCTCGGCTGCCTCGATACTCCAACGAGCGGGAGCTACCTGCTCGACGGCGTGCGGGTGGACGGGCTGTCGCCTAACGACCTGGCCGACATCCGCAACCAGAAGCTCGGCTTCGTCTTCCAGGGGTTCAACCTCCTGTCGCGGACCGCCGCGGTGGACAACGTCGAACTCCCGCTCCTGTACGATCGCACCGGGCGCTTCAAGGACACACGCGCGCTGGCGCTCAAGGCGCTGGCGCAGGTGGGGCTCGAGGAGCGCGCCGACCACATGCCCAACGAACTCTCCGGCGGGCAGCAGCAACGCGTCGCCATCGCCCGCGCGCTGGTGACGCAGCCGACGCTCCTCCTCGCCGACGAACCGACCGGGAATCTCGACAGTCGTACCTCGGTCGAGATCATGGCGCTGTTCCAGTCGCTCAACGACAAGGGGATCACGATCCTCCTCGTCACGCACGAACCCGACATCGCGCGCTACGCCAAGCGCATCATCGAGGTGCGCGACGGACGTCTCCTCCACGACATCCAGGTTGCCGATCGCGCCATCGCCTCGGTCGACCTGCAGTCGATGACGCGCGAGCCAGACGACGATGCAGCGCTCAACGATGAAGCGAGCGACAGCGACACCTTGCAGCCGACGGTGACCCGATGAAAGTCCTCACACTGGCGCGCGTCGCCACCGACAGCATCCGCAAGAACACGATGCGCACGCTCCTCACGATGCTCGGCATCGTGATCGGTGTCGCCGCCGTCATCGTCATGGTGGCGATCGGCCAGGGGGCGACCACGCGCATTCAGGAGCAGGTCAAGGCGCTCGGCACCAACATGCTGGTGATCACCGCCGGCGCGAGCACGGCAGGTGGCGTGAACCAGGGCGCGGGAACGTTCAACCGCCTCACGATCGCCGACGCGGAGAAGCTGCAGCGCGAGGCGACGCTCGTGTCGGCCGTGTCGCCGGTGATCTTCACGCGCTCGCAGGTCATCGGTGGCGAGGGGAACTGGCGCACCGAGATCAACGGCGTGGCGGCGAACTATTCGACCATCCGCGACTGGACGACCGAGTACGGCGCCTTCTTCACCGACGACGACGTGCGCGCGAGCCGAAAGGTCGCGCTCCTCGGCCACACCGTCGCCGAAGGGCTCTTCCCGGGGAGCGATCCCACGGGGCAGCAGGTGCAGATCCGCAACGTCCCGTTCACCGTCGTTGGAGTGCTGGCCAAGAAGGGGCAGACCGCCAACGGCACCGACCAGGACGACGTGGTGCTGGTGCCGTACACCACCGCGCAGAACCGGCTGAGCGGCTTCTCGTTCATCGGGCAGATCATCGCCAGCGCGAGCGACCCCACGCAGATCGCTGCCGCGCAGGAGGAGTTGCGGCAGATCATGCACGAGTCGCACGACCTGGGTATGGGCGCCGACGACTTCACCGTGCGCAACCAGACCGAACTCGCGAACGCGGCGACCGCGACCACCGAGGTGATGTCGTACCTCCTTGCCGCCATCGCCTCCATCTCGCTCGTGGTCGGCGGGATCGGGATCATGAACATCATGCTCGTGTCGGTGACCGAGCGCACGCGCGAGATCGGGATCCGCATGGCTGTCGGCGCGCGCGGTAACGACGTGCAGACGCAGTTCCTGGTCGAAAGCGTGGTGATCAGCCTCGCGGGCGGTGTGCTCGGCATTCTCCTCGGCGTGGGGAGCGCGGCGATCGTCGCGTCGACCACCGGGTGGAGTACGCACACCTCGCCGCAGGCGATCGCGATCGCCGTCCTCTTCTCGGCCGCGGTCGGTGTCTTCTTCGGCTTCTATCCGGCGCGGAAGGCGGCGGCGCTCCATCCGATTCAGGCGCTCCGCTACGAGTGAGCGGCGCCACCACGGTTCCTACCCAACCATTCTGCGCCGCTGTCGGGCGCTGGAGTCCATAGCCATGTCATACGCATCGCACCGCAGCACTCACCGCGCCGGGGTCGCGGCGCTCCTCGCACTCTGCGCACTGCTCGCTGCGCCGGCGGCACGCGTCGGCGCGCAGGAGGTGCGGACCATCACGTACGCCGAGGCGTTGCAGCTGGCCGTGCAACGGAACGTCGACTACCGTCAGGCGCAATCGGCGGCGGCGAGCGATGCAGTCGCCGTGGCGCAGGCCAAGCGCAACCTTCTCCCCGACCTGCGCTTCACCACCCAGGGGACGCAGAACTACGGGCGCAACTTCAACCAGAACGACGGGCAGATCGTCAACCAGTCGACGCAGTCGATGAACGCGGGCGTGTCGTCGTCGCTGACCGTCTTCGACGGGCTGCGCAACGTGGCGAACATCCGTCAGGCGCAATCGTCGCTCTCGGCGAGCGAGGCGGACGCGACGCGTTCGAAGCAGACCGCGCTCTTCACCGTCGCCTCGAACTACGTCGCGCTGATCGCCCAGAACGACCAGCTCGCGGTGCGCGAGCAGGCGCTTGCCGCCCAGAAGGAGCTGGAGGCGCAGATCCAGGCGTACGTCGACGCCGGGACGCGATCGATCGCCGACCTCTATGCGCAGCAAGCCGCGGTGGCCAGCGCGAACCTCGACCTGGTGCAGGCCAAGCGCGCCGTCGAACTCGCCCGCCTCGACCTCATGCGCACGCTCCAACTCGATGCTGCCGGGACGTACGACTTCCCTGCCCCGCCTCTCTCCGAGGTCGGACCCGTGGCTCCGCTCGATTCGTTGATCGCGCAGGCGCTTGCCAATCGCCCCGACCTCGCGGCGCAGGGCGACCGCTTGCAGGCGGCCGAGGCCTCGGTGCGCGCCGCATCCGGCGCGCGCCTCCCCACCGTCTCGCTCTCGCTCGGCTACAACACGTCGTTCTCCAGCGTGTCGCCGTTCAACTTCACCGACCAGCTCGACCAGCGCCGCGGCGGAAGCATCGCAGTGGGTGTCTCGCTCCCGCTCTTCGACCGCGGGAGCGCGAGCGCCAGCACGCAGCAGGCATCGATCCAGGCCGAGAACGCACGACTATTGCTCGAGCGCCAGCGCCTCGACGTCGGGCTCGACGTGCGCAAGGCCTGGTTGGACCTGGGCGCCGCGCGCGAGACGCTCGTGGCCGCCGAGGCGCAGCAGCGGTCGGCTGAGCAGGCGTTGACTGCGTCGCGCGAGCGATACCAGGCCGGCGCTGCGACGCTGGTCGAGCTGACGCAGGCGCGCACGACGCAGGTGCAGGCGGCGACGGCGCTGGTGGCGGCGCGGTATACGCTGGTGCTTCAACAGACCGTGCTGCGATACGCGGTTGGAGAGCTCTCTTAGGACGGGAGACGGGAGACGGGAGACGGGGGTGCCGGCGCGCTTCGCGCGCCGGCGACAGCCTTGAACCAAGCAGGCGCTGTGCAGTGGCCTGAGCCACCCACGCCGACACCGCAAACGGCGCCGCCTCGCGGCGCCGTTTGCACTCCCGTCCCCCGTCTCCCGTCTCCCGTCCCGAAGCGCCCCACCTTCCCCCCACTCGCCTCCCA
>CAZWVG010000190.1:0-11054 GCA_964637355.1 uncultured Gemmatimonadaceae bacterium
CGACGACCAGACGTTGCGTTTCGACGCGCGGTGTGGCCGCAGCGGCCGGCACCTTCGCCGGCGCGGCAGAGGGGCGCAGCGCGAGGGCGATCACGATGACCGCGGCCAACGGCAGGATCGCGGCGGCGAACCAGCGCCAGCGTCGTGCCGGGCGAGGTGGCGCGGAGAGCATCCGCTGCGGCACAGGCGTCGAGAAGTCGCGCGGCAGGTGCTGAGTGTCCTTGTTGGGCGCACGTTCGGCGACGACGATCGGCGCGTCCGGCGACGGTTGTCCGCTGCGCCGGTCGATCGACGAGGATCCGTCGGGACGCAAGCGCTGCATCAGTGCCTCGAACTCCGGGCCGGGCGAGAGCCCCAACTCGTCGGCGATCCGGCGAGCGTGAAGGCGTCCCTGCTGATGTGCGCTCCCCGCATCGCCCGCGGCAGAAAGCGCACGCATCAGCCGCATTACCGCGCCAGTGTCGAGCGGATCGATGACCACACGCCGCCGGCGCCACTCCGCACTCGTCGCGTGATCGGTGCAACGATCGGCGGCATCGGCGAGCGCGTCGAGCGCACTGCAGGCGCGAAGCGCCCGCGCGTTCCGCTGATCGCTGGCCCATCGCTCGAACTCCGGCGACTGCCCGACAAAGAAGCCGTCGAGAAAGGGGGCGACGTGAAGCTGCGCCGCGCGCTCCAGTTCGTGCCTCTCGACGGCCGCATCGAAGTCGGCGACGTCGCTGGTGATACGCGCCGGATTGAGGCGTAGGTCTGCCCCGACGACGATGACGTCATCGCAACGGAGCGCTCGCCGAAGGTTATAGAGCGACTGCGTGAGCGCGTGGCGTGAACGATCGGGGTCCCCCTCGGGCCAGAGGAGGGCGAGGAGTTTGTCACGCGAGACCCCTGCATCGCCATGTGCGGCGAGCACGGAGAGGATCGCCAGAAGTCTCCGCTGACCGGCTGCACCGTCCAGCGGCACGCCATCGCGCGCTACGTGGGCGGTTCCGAAGCAATGCAGCCGCAGCACTTGGGGCCTGGTGAGGTCTGGGTGAGATCCGGCTGAGACGTCGCGACTACGATACCCCCGCGCAATCCGGGCGATTCGTACGGCGCGCGAAATATACCCCCCATGCCTCACCCTCGAATCCGCATGTTCCCTCACTCGATCGAGCGCGGCCGGCGCGCGGTGCGCGCCGCAGCGCTCTCCCTCGCCGTGCTCGTCCCACTCGTCGCCTGCGGCAAGAAGACGATGGAGACGCCGGCACCACAGGCGGTTCCGGCGCCGACGGCAGTTCCCACGACCGACGACGGCGACCGCCTCGCGCGCGAGCGTGCGGAGCGAGAGCGCGCGGAGCGCGAGGCTGCTGCACGCGCGCGTCGCGAGGCGATCGAGCGGACGATGTCGGCGGCGGTGCTCTTCGGCTTCGATCGCTACGATCTCACGGCCCAGGCGCGCGAGCTGCTCGAGGCCAAGTGGACGATCCTCAAGGACAACCCGTCGATGCGGCTTCGGCTCGAGGGACACGCCGACGACCTTGGCTCCGACGAGTACAACCTCGCGCTCGGGATGCAGCGGGCGGCAGCCGTGAAGCGATTCTTTGCGCAGCGCGACATTCCCGAGGATCGGCTCGAGATCGTGAGCTTCGGGGAGGAACAGCCGACGTGCAGCGAGGGGACGGAGGGGTGCCGCGCGCAGAACCGGCGTGCGGAATTTCGGATCCTGACCGGGCTCGACGCCGTCGCGGTGCGCGATGGTTCCTAGCGTCCTGCAGCTCCCGGCGCGTGTCGGGCACGCGCCGGGGGGAGCGCTCCGCATCGCGATGGTCTCCGAGTACTACTATCCGCACCTGGGCGGGGTGACCGAGCACGTGCACTACCTCTCGCGCGAACTGCGCGCGCTCGGGCATCACGTCGACATCCTCACGTCGACCATCGACCCGCGCGACCATCGCGATGGCGTCATCCGGCTCGGGCGCAGCGTCCCCGTGTACGGCAATGCGTCGATGGCGCGCATCACCGTCGCGCGCGGATTGCGAGACCGGATGCGCGGCGTGCTTCGGGACGGGAACTACGACCTGGTGCACGTGCACTGCCCGCTCAACCCTACACTTCCGATGCTGGCGATCGAGGAGGCGCGGGTCCCGGTGGTGGGCACGGTGCACACGTGGTTCCCCGCGTCGCTGGCCTACGCGATGGGGCGCCGCTACTTCCAGCGCCTCCTCGACCGGGTGGACATCCCGATCGCGGTGTCGGACGCTGCGGCCCGCGCGCATGATCGGTACTTCCGGGCGCACTGGCAGGTGGTGCCTAACGGGATCGACCTCGACGAGTTCCGCCCGCAGCTGGCGCGTCCCGCGTCGATGCCCGGCGACGTCCCGACGATCCTCTTCGTGGGACGCTTCGACCCGCGCAACCGCCTGGGATTGCTGTTCGAGGCGTTCGCCGAGGTGCAGCGGAGCGTGCCCAATGCGCGCCTCGTGGTCGTCGGCGATGGGCCACTTCGCAAGCACTACCGACGCCTTGCCGGCGACAACACGGGGATCGTCTTCACCGGGCCGCTGGTCGGCGAGCGGGCGGCACACTATGCCGCGGCCTCGGTCTACGCCTGCCCGACCACGCGCGCCTCGTTCGGGATCACGCTGCTCGAGGCGATGGCCACGGCGACACCGGTCGTCTGCTCGGACCTGCACGGCTTTCGGTGCGTGGTCAGTCACGAACAGGAAGCGCTCCTCACGCCGGTGGGGGACGTCGAGCAGCTGGCGCGTGCCCTGGTGCGCGTCCTCACCGACGACGCGCTGCGCCGCCGGCTCGGCGCGCGGGGGCTGGAGAGGGCGCAGCAGTTCAGTTGGCACATCGTGGCGCAGCAACTCGTCGCCCTCTACGCGTCGGCGGGAGTGTCGGCGGCGACGGCAGCGTGAGCGCGATGCTCCCCGCGACCCTCGCCGGCGCCGGCACTCTTGTGTTGGGAGCCGCGGCCTACGGAACGTTCCATCGCAACAGCGCGCTCTTCGGCGCCGTGCTCACGCGCCTCCCGGGGACCGGGCGCACCATCTCGCTCACCTTCGACGACGGCCCCAATCCGGAGGCGACGCCGCAGCTCCTCGACACGCTGGCCGCGCACCACGTGCACGCGACGTTCTTCCTCCTCGGGCGGCACGTGGCACGTTGGCCGGCGCTCGCGCGTCGCATCGTGGCGGAGGGGCACCAGGTGGGGAACCACGGCTTCGCGCACCGCCGCTTGCACCTGGCGGGACCGCTCCGCGCACGGCGCGACGTGCTGCAGGGGCGCGAGACGATCTTTCAAGCATGTGGCGCCGAGACGCGCCACTTCCGCGCGCCGCACGGCTTCCGGAGTCCGTTCGTCACTCCCGCCGTGCGCGCAGCCGGCCAGCAGACCGTCGGTTGGACGCTCGGCGTCCGCGACTCCGACTGCCCGGGCGACGCCGAGATCGCACGGCGCGTACTGCGCGGCGTTGCCCCCCGAAGCATCGTCCTCCTCCACGACGGCGACGGCTACGACCCGTTAGGCGATCGCACGCAGACCGTGCAGGCGGTCGCGGCGATCATCCCGGCGCTGCGGGCGCAAGGCTACGGCTTCGAGCTGCTCCCGGGCGGATCGTTCCGGGCGCGACGCGGCACCGGCAGCGGGATCGCCGGGCCGCGCATGCCGGAGGCCGCGCACGGCGCGCAGGTTATGGGCGCGCCCCTCCCTCGCGAGCGATAGCGTTTCCGGACTGGTCCGCAGATGTTGCAGGCGAATTCGTCGCAGCCTGCAACTCTTCTGCGGAGATCACGCATGTCGTTCCTCATCTATCTCATCGGCACGGCCATCTTCATCGCGGGCGTCGCCTGGGCGCTGGTGTCGATGCACCTCTCGCAGCAGTGGGTGGTGATCGTCTGCCTGATCCTGCTCGGCATCGGCATCTTCACCGGCGTTTCCAAGACGAGGGCGAAGGACCCGTCGTAGCCACGACGTGGCAAGCGCGCGCTGCGCGCGGAGTGAATAGCTCGCGCGCCAACGCCGCGCACGCCTAACGCACACGGACCAGCCGCACCGTCTTCCCGCTGGCCGCCGAGCGTCGCGCCGCGTCGAGGATTCGTACGACCGTCACGTTGTTGGCGAGCGCCGACGGCTCTTCGTCGCTCGGGCGATAGCGCCCGCGGACCACCGCCGCGAGGTACTGAAACTCGTCGACCGTGGGCGCCGGACGCGGCGGCGGAGTAATCGCCTCGTCGACGCTCGCACCGGTCCGGCGTACGCGGAGTGCCTTTCCGTCAGGCGCAAACACGTACCCCGACGCGCCGTAGATCTCGATGTCCTTGCGCCCAACCGGCCAGTTCCACGACGCCTGCACGATCGCCTGCGTGTGCGGATACGTCAGCACGATCGTCGCCTCGTCGTCGACGTGCGGGTAGATGGCGGGCTTGATCTGCTGCGTCACGGCGGTGACGGTGAGCGGCGCCTCGCCATGCATGAGCCAGGTGACGAGGTTGGCGCCGTAGCAGCCGAAGTCGATGAGCGCCCCGCCGCCGTTCTGCACCGGATCGGTCAACCACTCGAAGAACTCGTTCGAGACGCCGATTTCCTTGGGCCCCTGATGCCCGTCGTGTACGACGAGCTTTCTGAGCGGACCGATCGCCGAGTCGCCGTCGGTGAGTTGTCGCGCCGCGCGCATGCTCGGATACCACGTCGTTTCGTAGTTGGTGAGGACGTGGATCCGATGCTTGCGTGCCAACGCCTCCATGCGGCGCGCGTGCTCGTCGCTCACCGCCAGCGGCTTCTCGACCATCACATGCACGCCGCGCGGCGCCGCCGCCTCGACGACGCCCAGGTGCTCGCGAATCGACCCAAAGGCCATCACCGCATCGGGCTTGAGCGAGTCGAGCATCCTGGGCAGGTCGCCATGGACGATGTCGCGGCTGAAGCCGTAGCGCTTCGACAATCGCTCCACCAGCGCCGAGTTGGGCTCATAGATCCCGACAATCTCCACGTCGGGGTGCTTCACCCCCCACACACGACCGACGTGATCGTGCGTCAGCCGCGCCACCACGACGCGAATCGGCGCTGCTGTCGCGGTCGCACTCCCCTGAGCGCGCCCCGCGGAAGCAAGGGTGGCAATCCCCGCAACCACAGCGATGAGGCGCGCGGACGCGATGAGGCGCGCGGACGCGATGAGGCGCGCGGACGCAATGAGGCGCGCGGACAGGAGTCGGTAGGCCCGCCACCTCTCCTCATGTACGTGCAGCATGGCGAAGCTCCTGCGCAGAAGGGCGCGCGAAGCGCCGCCAACGGGGCGCGGCGGCGACGAGTGCGATTGCGGATCATACCGTGAAGGGGGCGCGGCGCCAGCAGGCGACACGTCGTCGTGTCGCGCTCCCGTGACAGTCGCCCGCGATGGAGCGACAAGCGGCGCATCGTCCCAAACGACTCGCGCTCTCCGCGATTCGGCCAGAGATTGGGCGCGTCACCCACAACCCAGGCCGCGCCGATGCTCTCCGTCCGAAACCTCGTGAAGGTCTATCCCGGCCCCGTCGCCGCACTGCAGGGAGTCTCGCTCGACATCCCCAGCGGGATGTTCGGCCTGCTCGGCCCTAACGGCGCAGGGAAGACGACCTTCATGAAGATCCTCGCCGGCGTGCTCGAGCCGACGGCAGGCTCGGTGCACCTCGACGGCCAGGACGTCCTCGCCGACACGCATGCGCTCCGCGCCTCGCTCGGCTACCTCCCGCAGGACTTCGGATTCTTTCCGCACCTCCGCGGCGAGGCGATGCTCGAGTACCTCCTGGAGCTCAAGGGGATCACCGGGCCGCGCGGGGTGCGCGCACTCGCAGGCGAGCTCCTCGAACGGGTCAATCTCGCGCATGCCGCAAAGCGCAAGGTCAAGGACTACTCCGGCGGGATGCGGCAGCGCCTCGGGATCGCCCAGGCGATTGCCGGCAATCCGCGCCTTGTCATCGTCGACGAACCGACGGCGGGACTCGACCCCGAGGAGCGGTTGCGTTTCTACCGACTTCTCGCCGAGCTGGCGCAGGATCGCACCGTGCTCCTCTCGACGCACATCGTGGAAGACGTGGCGGTGCTCTGCCGCCGCTTCGCGGTGATTCGCTCGGGGCAGCTCGTCGCCCTCACCTCGCCGCACGACGCCCGCATGCAGCTGGCGGGGAAGGTCTTCGAAGGCGACGTCTCCCCCGAACAGCTGGAGGTGGTGCGCCGCACGCATCGCGTGACGCAGGCCGTCCTCGTCGAGGGGCGCAACCGCGTGCGCATCTTCGATGAAGGCGGCAGCTGCCCCGAGGGCTTCGAGCCCGTCGCCGAGACACTGGAGGACGCGTACTTCCTGCTCATGCAGGCGCCGCCGATGGTTGCCGAGGCAACCGCATGAGCGCGCACCCCCTGGAAGGAGGCGGGCGCATGAGCATGCGCCGCCTCCTGGTCGTGGCGCGCGACGAGTTCGCGCTCACGCTGCGTCGCCCGATGGTGTGGACGCTGCTGGTGCTCCTCCTCTTCCTGTCCTGGGGGATGTCGGCGGGGGTGGTGCAGGTCGCCCTCGGATCGGGCGACGCCTCGGTGGGAGGAAAGAAGGCCTTCCTCACCTCGGAGTTCGCGGTCACGCAGATCATGACCGTCTTCACCTTCACGATCTACACCTTCTTTGCGACCGCAGCTGCGGGGCTCAGCGTGATCCGCGACGACGAATCGCGCGCGCTCGAGGTGTTGCGCGCCACGCCGTTGCAGCCGACGGAGTACGCGTGGGGGAAGTTCGGCGGCGTCTCGGCAGCATTCCTCGCCGTCCTCGTGCTCAACCTCACCGCGCTGATCCTGTTCCTCTCGGTCCTCCCCAACGCGAACATGCTCGACGTGCGGGGACCGTTCTCGCTCGGGAACTATCTCATTCCGGCGCTTCTCGTCGCCGTCCCCAACATCCTCTTCACGACGGGTGTGGCATTCGGCGTCGGCACCGGGACTCGGCGGGCGATTCTCGTCTTCGCGCCGGCGATCGCGATCCTTGTCATTTCGGCATTCTTCCTTTGGAACTGGTCGCCGACCTGGTTGAGCGAGTCGTGGAACCGGGTGCTGATGTTCTTCGACCCGGCGGCCGCACGCTGGTTGCGTGAGACGTACCTCGAGGTGGATCGCGGCGCGGAGTTCTACAACACGCAGCGCGTAGGATTCGACGCGCTCTTCTTCGCGAACCGCGCCTTCTGGCTCACGATCGGGTTGGGGAGCACGTGGCTCGGCATACGCCGCTTCGTGAGGACGTACCGCGCCTCACACGTGGTGAGCGCCGCCGCCGTGCGGGAAGCGCTCGCTGCACCAGCGGTCGCACCGGCGCCGGCGGTCGTCGCCGCAGCCCAGAGTTCGCTGGCCTCGTTGCAGATGGCGCCGGCTCCGCGCGGGTGGTGGGCCACCGCGATCGGCGCAGCGCGCGCCGAGGGGCGCGAGCTGGCTTCGCGAGCCGGCCTGTACCTGTTCGTCCCGCTCATCGTGTTGCAGCTGGTGGGGAACTCGCTCACCGCCATCGGCGCCTTCGACACGCCACTCCTCCTCACGCCGGGGCAGCTCGCGTCGAGCCAGCTGCAGGCGATGGCGACCTTCGTCACGCTCCTGCTGATCTTCTACGGCGTGGAGAGCATGGAGCGCGAGCGCGCCACGCGACTCGACGCCATCCACGACACCCTGCCCTTCCCCACCAGCGCGATCCTCACCGGAAAGCTGCTCGCGCTGGCGATGGTGTGGCTGGTCGTGGCTGCCGCCGCGCTCCTCGCGTCGGCGATCATCATTCTCGTGCAGCAGAAGGTTGCGTTTTCCCTCCTCCCCTTCGCGCTCCTCTGGGGGCTCCTCTTCCTGCCGACGTTCCTCGCGTTCACGACGTTCGTCTTCGCCGCGTGGGCGCTCGTGCGCAACCGGTACACGACGTACGGGATCGCGTTAGGCGCGCTGGGCGTGACGACGTGGGCCACGATCACCGACCGGCTCTCCTGGCCCACCAACTGGGCACTCTGGACCGGCGTGCGATGGACCGACCTGGGGACGCTGGAATTCGACCGCTCGGCGCTCGTCCTCAATCGACTCCTGTGGTTGTCGCTGGCGGTGGCGTTCTGGCGCCTGGCGACACGCTTCTATCCGCGCGCGCAACGCGACACCGTGAGCATGGTCCACGCGTGGAGTTGGCCGAATCTCTGGCGCTCCGTGCGACACGCAGCGCCCTGGCTCGTGGTGCCACTACTGCTGTGGGTCACGCTGGCGCGACAGGTGAGCAAGGGCCCCGACGGGAACGCCGCCGAGAAGATCGGGAAGGACTACTGGAAGAAGAACCTCGCGACCTGGCGCGATGCGCCGTTTCCCTGGCTCAAGGATGCCGACATCGACGTCTCCATCGAGCCGGCGGCTCGGCGCTTCCACGTCGCCGGGAGCTACCTGATCCGGAATCACCGTGACACGACGCTGCGCACCATTCCGCTGACGGTCGGGCGATGGAGCAACATGCGGTGGACCGCCGACGGCGACTCGATCGCTCCCGATACGGCATCGCACCTGTTCGTCTTCACGCTCAAGCGCCCGTTAGGCGCCGGCGACTCGGTGCGCATCGGCTTCGTCTACGACGGCGATGTGTCGGCGCCGACGAAAGGGCGTGGCGGGGCGATGGAGTTTCTCATCCCCTCGGGCGTGGTGATGACGAGCTTCGGGCCGTACTGGTTCCCGTACCTCGGCTACATCCCGGAAATCGGTGTCGACAAGGACAATCGCTACGAACCGCGACAGTATCCCGACGACTGGTACGTGGGGCCGAGGACGCCGGCGAGCTTCGGGAGCCAGCTCCCGATGACGGTGCGAACCCGCATCACCGTCCCGAAGGACTTCACGGCGAACGGCGTGGGAGAGATGGTCGGCGACTCGGTGCACGGTGCGCTGCATACGGTCACCTGGCAGACCGATGCACCGGTGATGGCGTTCAATGTCGTGGCAGGACGCTACACGGTGAAGCGCGGCGACGGGACGGCACTCTTCTATCATCCGTCGCACAGTTACAACGTCGACGAGATGCTGCAGGCGCTGAACGCTTCGCGGCGCTGGTACGGCGAGTGGTTCGGGACGTATCCGTGGAAGACGCTCAAGATCACCGAGTTCCCTGCACTCGCTGGTTATGCGCAGGGTTTCCCGACGAACATCTCGTTCTCGGAGGGGATCGGCTTCCTCACGAAGAGCGAGCCGAAGACCAACCTCGCCTTCATGGTGAGCGCACACGAGATCGCGCACCAATGGTGGGGGAACATGCTGCAGCCGGGGAACGGCCCGGGGGCCAATCTGCTGAGCGAGGGGATGGCGCACTTCTCGACGATGCTCCTCATGGAGCACGAGAAGGGCTTTCGCGCCGGGCTCGAGCTGCGCACGCGCTTCGAGAGTCGTTGGGGCGACGGCCGACGCGCCGACGCCGAACGCAAGCTCTATCGCATCGACGGCTCCAAGGCGGGGGACGGCGTGGTCACCTACGAGAAGGCCGGGTGGACGTTCTGGATGCTCGCCGAGCGGATGGGGCGCGAGAACGCGCTCCGCGGGATGAAGGACTTCATCGCCAGGTTCCGCGGTACGGAGGATCACGCCGCCCTGGAAGACTTCACCGCGCACATGCGCGCGTACGCCCCCGACACTGCCGGCTACGACGACTTTGTCCGCCAGTGGTTCGATACGGTCTCGACGCTGGAGTACAAGGTCGAGCGTGCGAAGGTGACCAGGCTTGCAACTGGCGGTGAGTGGGAGACCGAGGCGCTGATCCGCAATGTCGGGAACGCGCGCATGCCAGTCGACGTGGGGGTGGTGAAAGGGGAACGGTTCCCCGACGACACGACGCGCGCCGCCAAGGTGCCGTACGCGCAGGCGCTCACCCGCATCACGTTAGGCGGCGGCGACTCGGTCACGGTGAGGATCCGGTCGCCGTTTGCACCTGAGAAGGTGGTGATGGATCCCGACGTGCACGTGTTGCAGCTGCGGCGGAAGCTCGCGGAACGGAAGGTCGAGGGGGGCTAGCGGCGCACGATCGCTCCTGCCGCGCCCCCCGATCAGCGTCTCGCCTCCTGGCTACTCGCCGCGCACCGCGGCGAGGACGTCGACGCGCGCGGCGCGGCGCATGGGGATGAGGCAGGCCGCCAGCGCCGCGAGCACGATGACGCCCACGACGGTCACGAAGGTGAGCGGATCGAACGGCGAGACCCCGAAGAGGAGCGACTGCGTGAGGCGCGCGAGGAAGAACGCGCCGGTCACCCCCACCACCACCCCAATGCCAACGATCGTCGCCCCCTGACGTAGCACCAGCTGCACCACTTGCGAGGCGCCCGCACCGAGCGCGAGGCGGATCCCGATCTCCTGCTGTCGTTCGGCGACCATGTAGGCAAGGATGCCGTACGTCCCGATCGCCGCCAGCAGCAACGCGACGCCGGCGAAGAGACCGAGCAGGAGCGAGAGGAAACGCTGGCGCACGAGCGCGTCGCCGATCACCTCGTCCATGGTGCGCAGCTGCACGATGGGGAGCGTCGGGTCGATGGCGGTCACCGCGGTGCGAATGCTCGAGGCGAGCGCCGGAAGCGGCTGGCTGGCCTGCAGCACGAGATTCATCTGTCGCGGCACGTAGCCGAGCACGCGCGGGAGCTGCTCGAAGTCGAAGTAGATTTCCGTCCCCGCGGGCGCGTCGAGCCCCCCTTGCTTCACATCGGCGACGACACCAACGATGGTGAACCACGGCGTGTCGGGACCGAAGCCGGGACGAATGCGTCGTCCCATCGGGTTCTGGTTCGGATAGAAGCGCTTGACGAGTGCCTGGTTCACGAGAGCGACCGGTCCCCCGCCAGCGTCGGTGGCCTGGAACCCTCGTCCGTCGACCATCCGGATCCCCATGGTTTCGAGGTACCCCACCGTGGCGACCTGATAGTAGTCGACGTTGGCCGGCGGATCGCCCGGCTTCGGCGCGTACCCCTCGAAGTCGGTGTCGTTCGCGTTGACCTCCCGCACCGGGGGAAGACCCTGCATCGCGGCGGCGCGCGTGACGCCGGGAATCGCCGCGAGCTTCTGCGTGAGG
>CAZWVG010000191.1:0-11041 GCA_964637355.1 uncultured Gemmatimonadaceae bacterium
GTCATTCGTCCATATCCCGATGCAGCAGACGTGCAGGAGACTCGCACGGCGGCGGCGGGGCTCGACGCGAAGAAGCGCGCGTGGACGACCGGCGTGGTGCTCGCCGATGTCGACGGCGACGGAAAGCTCGACATCTACCTCTCGCATGCCGGCCAGGCGGAGCCGGCCGCCCGGCGCAACACGCTCTGGATCAACCAGGGGGTCGGCGCCGATTCCATTCCGACCTTCCGCGAGGAAGGGGAGCAGTACGGCGTCGCCGATGAGGGATACACGACGCAAGCGGCGTTTTTCGACTACGACCGCGACGGCGATCTCGACCTCTTCCTGATCAACAACTCCCCGCGCCCGGTGAGCTCGTTCGGGCAGCGCAACACGCGCAACGTTCGCGACCCGTACGGCGGGCACAAGCTCTATCGAAACGACGGCGGGCACTTCACCGACGTGAGCGCCAGGGCCGGGATCTTCGGGAGCGAAATCGCCTTCGGCCTGGGGCTCGGGATCGCCGACGTGAACCGCGACGGGTGGCCCGATATCTACGTCTCCAACGACTTCTTCGAGCGCGACTACCTCTACCTCAACAAGCACGACGGGACGTTCGACGAGGCGCTCGATCGCAGCACCAACGTCGACTCGTACTTCTCGATGGGGATGGACATGGCCGACGTCGACAACGACGGCTGGCCCGACATCTACACCACCGACATGCTGCCGGAGAACGAATTCCGGCTGCGCACCATGGCGTCGTTCGAGGGGTGGGACGTGTACCAGGCGAAGGTGGCGAACGGCTATGGCCACCAGTACATGCGCAACATGCTGCAGCGCAACGACCGCGACGGAAGCTTCACGGATGTAGGGCAGATGGCTGGGGTGGCGCGCACCGACTGGAGCTGGAGCGCGCTCATCGCCGATCTCGATCTCGATGGGAAGAAGGACATCTTCGTCACCAACGGACTGGTGAAGGACGTAACGTCGCAGGATTACATCGCCTTCCTCGCCAACCAGGAGACGATGGACGACGCAACGTCGCGCGGAAAGGTCGACTACCTCAAGCTGATCAACGCGATGAAGTCGACGCCCATCCCCAACTACGCGTTCCGCAACAACGGAAAGCTGGCATTCAGCAACGTTGCCGCCGCGTGGGGGCTGGATACGCCGTCGTTCTCCAGCGGTGCGGCATACGGTGACCTCGATGGCGACGGCGCCCCCGACCTGGTGGTCAACAACACCAACGAGGAAGCCTTCGTGTATCGCAACGACGCCCACCGGGTCCCCGAGGCAAACCGTTGGCTGCAGGTGCGGTTGGAAGGCGAGGGGAAGAATACCCACGCCATCGGCGCGCGGGTGACGGTTGTAACCGGCGCCGACACGATGATGCAGGAGGTCAACCCCACGCGCGGCTTCCAGTCATCGATGGACTATGTCCTCACCTTCGGCCTCGGCGCGCGCGACTCGGTGTCGCAGCTGCGCGTCGAGTGGCCCGACGGCGGGGCGAGCGCGCTCGGCCCGACCGCTGGCGGACAGCGCGTGGTCATCGCGCAGGGAACCGCGCCGCAGGCGGCGCCCGAGGCACTCCCGCAAGACGTTGCGCCTGGCGGACTGCTGGTGGCGCGGGCGGCAGCTGCGCAGGCGATTCCCTTTGCACACCGGGAGAATTCCTTCGTCGACTTCGACCGTGAGCGCCTCATCCCCAAGATGCTCTCCACCGAAGGGCCAGCCATGGCGGTGGGCGACGTGGACGGCGACGGGCTCGACGACGTCTACATCGGTGGAGCGAAGGAGCAGGCCGGCTCGCTCCTCCTGCAGCGCGCCAACGGCGGGTGGACCCCCGTGAGCGCCGCGACCTTCGCCGCCGATGCAATCTCCGAGGATGTGGGCGCCACGTTCCTCGATGTCGATGGCGACGGTGACCTCGACCTGTTCGTGGTGAGCGGCGGGAACGAGTTCTCCGACATGGCGTCGGGACTCCAGGACCGGCTCTACATCAACAACGGGCGCGGGCAATTCACCAAGCGCGCCGAGTCGATTCCGTTCGAGTTCGTGTCGGGGTCGAGACCGGCGGCGATCGACTACGATGGCGATGGCGACGTGGATCTCTTCGTCGGCGGGCGCGTGGTCCCGTGGCACTACGGCGAGACCCCTACCAGCACGTTGCTGCAGAACGACGGCAAGGGGAACTTCACCGATGTGACCGCACAGCTCGCCCCGGAGCTGCAGCGTGAGGGAATGGTCACCGACGCGATCTGGCAGGATCTCGACGGCGACAACCGGCCGGAACTCATCGTGGTCGGCGAGTGGATGCCGATCACGATCTTCCACAACGACGGGGGCGGAAAGCTCTCCCCGATGAAGGTTCCCGGGCTCGCCAGGAGCAACGGGTGGTGGAACCGCATCGTGAAGGGAGATTTCAACGGCGACGGGCGCGTCGACTTCATCGTCGGCAACCTGGGACTCAACACGCGCCTTCACGCCTCCGACACCGCGCCGACCACCATGCTGGTGAAGGACTTCGACGGCAATGGATATGTAGAGCAGGTCGTGGCCTGCTACACCGATGGCAAGCGCTACCCGATCGCCTTGCGTGACGAATTGATCAAGTCGATTCCCCCGCTCAAGGCGCGCTACCTCAACTACGGCGACTACGCGCGCGCGACGGTGGAGGAAATCTTCCCGGCCCAGGAGCGGGCCGGCGCGATCGAGCTGTCGGTCTACACCTTTGCCAGCGCCATGCTGCGCAACGATGGGAACGGGAACTTCACCCTCGTCCCGCTCCCCGCGGAGGCGCAGGTCGCGCCGATCTACGGCATTCTCCCGCACGACCTCGATGGCGACGGGAACCTCGATCTTCTCCTCGCCGGCAACTTCGATGGCTTCAAGCCCGACATCGGGCGCGCGAGCGAGGGGCGCGGGCTCGTCCTCATGGGCGACGGAAAGGGGGGCTTCGCGCCACTCCTCCCGCACGCGAGCGGCTTCGAGGTGCCGGGGCAGGTACGCGACATCGAGTCGATGCGCGCGCGAAACGGCACGCTCTTCGTCGTCGCCCGCAACAACGACACGCCGCTCGTCTTCCGGCCGGCGCGCCCACAGGTCGCACAGTCAAACAGTCCGAAGCAGTGACCATGTCTCGTTCCTTCATGCGACGCTCGGTCGTCGCCCTGATCGCTTCGGTTGCCGTGGTGTCGTCGGCGTGCCGCGCCAAGGATACCTCGCCGACCACCAGCACTTCCGACGCCGACCAGCTGCACGCCGCCGTGCACCAGCTCTCCAGCGTCATCGTCTACGATATCTTTTCGCCGCCGCAGGCAAGTCGGGTGTACGCCTACGCGAGCATTGCCGCTTACGAGGCGATGCGGCAGGGCGACAGCACGTATCACACGCTGGCGGGAGAGGTGAACGGGCTCAACCCGGTGCCGCGTCCCCCGGCGGGAGAGGCGATCTCCTACCCGCTCGCCGGCATCCACGCCTTCATGACGGTGGGGCAGGCGCTCACCTTCTCGCGCGCGCGCATGGATTCGCTCCGTGCGGCGATGGATGCGCGCTACGAGGCGCGCCTTCCGCGGGAGGTCTATCGTAGCTCGATCGCGTATGGCGACAGCGTCGCGCGCCACATCCTCGCTTGGGCCGGGACCGATCGCTACAAGGAGTCGCGCGGCTACCCCAAGTACAGCGTCTCGCAGCAGCCCGGGCGCTGGATCCCCACGCCGCCGGCCTACATGGACGCAGTGGAGCCGCACTGGGGAACGTTGCGCCCGTTCGTCATGGACTCGGGATCGCAGTTCGCACCGCCGCCCCCGTACGCCTTCGATAGCTCGGCGTCATCGCCCTTCATGAAGGAGGCGCGCGAGGTGCGTGACGTGAAGCTCGCCCTCACCGACGAACAGAAGGAGATCCTCGCCTTCTGGGACTGCAATCCGTATGTGATGCACGTGCAGGGGCACACGATGTTCGCCACCAAGAAGATCACCCCGGGCGGGCACTGGATGGGGATCGTGGGGCTCGCGGCGCGCAAGGCGGGAGCCGATCCGCTGCGCGCCGCCGAGGCGTACGCGCGCACGTCGGTCGCACTGGCCGATGGCTTCATCAGCGCGTGGGCCGAGAAATACCGGAGCGAAGTGGTGCGCCCCGAGACGGTGATCAACAAGTACATCGACGAGGCGTGGGAGCCGACGCTGCAGACGCCGCCGTTCCCCGAGTATCCGAGCGCGCACAGCGTGATCTCGAACGCCGCCGCGGTCGTCCTCACCGACCTGTTCGGCCCGGACTTCGCCTACGCCGACTCGACCGAACTGGAGTTCGGGCTCACCGTGCGCAGCTATCCGTCGTTTGCCAATGCGGCCGCCGAGGCGGCGATCTCGCGCTTGTACGGTGGGATCCACTACCGGCGCGCGGTGGAGCAGGGGAGCGAGCAGGGGAAGCGGGTCGGAGCGCTGGTGGTCGAGCGACTGCGGACGCGCGGGAATGCGCCGGTGCTCGCCTCACGCGCGGACGCGCCGGGCAAGGGTGACGCCAACGGACGGACACCGGGAGGACGTACGTCGAGCGCGCGTACGCAGGCGGACGGGGCGGCGCCGCAGACGGCGCGCATGGTGCCCGCATCGCGGTGAGCGCATTGCGCTCGATCGCATTCGCGTCTGGCTGCGCGCTGGCAACGCTCGCCGCCTGCTCTCGCGCGCCCGCCACTCCCCCCGCGCTCTTCGAGCGCCTCGATCCCAAGTCGACCGGCGTCACCTTCGCCAACGAGCTCCCGCGCGAGCCGCGCTTCAACATCCTCAATTACCTGTACTACTACAACGGCGCCGGCGTTGCGGCTGGCGATATCGACGGCGACTCCCTCCCCGACCTGTACTTCTCCTCCAACCTCGGGAAGAACCGCCTCTACAGGAACCTCGGGAACTACCGCTTCGAGGACATCACCGACAAGGCGGGGGTTGCCGGTCCCGATGGCTGGAAGACCGGCGTCGCGATGGCCGACGTCAATGGCGACGGAAAGCTCGATCTGTACGCTTCGGGCGTGTCGTACCTCGACTCGCACGGCAAAAACGTCCTCTACATCAACAATGGCGACGGGACCTTCACCGATCGTACCGAGGAGTACGGGCTTGGCCACGTCGGCTACGCCACGCAGGTCGTCTTTTTCGACTACGACAACGACGGCGACCTGGACATGTACCTCCTCAACCACTCGACGCACACCGAGCGGTCGATCGGGAGTCCCGCGCTCCGCCGAGTGCCACATCCGACTGCTGGCGACGTGTTGTTCCGGAACGATGGCGGACACTTCACCGACGTGAGCGCGGCCGCCGGGATCTACCAGGGGGTCGAAGGCTACGGACTCGGCGTCGCCGCGGTCGATCTGGACCTCGACGGGTGCATCGATCTCTACATCTCGAACGACTTCCAGGAGAACGACTACCTCTACCACAACAACTGCGACGGGACCTTCACCGAGTCGATCGCGACCGCGACGAAGCACACGTCGCGATTCTCGATGGGGGTGGATGCGGCCGACATCGACAACGATGGCCTGCCGGACATCGCCGTCCTCGACATGCTCCCGCGTCGGGAGGACGTCCTCAAGTCGTCGGCGAGCACCGAGGGGTTCAATCTCTTCGACCTGCGCGTGCGCGCCGGCTACTGGCCGCAATACGCCCGCAACACGTTGCAGCTGAACCGCGGGGGGATGAAGTTCAGCGAGATCGGGTGGCAGGCGGGGATCGCCGCGACCGACTGGAGCTGGTCGGCGCTCATCGCCGATCTCGACGACGACGGACGCAAGGATGTCTACATCACGAACGGGATCTACCGCCGCCCGAACGATCTGGACTACATCAACTATGTCGGGAACGACGCGGTACAGGCGTCGCTCGCCACGGGGGTGAAGAAGCAGGACCTGGCGCTTCTCGACAGCATGCCGAGTATCGCGCTGCCGAACGTCGCCTTCCATAACGATGGCGCCTATCGGTTCACCGATCGTGCGAAGGAATGGGGGCTTGCCGACGAGGGGTTCTCCAACGGCGCCGCCTACGTCGACCTGACGAACAGCGGGCAGCTCGACCTCGTGGTGAACAACGTCAACGCGCCGGCGTCGATCTATCGCAACCGGTCGCACGAGCGCACGGGGAATCGCTCGCTCTCGGTACGCCTCGTGGGGAGCGGGGCAAACACCACGGGGATCGGCGCGCGCGTCGCCCTCACCATCGGCGACACCACACAGGTCGCGCAGCAGATGCTCACCCGCGGCTTCCTCTCCTCGGTCGATCCCAAGCTCCACTTCGGGGTGGGAAAGGCGACCGTCGCCGACTCGCTGGTCGTCACCTGGCCCGACCGCCGCCGGCAGGTAATCCGTCAGGTGCAACTCGGCGGGACCGTCACGCTATTTCACGACTCGGCGACCACGTCCGCTGCCCCGGCTGCGCCCCCGACGCCGCTCCTCGAGAACGTCACCGCCTCGATGCGCACCACCGTGCGCCACCTGGAGAACGACTTCCTCGACTACGACCGCGAACCGCTCATGCCGCAGCGCCTCTCCACCGAGGGGCCGGCGCTGGCGAGCGGCGACGTGAATGGCGACGGGCTCGACGATCTGTACGTCGGCGGTGCCAAGTGGCAGAAGGGGACACTCCTCCTGCAGCAACGCGACGGCTCGTTCCGGGCGGCCCTCCAACCGGCGTTTGCCGGCGATTCGATCCCCGAAGATGTGGACGCCACCTTCTTTGACGCCGACGGCGACGGCGATCTCGATCTCTATGTGGTGAGCGCGGGGAACGAGTTCTGGGGCGACATGCCGCAGCTCGACGATCGCCTGTATCTCAACGACGGGCGCGGGAACTTCACCAGGTCGCCCAACGCGCTCCCCGCGTTTCACGAGAACGGGAGCTGTGTCGTTGCCGGCGACTTCGACGGCGACGGTGCGATCGACCTGTTCGTGGGGAGCCGAGTGGTGTCGCGGCGGTATGGCGAGTCCCCGAAGAGCCACCTGCTGCATAACGACGGGCTCGGACACTTCCGCGACGTCACCGACTCGATCGGCGGCGGGATGGGCGAGGCCGGGATGGTCGCCTCGGCGGCGTGGGTCGACTACGACGGCGACGGAAAGCTCGACCTCGTGATGGGCGGGGAGTGGATGCCGGTGCGGATCTACCACCAGGAAGCAGGGAAGTTCGTCGAGCGCACCAGGGAAACGGGGATGGAGGGGAGCGAAGGGTGGTGGAATTCCGTCTCGGTCGCGGATCTCAACGGTGACGGCCGCCCCGACCTCGTCCTCGGCAACCTCGGGCTCAACTCGTACCTGCGCGCCTCGGCCGCCGAACCGGCGCGCATGTACGTCGGCGACTTCTTCGCCACCGGGTCGCTCAAGCAGATCATCACCTTCTACAAGGACGGGGTGAGCTATCCTGTGCCGGGGCGCGACGATTTCGCGCGCCTCATGCCCCCGCTCAGGCAGAAGTATCCCTCATACAAGTCGTTCGGCGCTGCGCGCATCGAGGACATCCTCCCGTCGCAGGAGCTGGCCAAGGCGAAGGTGCTCGAGGCGAAGACGTTCGCGTCGGCGATCGCGCTGGGGACGGGGAAGGGCTTCACGATCGCCCCGCTCCCCCCGGAGGCGCAGTTCTTCCCCGCGTACGCATCGCTGGCGCGTGACTTCGATGGCGATGGAAAGATGGATCTCCTGTTAGGCGGCAACATCTATGGCGTGCAGCCGATGTACGGGCGCTACGACGCAGGGTTTGGGCTCCTGTTGCGCGGCAAGGGAGATGGGACGTTCACTGCCGTGAGCATGCAGGCGAGCGGGGTGGATCTCGAGGGAGAAGTGCGCGACTTGAAGGCGGTGCGGCAGGCAAACGGGCGCGTGGCGATCGCGGTCGCCCGCAACAACGACACGCTCGAACTCCTGGCCGCTCGTACGTCAGGCGCCAAGTCGGCGGTTGCCGGCGCGCGCAGCCGCCCTTCCACCACGCCCGGCGAACGATGAGCGCGCCGCACTTCTCGCTCATCGATGCGCTCATCCTTTTCTTCGCGCTGGCGACGATAGTCGGCGTCGGATGGCTCGTGCGCGGTGTGGCGCGCAATGCGCGCGACTTCACGCTCGGGACTCGCACGCTTCCCGGGTGGGTCGCCGGGGTCGGGCTACTCGCGGCAAACATCGGATTGCCGGAGATCGTCGGGATGGGGGCGGCCGGCGCGATGTACGGCTTCGCCGCGGCGCACTTCTTCTGGTTGGGCGCGATTCCGGCGATGGTCTTCCTCGCCCTCTTCATGGTCCCGGTGTACCGGAGCGCGGGGGCGAGGACCATCCCCGAGTATCTCGGGCTCCGCTTCGACGACCGGAGCCGCACGCTCTCGGCGATCGCCTACGCCGTTGCCTCGGTGGTCACGGGCGGGATCGCGTTGCACGTGGCGGGGACGGTATTGCATCTCCTCCTCGATTGGCCGTTCTGGGGAGGCGTTGCGCTCGCCGCGGTGGTCGCGACGGCCTGCGTCCTCGCCGGCGGGCTGCGTGCGACCATCTATGCCGGCGTGCTGCAGTTCGCCCTCGTCGCGTTCGGGCTTGCTCCGCTCCTCCTCGTTGGCTTTGCCGCGACCGACGGGTGGAAGCTCCTCATCCATCGCCTCACGCAGTCGGCGATCAACTCGATGATCCCGCCGGCGATCTATACGTCGCTCTGGAAGGGGATGGGGCACCCGCTCACCAACTCGTTCGGGATCACCCATCTCGCCCTCATCGCCGGCATCGGGGGCGCGCTCGCCTTCGGCACATGGTGCGCCGACATGCGCGTCATGCAGCGCGCGGTTAGTGCCGACTCCGCTGCCGGCGCGCGCCGAGCCCCGCTGATCGCGGCGATCCCCATGCTCCTCCTCCCCGCGCTGCTGGTGATTCCCGGCGCGCTGGCCCGCATGCTCGGCGGCGGCGAGGCCGGGACGCCGTACGGCGGGATGCCGCAGGGGCTCATCCCGGCGCGAACTGCAGCTGACGGCACGGCGCTGCTCGATGGAGCGGGGCGCACCCTCCTCGACTTCGGGATCGCGACCCCCAAGCTCATCTCCACGCTCTATCCGGCGGGGATGCTCGGGCTGGCGGTTGCGGCCCTGCTGGCCGCCTGCACGGCGGGGCTCGCCGCCAACCTCACGACGTTCAACGCGGTCCTCGGCTGGGACCTGAGGCGCTCGGTGGGCGCGGCAGGTGCGACGGATGGCGGCGCCGCAGAGCTTCGCGCTGCGCGGCGAACGACCATCATTGGGATCGCTCTCGCCGTCGCCTTCGCCTACCTCGTGCGCGCGTTCACGGCGAGTGCCGTGGGCGCGCGCGCGACCGGCACCGGGGCCTACGCGGTTGGCGGCATCGGGAGCCTCGTCGACGTCCTCACGCTCCTCCTGGCGGTCGTCAACGTCCCGATCTTCGCCGTGCTGGTACTCGGGATGTCCTGGCGCCGGATCGCTGCGCACGGGGCGTTTGCGGGGCTTCTGGCAGGGATGCTCGCGGCCGTCACCCACCACGCGCTCTCGTTCTCGCGTGGGGCCGTCCCAGGGCTCGGCGGCGGCTTCATCGCCATCGTCTTCCCATACTACACGCCGCTCGCACAGCGCCTCTGGACGGCGATCGTCGCTTTGGTGGCAGCGCTGCTGGTGACCATCGCCGTGAGCCTCTTCACCCGTCCGCGGGCGCCGGCCGATCTCGAGCGAACCGTCTTTTCGCGTGGCATGCTCCGCGATGACAACCCAGTGCCCTTGTGGGAGCGCCCCGCGGTGATCGCTGCGCTCGTGCTCCTCGCGGCGTTCGTCCTCACCTTCAGGTACCGCTGATGCGACGAGAACTCGACTCCCCCGCGAACGTCGCTGCGTTCGATGTGCGCCGAGCGCTCGCTGCACTGTTCGCGATCCTCGGAATACTGCTCGTGGGATTCGGCCAGGCGACGCGGAACGACGAGCAGGTCTACATCCCCTCGGGGGGCGTAAACGTGAACCTGCGCTGGGGGATGGTCCTCCTTGGCTTCTCGGTTCTGATGGCGCTGCTGTCGTTCGTTTCGTCGCGTGCGAGTCGTACGCGCGCGCTCGGCGCGACTTCTCGCGGACCGGTCGATTCGCCCCCGCAGAACGCCCGCTGATTTGCCCCTGCTGCAAGTGCGCGAAGGCTCTGGCGCATTCCCCGATTCGGTTGCTGTTTGTCCAATCTCCTTCCTCTCACTCCCCCTCCCGTGACAGGCACTCTCGCGACGCTGGACTGGCTCGTTGTCTTCGTCTATTTCGCCCTCACCTTCGGCGTCGCGATCGTCGCCGGCATCCGTGAGCGAAAGCAGGGCGAGACATCGACCGGCTACTTCCTCGCTGGACGCGACTCCGGCTGGTTCATCATCGGTGGGTCGCTGTTCGCCTCAAACATCGGCTCCGAACACCTGGTGGGGCTCGCCGGGACCGGAGCGGCGAGCGGGGTGGCGGTGGGGCAGTTCGAGATCCTCGCCTCGCTGATCCTGTTGGTGCTTGGCTGGATCTTCGTCCCGTTCTACCTGTCGAGCGGCGTCTTCACCATGCCCGAATTCCTCGAGCGGCGTTACTCGTCGGGGGCGCGGTGGTATCTGGCGATCATTTCCATCATCGCCTATGTGCTCACCAAGATCTCGGTGACGATTGCGGCTGGCGGGATCGTCTTCGAGGCGCTGATGGGGATCAACTTCTGGACCGGCGCGCTCGTGGTGGTGGTGATCACCGGGATCTACACCATCTTCGGCGGATTGCGGGCGGTGCTCTACACGGACCTCATGCAGATGTTCGTGCTGATCGGCGGGGCCATCACGGTGACGCTCATCGGGCTCACCGCGTTAGGCGGATGGGATGCGCTCACCGCGCAGGTGGAGCCGAGCTTCTTCTCGCTGTGGCGCCCCATGTCGGACCCCGATTTTCCGTGGACCGGGATCCTGTTCGGCGCGCCGATCCTCGCGGTCTGGTACTGGTGTACCGACCAGTTCATCGTGCAGCGCGTGCTGGCGGCCAAGGACCTGAGCGAGGCGCGGCGTGGGACGATCTTCGCCGGCTTCCTCAAGCTCCTCCC
>CAZWVG010000192.1:0-11021 GCA_964637355.1 uncultured Gemmatimonadaceae bacterium
GGAGCGGCAGGAGGGACGTTCGTTTCGTTGCGCGGCAAGGTCTGGAAGGACGTCGGCTTCGACGCGACTGCGATGAAGTGGGATTCGGCGGGGCTGTTCCGGCCGGCGTATCAGACGCGCGCGCAGCTGTACGTGAACACCGCCTGGCTCTCCCGCTTCCCGAGCGGGCACTTCAACGTGCTCTTCGCGGTCACGCACGAGTACCGCACGCAGGCGTACTTCCCGGTCGGCGACGAAGTGCTGCAGTCGGGGCAGTACCGCACGATCAACGCGCAGCTGGAGATTCGTCTCCTGCAGGCCACCCTGACCTACCAGTTCCGCAATCTCCTCAACGAGCAGTACCAGCAGGTCCCCGGCTTTTTCATGCATCGGCCGGTGCAGTACTACGGGGTACGCTGGTATTTCTTCAATTGACAAGGTTGTTGCGGGACAATAGGTTACGCGGCTTCTTATGATACGTAGCATGACCGGGTATGGAGCGGCCGAAGGGACGGTGGGCGCCTCGCGCGTCGCCGTCGAGCTGCGCGCCGTCAATCACCGGTTCTTCAACGCGACGCTGCGCCTCCCGGTCGAGCTCTCACGCTGGGAAGGCGAGGTGCGTGAGGCGCTCCGCAAGCGGATCTCGCGCGGCCACGTTTCGCTCACCGCACGTTTCGATCGCACCGGCAGTTCCGCGTTGTCGATCGACGAAGCACGCTTTGCGGCATCCGTCGAGTTGTTGCGTGCGCTGCAAAAGCGCTACGATCTCGACGGGGCAATCGACATCGCCACGGTGCTCCGCATGCCCGACGTCATGTCGGCCGCGAGCGAGACCAGTGAGGGTGAAGGGGACGCGCGCGAGCTTGTGGCCATCGTCGATGCGTCCGCCACCGCCCTCAGTGAGGCACGCGAAGCCGAGGGAGCGCGCCTCGCGACCTACCTGCTGGAAAGGCTCTCGATCATCGAGGAGGCGCTGGTGCGTATCGCTGCGCGGGCGCCGGAGCGATTGCAGGAGCAGCGCGCCCGTCTGCGTCTGGCGGTGCAGGAGCTGACCGAAGGCGTCGCCATCGACGAACAGCGTATTGCCATGGAGATCGCCCTCCTTGCCGACCGGCTCGACGTGCAGGAGGAGCTTTCGCGCTTCAACTCCCACAACGCCACGTTCCGCGAGACGCTCGCGCGGGGCGACGGGGAGCCCGTTGGGAAGCGCCTCGGATTCCTCCTGCAGGAGATGCTGCGCGAGGCGAATACGACGGGGAGCAAGGCGAACGACGCCCCGATGCTCGCCGACGTGGTGACGATCAAGGAGGAGCTGGAGCGGATTCGCGAGCAGGTGGAGAACCTCGAGTGAACCCGTTTCCGCTGATCCTTTCGTCGCCCTCCGGAGGCGGAAAGACGACGATCGCCCGGATGCTTCTCGAACAGCGCGACGACCTGGGATACTCGATCTCCTGCACCACGCGGGCGCCCCGCGTGGGCGAGCGCGCCGGGGTCGACTATCACTTCCTGAGCCGCGACGAGTTCACCACGCGCCGCGCCCAGGGGGAGTTCGCCGAGTCGGCCGAGGTCCACGGCAACATGTACGGGACGTTGCGCAGCGAGGTGGATCGCGTCTTTGCCGACGGGCGGCACGTGGTCATGGACATCGACATCCAGGGAGCGCGCCAATTCGTGGTCGCATACCCCGAATCGGTGTTAGTCTTCCTCCTGCCGCCGTCCGCCGAAACGCTGATGGGGCGATTGACTGGGCGGAAGACCGAATCGCGCGAGGCCGTGCTGCGGCGCCTGATCGGAGCACGGGACGAACTCGCCGCCGTCGACCAATATCAGTACGTGGTGGTAAACGACGATCTCGATCTGGCGTGTGCGCAGGTCTCGTCGATCATCGATGCAGAAACGGTGCGGCACCGCCGGGTGCCGCTGCTGGTAGACCGGGTGCGGCAGCTCGTGGATGGGCTGGACCGCGAAATCACGACGTATTCACGAGCGACCTGACATCCCATGCGAGTCTTTACACCTGACGAGATCTCGACGGCCGACGCCAACAAGTACCTCGGCGTGCTGGTCGCGGCGAAGTACGCCCGCGTGCTCAACGACCTTCCGAAGAACCTCCTTCCGACCGGGCGCGAGAAGAAGCTGACGACGCGTGCGATGGAAGAGCTCGCGCGCGGCGACGTCGAATACAAGGTCATTCCGCGCCGCAAGTCGGAGTAGTCCCGTTCGTCCCTTTGCCGGGCGCAGGATCCTCCTCGGGGTAACGGGAGGGATCGCCAGCTACAAGAGTGTGGCGCTGGCGCGCTTGCT
This sequence comes from uncultured Gemmatimonadaceae bacterium, assembly GCA_964637355.1. Classification (GTDB taxonomy): domain Bacteria; phylum Gemmatimonadota; class Gemmatimonadetes; order Gemmatimonadales; family Gemmatimonadaceae; genus SCN-70-22. Next base: position 2,284 of record CAZWVG010000192.1, read on the forward strand.
CACGCAGGCCGGCGCCGAAGTCGACGTTGTCCTGACGCGCTCGGCGCAGGAGTTCGTTGGGGCGGTGACGTTCGAGGCGCTCACCGGGCGCCCGGTGCATTCGGCGCTCATCGCGTCCGGACACGCGCTCGATCACATCAAACTCGCGAGAGCGGCGCACCTCGTGATCGTCGCGCCGGCGACCGCCGACTTCCTCGCGCAGGCCGCGCAGGGGACCGCGGGAGAGCTCCTCTCGGCGATCCTCCTCGCGACGCCGGCGCCGGTGCTCCTCGTCCCCGCGATGAACGATCGCATGTGGGGGCACCCCCAAACGGCGCGAAACGTCGCGCACCTGCGCTCGCTCGGCTATCACGTGCTCGACCCTGAGAGCGGAGACCTCGCGGTCGGGGAGGGGAGTGGCCCCGGGCGCATGCCCGAGCCCGAGACGATCCTCGCACACGCCGCCCCGCGCCTCGAGGCGGCGTCGACACTCGCGGGGCGCCGTGTGGTCGTCACGGCCGGGCCGACGCGCGAGGCGATGGACCCGGTGCGCTTCCTCTCCAACCGCAGCAGCGGGCGCATGGGCGTCGCGATCGCGGAGGCCGCGTGGCAGCGCGGCGCCTCGGTGCAACTCATCGTTGGACCGGTGAGCATCCCACTCCCCACCACCTTTCCGGTGGAGCGAGTCGAGAGCACCGCCGACATGCTCGCCGCTGTGCAGCGTGAACTCGGTGGCGCCGATGCCCTGGTGATGGCCGCCGCCCCTGCCGACTTCCGTCCGGCCGAGGTAGCGCAAGGAAAGATCAAGAAGTCTTCGGCACCCGACGCCGTCGCACTCGTCCCGACTCCCGACATCCTGCAGGAGACGCGCGAGTTGAGAGCCGGACGCGTCGTCACGATCGGCTTTGCCCTCGAGACCGACAACATCCTCGCCCACGCCCACGAGAAGCTCGAGCGGAAGGGGCTCGACCTGATCGTGGTGAACGATGCGCGCGAGCCTGGCGCCGGCTTCGAGGTGGAGACCAACCGTGTGACGCTCCTTGCGCCTGGCGGCGCGCACGATGCGCTCCCCCTGCTCAGCAAGCGCGACGTCGCCAACCACATCATCGACCGGCTCGAGGAGCTGCTGCGTGGACGCTAAGGAGCGGTTGCGCCTCTATCTCGAGCAGCGGCGCGACGCCGGCGAGTCGGAGCTGGTGCTCGACTCGATGGACGTCGATGACGTGATGCGCCTCCTGGGCGCCGCGACAGCGCGCGGGGCATCGCCGGCACGCGCGACGTCCGATGCGCCAGCTGCAATGTCCCGCGGGCGCGACGTCGAGCGCGACGTAGGTGAGCCGCGCGTCGCGCGCGAGTCGTCCGCATCGCCCGCCGAGGGCGCGCGCAGAAGTCCGGGATCCGATGACGCCCCGGGCGACTGGCGCTCGGCGCTGCGCGCCCTCGACGCCGACAAGGAAGGGTCAGTGGCCAAGGATCGATCAGCGCCTCGTTCGCAGCCGTTGCGCGGGGAGACACCGCGCGAGGAGCCTCCTCGCTCCGACACCGAACGCGCGCCAGCGCCGTCGGCACCTCCGGCTCGCGCCGCGAGTGCGACCGCAGGCGCGGAAGCGCCTTCACGCGCGCCGGAGGAGCCAGTGCGCGAGGGACGCCCCGGCGGAGGTGGCGACTCGGGCGCGCGCGACGCATCGCACGCCACGATGCCGCTCGAACACGTGCCGGCCGGCATCGTCGTCGGGTCGCCGGCGCACGAGCTGTTCGGCGGACCGAGCTCCCCCTACGCCACCCTCGACGACATCGCAGCCGCAACGCGGGCGTGCACCCTCTGCTCGCTCCACGCCACGGCGAAGAACGCCGTCCCCGGGCACGGAAACCCGCACGCCGATTTTGTCTGCGTCGGCGAGGCGCCGGGAGCGACCGAGGACGAACAGGGGCTCCCGTTCGTGGGAGCCGCTGGCCAGCTCCTCACCAAGATCCTCGGCGCCATCCAGCTCACGCGCGAGGACGTCTTCATCTGCAACGTCCTCAAGCACCGACCACCGGGAAACCGTAACCCGACCCCCGACGAAGTGGCGGCCTGCTCGCCGTACCTCGTTAGGCAGATCGAGCTCCTCGCCCCGAAGGTGATCGTCGCCCTCGGCACTTTTGCGGCGCAAACACTATTGCAGACCAAGGAGCCGATCGGCAGACTGCGCGGACGGATCCACCGCTACTACGGTGTCCCCCTGATCGTCACCTACCACCCGGCCGCGCTGCTACGCAATCCCTCGTGGAAGCGCCCCACCTGGGAAGATGTCCAGCTTGCTCGACGACTCTTCGATCGCGCCCGCGGCTCGTGATCCGTTCCGCGACCGGCGCCCTCCCTACGCGGAGGATGCCGAGCAGGCGGTGATCTCGGCGATGATGATGGATCGCAACGCGATCGTGCGTGCGATCGAATTCGTCGACGACAGCATGTTCTACCGCGAGGCGCACCGTCGCCTCTTCCGCGCCATCCTCGCCCTCAACGAGCGTGGCTCGGTCGTCGACGTCCTCACCCTCGCCGACGAGCTCTCGCTCCGCGGCGAACTGGAAGCGAGCGGCGGCAAGGACTATCTCGGGCAGCTCGTCGACGCCGTTCCCACCTCGGCCAACGTCGAGTACCACGCCAAGATCATTCGCGAGAAGGCGCTGGTGCGCCGGCTCATCGAGACCTCCACCGAGATCATCACCGCGGCGTACGAAGGGAAGTCGACGTCGCACGACCTCCTCGATGCCGCCGAGCAACGGATCTTCCAGATCAACCAGTCGCGCAAGTCGGAGGGGTTCCACCGCATCAAGGAACTCCTCTGGCAGGCGATGGAAAAGATCGAGGAGCTGAGCCGGCACGGCGAGGCGGTCACCGGCGTCCCGTCCGGGTTCGCCGATCTCGACAAGCTCACGCTCGGCTTCCAGCCCTCCGAACTGACGATCGTCGCCGCGCGCCCTTCGATGGGAAAGACGGCGTTCGTGCTCAACGTCGCGCAGAACGCCGCCTACTACGGCAAGACCGCGGTGGCGCTCTTCTCGCTCGAAATGGCGAAGGAGCAGTTGGTCACCCGCATGCTCGCCGCCGAGGGATGGGTCGATGCCCAAAAGCTTCGCAGCGGGCGCCTGACCGACGACGACTTCCGCAACCTCGCCAAGGCATCGGGGATCCTCGGAACGCTGCCGATCTGGATCGACGACACGCCGGGACTCTCGGTACTCGAGATCCGTTCGCGCTCGCGCCGCCTCAAGGCAGAGAACAACGTCGGGCTGATCATCATCGACTACCTGCAGCTCATCCAGGGGCCGGCCGATTCTGAAAGTCGCCAGCAGGAAGTGAGCTACATCTCGCGCTCGCTCAAGATCCTCGCGCGAGAGCTGGAGGTCCCGGTCGTTTGTCTCTCGCAGCTTTCGCGCGGCCCGGAGCAGCGCACCGGCGAGAACAAGCGCCCGCAGCTCTCGGACCTGCGTGAGTCGGGGGCGATCGAGCAGGACGCCGACGTCGTCATGTTCCTCTATCGCCCCGAGTACTACGAGGGGGCGCACGATGAGCGCGGCGAACCGCGCCGGCTCGCCGACGGAACGCCGCTCGACGGTCTCGCCGAAGTGATCATCGGCAAGCAGCGCAACGGCCCGACCGATACCGTGCGGATGTTCTTCCACAAGAAGTACACACGCTTCGACAACTACTCGCAGCGACAAGAGTGATGGCGACGCGCACGCGCACGGTCTATCGGTGCACGGAGTGTGGAGCCGACCACCCGAAGTGGGCGGGCCGGTGCGACGCGTGCGGGGAGTGGAACACGCTCGCCGAGGAAGTCGCGGTCGCGGCCACGAAGGGGGCTGCGGCGCTCCGATCGGCATCTCGCCCGGCCGGGGGGGCGCCCGCCGTGCAGCGCCTGCGCGACGTGCGCTCGGCGCGTACGGCGCGCCTGTCGTCTGGCATTTCCGAGTTGGACTTCGTGCTCGGCGGCGGAATCGTCCCGGGATCGATGGTCCTCGTCGGCGGAGAGCCCGGGATCGGCAAGTCGACGCTCCTCCTGCAGGTGGCGGCCGCGCTCACCGGTGCGGGGACCGACGTGTTGTACGTCTCGGGCGAGGAATCGCCGCTGCAGGTCAAGCTGCGCGCCGAACGGCTGGGCGACGGCGACCAGGTGCAACTCCTCTGCGAGACATCGCTCGAACAGATCCTCGAGGTGGCAGCCGCGCAGCGACCCGCGGTGATGGTCGTCGACTCGATCCAGACCACCGCGACCGAGGAGCTCGAGGGCGCCCCCGGAAATGTGGGTCAGGTGCGCGAATGCGCAGCGCGCCTCATGCGCTTTGCCAAGTCGTCGGGTGCAACGGTGATCGTCGTGGGGCATGTGACCAAGGGCGGGGGAATCGCCGGCCCCAAGACGCTCGAGCACATCGTCGACACGGTGCTGTACTTCGAGGGAGAAGGGACAGGGGATCACCGGGTATTGCGCGCCACCAAGAATCGCTTCGGATCGGTAGACGAAATCGGCGTCTTTCGCATGACGGGCGATGGACTGCGCGGCGTCGACAATCCCTCGGCGCTCTTCCTCGGCGATCGCGAGGAACGCGTGTCGGGGAGCGCGGTCACCGCCTTGCTCGAAGGAACGCGCCCGGTCCTCGTCGAGGTGCAGGCGCTCGCCGCGAAGGCGGGCTTCGGAACGCCGCAGCGCGTCGCCACCGGATTCGATGGGCGCCGCCTCGCATTGCTCCTGGCGGTCCTCGACAAGCGCGCCGGCTTGTCGTGCGCGCAGCTCGACGTCTTCCTCAACGTGGTCGGTGGGCTCCGCATGCAGGAGCCGGCCGGCGACCTCGCCGTCGCGGCCGCCCTCGCCTCGAGCATCTACGATCGCCCGCTCCCGGCTGATGCGGTCTGCATCGGGGAGGTAGGGCTCGGGGGAGAAGTGCGCCCCGTCTCCCAATCGGAGCGTCGGTTGGCCGAGGCGGCGCAACTCGGATTCCGCACCGTCTTCCTGTCGGAGCGCGGGCGCCCGAAGCGTACCCCCGACGGCGTGCGCGTGATCGGCGTGTCGTCGATCGACCGCCTGTTCAAGGAGCTCTTCTCGTGAGCCACGACGCACACGGGGCGCACGGCGACTCGCACGACGGTACGCCGGTGGAGCGTGCGCCGGGGCACCTGTCACGCGAGACGACTCCTCCCGAGCTTCGTCCCGACGCGACCGGCAGGCGCGATGTAGGGGTCATCATCGTCGCCGCAGGGAGCGGGACGCGCACGGGGAGCAATGAGCTCAAGCAGTTTCGCTGGGTCGCCGGAAAGCCGATGCTCCTGCACTCGATCCAGGCCTTCCATCGTCGTGCCGACGTGGCGCAGGTGATCGCCGTCCTTCCGCGCTCCATGGCCGGCGATCCGCCGCCGTGGATCTTCCAGTGCGACGTCGACCGCCTGCTCGTCTCCGTCGGTGGGCGCGAGCGCGGCGATAGTGTCTGGAACGGGATCGAAGACCTCGAGCCCGAAGTGGAGATCGTCGTCGTGCACGATGCCGCGCGCCCGCTGGTGACCGATTCGACGATCGATGCGGTCATCCGCCAGGCGCGCGCGGGGACCGGCGCGATCGCCGCGCTCCCCGTGGTCGACACGCTCAAGGAAGTGGACGACGACGGGCGCATCGTGCGCACCGTCGATCGCGCGCGCCTCTGGCGCGCACAGACCCCCCAGGCGTTCCCGCGCGACATGATCGAGCGCGCACACCTCGAGGCGCGCCGAGCTGGTGTCGGAGCGACCGATGACGCGGCGCTCTGCGAACGCATCGGCGCCCCCGTGGTGGTGGTGCGCGGGAGCGAGCGCGCCCTCAAGGTGACGGAAGAGGGCGACTTCGCGCGCGCCGACGCACTCGCCGCGCTCGCCGAGTGACGCTGGCGTCGTTCTCCGTTCCGTTCTGGTCGCCGCCCGAGGTCGAGGCGTCGCTCAACGGAACGATCCGTCACCTGCAAGAGCGTGGCGTCCTCGCCTATCCCACCGAGACGGTCTACGGCTTCGGCACCGCCGTGGACCACGCGGCCGTGGAGACGCTCGTGCGACTCAAGCATCGTCCGCCGGCCAAGCCCTTCCTGCTCCTGATCAATGGGAGCGAGATGCTCGCGCGACTCGACCTGCGTCTGACGAGCGTCGCCTCGCGCCTCGCCGCGCGGCACTGGCCCGGACCGCTCACGCTCGTGCTCACGGGAGGCGAACGCCGTGTTCCAGCGCGCCTGCGCGGCCCCGAAGGAGGAATCGCCGTGCGTTGGACCTCGCACGTCGGATTGCAGCGCCTCCTCCAGGCGTACGGCGATCCCATCACCTCCACGTCGGCCAATCGCCCGCGGCGGCCACCAGCGATGACGGCGGGGGAAGTCGTGCAGGCGTGGCAGGGGGAAATCACGCAGGGGACGATGCGCGTCCTGGATGGCGGGCGCCTCGAACCGTCGCCGCCGTCGACCGTCGTCGATTGCACCGGGTCGCGTCCGCGCGTCATTCGTCCGGGAGCGATCCCGTCGACGGTGCTTCGGGAGAGTGCGCCGGACCTGGTGGGAGAGTTCTAGCGACGGGCGCCATCGCGCGCTCCGCCGTTCGGGTGAATGCGTTCGCCCACGTCGCCGACTAATTTTCGGCATGGGGCGTCTGCCGCCCGTGACCCGAAGCTGGGGAATCGTGAAGCTGCTCTTCGTTTGTACCGGCAACACCTGTCGCTCGCCACTCGCCGAAGTGATCGCTCGCCGCGAGGCGATCAGTCGCGGGCGTGAAGACATCGAAGTCGGAAGTGCGGGGACGAGCGCGTGGGACGGCGCCCCCGCCTCGGACGGCTCGCTCCTCGTCGCGCTGGAGCGTCAGCTCGATCTGGGCGCGCACTCCGCGCGCCAGGTGACGGCCGAACTGGTGCGCGAGGCCGACCTGATCTTCACGATGGGGGGGCATCATCTCGAACGCGTGCTCGCCCTCGGTGGGGAAGGGAAGTCGCATATCCTGACGACGTTCAACAATCCGGAGGGCGATGCCTCGGGGGTCGCCGATCCGTTCGGCGGCGATCTCGATGCCTATCGCGCGACGTACGAGGAGCTGGCGCGCGAGATCCGGCGCCTCTTCGACGCACTCCCCGCGCAGGCCGCTTGAGCCCTCTCGACCGACCGAGCCGTCTCGTCCTCCTCGGCCATCCGGTCGCCCACTCGCTCTCCCCGGCCTTCCAGAATGCCGCGCTTCGTGCGGCCAACATCCCGCTCACCTATGAGCTCGTCGACGTCGCCCCCGACGGTCTGGCGGAGACGTTCGTCGCCATCACGGCGCTCCGTGGAGGGGGCAACGTAACGATTCCGCACAAGGAGGCGGTCTTCGCGCTGTGCGACGCGCGTACGCCGCTGGCCGAGCGTGTGGGGGCCGTCAACACCTTCTGGGTGGACGAAAGGCATCGCGTCGTTGGTGACAACACCGACGTTGCAGGCTTCGAGGGACTTGCCGACGCCGTGGGCGTGGAGCGTGCGTCGTGCGTCGTCGCCTGCCTGGGGAGCGGCGGGTCGGCGGCCGCCGTGTGCGCCGCCGTGGAGCGATGGCCGAAGGCGCGCGTCGTGCTGCACGGGCGATCGCCGGAGCGTGCGCGTGCAGTCGCGGCGCGCTTCGGCGATCGTGTGCAGCTGGCGGCGTCAGCGCTCGAGGCGGTACGCGATGCGCACGCGGTCGTCAACGCCACGCCCATCGGCTTGCGCGACGACGCCCTGCCGATCGCGACCGACGCGCTGCCGCGTGACGCTCGCGTGATGGACCTGGTGTATCGTCCCGGCGAAACGCGTTGGGTGCGGGAGGCGAGGCGCGCGGGGCACGCTGCCGCCGACGGGCGGGAGATGCTCCTCCTCCAGGGGGCGGCAGCCTTCGAGCGCTGGTTCGGTGTCGCCCCCGACCTCGACGTGATGCGCGCAGCGCTTCGCGAAGCGGCGGGCGCGTAGCAACCGCACATCGAGTCGGAGTCACGCATGCCGCATTCTCTCGCGACCGCCCGTCGATGGGCGGCCGTGGCGTTACAGCACGCGGAGGCGCTCTTCCTTCCGCGCGCATGCCTCGCGTGCGAGCGCATGATCGGCGAGGCGCGCGACGCGATGGTGTGCGACCAATGCTGGGCTCGCGTCGCGCAACTCCCGAACCCGCGCTGCGACCGCTGCGGACACCCCGGGAGCGCGGAGAGCTGCCGCTGGTGTCCGCTCCTTCCGCCGCACGTGCGCGCGCTTCGCTCGTATTGCTGGGTCCCCGGCGGAGTCGCCGAGCGGCTGGTGCACGCGTTCAAGTACGACGGGTGGCACCGCGTGGCCGACGAGATGGCCCAGCGAATGGCGCGCATGTCGTGGCCCGCCGATGTACGCGAGGAAGCGGTGGCACTCGTCCCGGTTCCGCTCGCAGCAGATCGGTTTCGGCGTCGCGGCTACAACCAGAGCGAGGTGCTGGCGCGGGCGCTGGCGAGAGCGGTTGCGCCGTCCTGGCGCCTCGATGTCTGGGACGATGTCATCGAGCGCGTGCGCGCCACTACCACGCAGACGCAATTGACACCAGATCAGAGATTGCACAACGTTGCGCAGGCCTTCAGGGCCGAGTCGCGGGCGCCGTCGAAATTGAGCGGCGCCCATGTCATATTGGTCGATGACGTCGTGACGACCGCCGCGACCCTGAACGAATGCGCCGCCACGTTGTGGGGCGCCGGGGCGCGCATCATCAGTTATGTCACCTTCGGCCGGGCCCGCGCAGCGGGCGACGCGCCGCTTAC
>CAZWVG010000193.1:0-10948 GCA_964637355.1 uncultured Gemmatimonadaceae bacterium
GTGGATGCGCGGCCGCGCCGACTATCCGGAGCGTGGGAGCGCTGTCGGTGCGATTCGCCGTCGCTCGCGGGTTGCGTCGCGCCGCGCCGTGTCGCAAGTAGAGCGTTGCCCTCACGACCGATGGTCCCATGCTATGACGTTCTCAACTCACATCCGTCGCGCGCTGTTCTCGCTTGCGCTCTTCCTCGCGCCCTTGCAGGTGGCGCCGGTGCAGGTGGCGCACGCGCAGTCGTCGCGCGACACCGCTGCGCGTGCGGTCGACGCGCTCTTTTCGCGCTACGCGCGCGACAGCACGCCGGGGCTCGCGGTCTCGGTCGTCAAGGACGGACGGATGATCTTCGCGCGTGGCTACGGGATGGCCGATCTCGAGCATCGCATCCCCATCACGCCGACGACGGTCTTCGACGTCGCATCGGTCTCGAAGCAGTTCACCGGCCTGGCGATCGCCATGCTGGTGGAGGAGGGGAAGGTCAAGCTCGAGGATGACGTGCAACGCTACATCCCCGAGCTCCCCGACTTCGGGCACCCCATCACCATCAATCACCTGTTGCATCACACCAGCGGGCTGCGCGACTGGCCCGGTACCCTCGGAGTTGCGGGGTGGCGCTTCGACGACGTGATCTCGTTCGACCAGATCCTGCGGATGGCGATGCACCAGCACACGCTCAACTTCGTCCCGGGCGCCGAGTACACCTATTCGAACACGGGATACAACCTGCTGGCCGAAGTCGTCCAGCGTGTGACGGGGACGTCGTTTCGGCAGTGGACGCAGGCGCATCTCTTCGCGCCGCTGGCGATGAAGCGCAGTGTGTTTCGCGACGATCACATGATGGTGATTCGCGATCGTGCGCTGGGATATGCACCTGCGCCACTCGGGACGTGGGCGGCGACGACGAACAATCTCACGGCACTCGGCTCGAGTTCGCTCATGAGCACCGTCGAGGATCTGGCGAAGTGGGTCATCAACTTCGACTCGGCGCGCGTGGGGGGAAAGACGGCGATGGCCATGACGCGCACGCGGGGTGTGCTGAACGACGGAAGCACGATTCCCTACGCATTCGGCGTCTCGCACGGTGACTATCGCGGCAAGGCGACCGTCGCGCACAGCGGGTCGTGGGCATCGTTCGCCACGTACGTCGTGCACTTTCCCGAGCTGCACGCCGGCGTTGTGGTGCTGGCCAATTCGCCGATCGTGAATCCGTCGCGCGCCGCGTACCAGGTGGCCGACGCCTTCTTCGGGCAATCGCTCGGCGCAGCGCCGGCCGCACCCGCACCCCCCAAAGCGACGATGCAGGTGGGCGAAGCGTCGCTCGACTCGCTGGTCGGGATCTACAAGCTCGGGCCGGGGTGGTACGCCGACGTGAAGCGCGTGGGGTCGTCACTTACGGTTCAGGCGACCAACGAGGCACGCTGGCCGATGCAGCGCGTGACGCCGACCGAGTTCTGGGTCGGCGCCTACAGTGCGTCGATGACCTTCGTGCGCGACGAGCGCGGAGTCGTGACCGGATTGGAGTACCGCGGAAAGTTTTCCCCGCGGATGACCGAGTCCGGCGCTCCTCCCGCTCCGCTCCGCGATTTTGTCGGCGACTACGTGAGCGACGAGTTGGAGGTCACGTACCACGTCGAACAGCGTGGCGATTCACTGACGCTCGTCCAGTGGCGTCACGGCCCCATGCCGCTCGTGCGGCGATTCGGAGAGGAGTTCGGGACGAACGTCTGGTTCCTCAAGTCGATCGCGTTCACGCGCGACGGTGCGGGGAGGGTCGACGGGTTTGTGTTGAATGTGGACGAGAGAAGCAGAAACATCAGGTTTCAGAAGACGAAATAGGACAGAAGACGAGAAGACGAGAAGACGAGAGGCGGCACTGACTAACTCTCGCGTTCCACCCTCGCCCTCTGCTCTCGCCGCTCGCACTGGTCTCCTATTCCCGCCTTCCAACCTGCCACCTTTCTTGCTCACTCCACAAACCGCGCGCTCCCCTGCCTCTCGCGATTGACCACGAGTTGCAACACGTCGGGGCGACTGTAGTGCCCGACCGCGTCGAAGTTCTGCCGCTCCTCGCGCACGCGAGCGTGATCAAACGTCGCCACGACGATTCGCTCCTCGTTCGCTATCGGAGGCGCGACCCACTGACCGTCTGGTGACGCGATGCAGGTCCCGCCGTTGGAGATCATCTCGGGCAAACGCTCGCGAAGCATCTCCACCTGCGGGAGCCCGTCGGGGATGTCGCTGCGCCGGAGCACGCCGCAGGCCGAGATCACGTACGATCGCGCCTCGCGCGCGATGAACGGCGTGATCAAGCCGGTGTTGTGCATCCCGCCGGGCCAGATGGCGACGTGCAGGTCCTCGCCCTGCGCGTAGAGCGCAGTGCGCGCGAGCGGCATCCAGTTCTCCCAGCAGTTGAGCCCTCCGACGGTGAACGCGCCGAGTCGGTGGGTGCGGAGCCCGTGCCCGTCACCGGGCGCCCAGGAGAGGCGCTCCTCGTACGTGGGCATCAGCTTGCGATGCACCGAACGGATCACACCCGCTGCATCGATGTAGACCAGCGTCGCATACACGCTGTGCCCGCCGCGATCGACCGGTCGCTCCATGATGCCGAGCACCACGGCGACGCCGAGTGACGCCGCGGCCGCCGTGACTGGATCGAGGTCGCCGCGCTCGATCTGCACCGCCTGGTCGAGGTAGTGCGCGTGCAGCGCCTTCTGCACCGGCGACTCGAAGCGCGCGCCATCCGTATGTTCGATCCAGAACGGATAGCCGGGGACGAGCGCCTCGCTAAAGGTCACCAGCTTCGCCCCTTTCGCCGCCGCCTCGCCCATGCGGCTCACAACCTTGTCGATGGTCGCGGCGCGATCGAGCCAGACCGGCGCCATCTGGACTGCGGCGACGGTCAACGAGTCAGGCGATGCGTCAGGCATGTGCGATAGAGGAATTCGGGAGTGGGGACGCGCGCTCCCCGAATCCTACTCCAGCGGTCGCAACTTGCCGAGGATGGTCGGGAAGAACTCGGTGACAGTGGGGTGGATCGGGAGCGCCTCGGCGAGGACGTCACAGGGGACGTCGGCCGCCATCATCGCGCCGATGACCTGGACGACTTCGTCGCAGCGGATCCCGAGGAGCGAGGCGCCGACGAAGCGGCGCGAGTCGGCGTCGACGATCACGCGAATCTCGCCGATCGTCTCTCCCTCCTCGGTCGCGCGACTCACGCGTTGCATCTCGTGATGCGCGATGAGGAAGCGTCGCCCCTCCTTCTGCGCCGCGCGGGCCTCGCGCTCGGTGATTCCCACGCGGCCGAGCGGCGGATCGGTGTACATCGCGTAGGTCGTGACGCGTCCGTCGACGCTGCGCGAGCCACCGAGGTAGTTGGCGAGGACGATTTCGTAGTCCTGGTAGCTGGTATGGGTAAAGGCGCCGCGCCGGTTGATGTCGCCGAGCGCCCAGACGCCTTTCACATTTGTCTCGAGTGAACCGTTGACAGGGATGTGGCCGCGATCGTCGCGCGCGATGCCGACGCGCTCGAGCGCCAGCGAGTCGCTGTTGGGGATTCGTCCGGTGGCGACGAGGAGATGCGAAGCGCGGATCGCCGTCGCCTCACCTTCGTCGCTGCGATTTCCATGTTCGCCACCTGTCGGGCGAACCGTCGCCTCCACGCCTCCCGCGCCGTCAGGAGCAACGCCAGCCACGGCGTGAGCGGAGAGGATGCGTACTCCCTCGTCCGCCAGCATCTGCTCGATGCGCGCCACGATCTCGGGATCTTCGCGCACGGCAACCGTCGGCGCCTCCTCCACGACGGTCACCTCGCTCCCGAGCCGGCGGAAGATCTGGGCGAACTCCAGCCCGATATAGCTCCCGCCGACGATCAGCAGATGCGAGGGGCACTCCGAGAGCTGCAACACCGACTCGTTGGTGAGCACGTCGACGTCGGCAAGACCGGGAATCGGCGGGACAAAGGGGCGCGTGCCGGTGTTGAGGTAGACACGCGGCGCCGTCACCCGGACGGAAGGCGACCCGACGACGAAGTCATCGCCGTCCCGCCCCTCGAACGCGGCGTACTCGGGGACGAACGTCAGCCCGGCGAACTTGCCGAACGAGCGCTCGAGTCCGGAGCGCGACTCGTGCACGATGCCCCGAGCCCGTTGGAGGACGGCGGCGAAGTCGACGCGCACCTCGCCCGCGTCGATGCCGAAGTCGCTCGCCCGCCGCGCCAAATGCGCGATGCGCGCGCTCGCGCGCAACGCCTTGGTCGGCGTGCACCCTACATTCACGCAGCTCCCGCCGGGCGTCCCGCCGTCGAAGATCACCACCTGCTCGCCACGACCGGCAAGGGCGCGCGCCAGCGGGGGATTGGCCTGCCCCGTCCCGATCAGGACGGCATCGACACGCAGCGCACGACGCGACGCCTCGGCGCCCTGACTCACGGCGCGACGCGCACGCCCTTCCAGAACGCCACTCGCCCGGCGATCTGCTTCGCTGCCGGGAACGGCTCCGGATAATACCAGACCGCGTTCGGATTCTCGGCCCCGTCGACCAGGAGCGAGTAGTAGTGCGCCGTTCCCTTCCACGGACAAACAGAACGATGCGTGCTCGCGGTCACGTACTCGCGGTGCAACGACTCGGCAGGGAAATAGTGATTCCCCTCCACCACCACGGTGTCGTCGCTCTCGGCGATCACCGCTCCGTTCCACGTCGCCTTCACGACACGCCTCCTGCGCTACGCTGCATGTGCATCTCTCGCTGAACGGTCATGTCGTGGGGACGAGCCAGGCTTCCCAGAACCAGTCGCGCTCGTCCGTGTAGAGCGTCTCGATGCGGAAGCCGCTGGCCTCCGCCAGGTCTTCCAGGCGCTCCCGGTCGTACTTGTACGAGCACTCGGTGTGAATCGTCTCGCCGGCGGCGAAGTCGATCACGTCCCCGTCGAACCGCACCTGGTGCGCGTCTACCGCCTCGAGGTGCATCTCGATCCGGCGCATCGCGTCGTCGAAGAAGGCCCGATGGCGGAAGCGGCGGAGGTCGAAATCGGCGCCGAACTCGCGATTGAGGCGCGTGAGGAGGTTGAGGTTGAACGCCGCCGTGACGCCCGCTGCATCGTTGTAGGCCGCATGCAGGACGCGCTCGTCCTTGCGGCGGTCGACCCCGAGAATGAGTCCCCCCTTGGCACCGACCGTATGGCGCACCCGGTGCAGGAAGGCCGCCGCCTCGGCCGGGTGGAAATTCCCGATCGTCGAGCCCGGGAAGAAGGCGACGCGCCGGGCCGCTGGCGGGAGCACCGGGAGCTCGAACGGCGTCGTGTAGTCGGCACACACCGGGAGGATCGTGAGCGCGGGATACTGGGCGCTGCGTTCGCGCGCGACTTCGTGCAGCTGTTCGCGCGAGATGTCGACCGGGACGTAGGCCACCGGTCGCTCGAGGCGATCGAGGAGGTAGCGCACCTTCACCCCCGCCCCGCTCCCGTACTCGATCAGCGCGCAGCCAGGGCCGGCGTGCTCGGCCAGGTCACCGGCGTATCGCGCAAGGATTCCGCGCTCGGTGCGTGTGGGATAGTACTCGGGGAGCTCGCAGATCTGCTCGAACAACTGCGCCCCGGTGGCATCGTAGAAGAGCGCCGGGGAGAGCGTCTTGACGCTCGCCTTCAACCCGCGCAGGACCTGCTGCCGAAGTGTAGCGTGAGAGGCGCGCTGCGCATCGCGCGCGAGGTCACGCTGGCTGTCGCGCGACGCGTCGCGCTGGCTGTCGCGCCCGAGGCGCGCTGCGAGTGATGTCATGCGTCGGCCGCCAGTCGAATCCCGGTGAACTGCCAGCGCGCATCGCTGGGGAAGAAGTTGCGGTAGGTGAGACGTGCATGCGACCGTGGTGTCGCGCACGATGCCCCGCGCAGCACCCACTGGTCGCACATCCACTTGCCGTTGTACTCGCCGATCGCACCGGGCGAGGGACGATATCCCGGATACGCCACGTACGCGCTCTGCGTCCATTGCCACGCGTCGCCGTACAGCTGTTGCATCCCCGGCGTTGCAGCTGCCGACGGATGCCGCGCTCCGTGCTCCACGAATCGCCCGTCGACTGGATAGTCACGCGCCACCGTCTCCCACTCCGCCTCCGTGGGGAGGCGATAGCCCGCCCATCGCGCGAACGCGTCGGCCTCGTAATAGCTCACGTGCGTCACCGGCGCGTTGGGAACGATCGGCGCCATCCCGGCGAGCGTGAACTCATGCCACGCGCCGTCGTGCTGTTCCCAATAGAGCGGCGCCTGCCAATTCCCGGCGCGCGCCTCCCCCCACCCCTTGCTCATCCAAAGCGCGGTCTGCCGGTAGCCGCCGTCGGCAATGAAGGCCGCATACTCGGCGTTGGTCACCAGGCGGTGCGCCAGCGCGAAGGGCTGCAGGTACGTCTTGTGTTGCGGCCCCTCGTTGTCGAAGGAGAAGCCGTCACCACCGTGCCCGATCGTCCGCACCCCCTCACCGACACGGTGCCACCCCTGCGTTGCGGCTGGCGGCGCCGGCGAAGCGGCGTCGAGATACGCCGGCCGCATCGGGTTGGTCCAGAAGACGTGCTTGATGTCGGTGAGCAGGAGTTCCTGGTGCTGCTGCTCGTGATGCAGCCCCAACTCGAGCGTCGCCCACGCCGGATGCTCGGGCTCGCCGGCAAGGCGCTCGCACAGCGCGAGCACCGCCTCATCGACGTACCGGCGATAGTCGTACACCTCGGCCACCGTGGGGCGCGTCACCAATCCGCGCTGCGCCCGGCAGTGCCGCTCCCCAGCCTGCACGTAGTACGAATTGAAGAGAAAGGCGTAGCGCGGATTCATCGCGCGATAGTCGGCGTCGTGCGGCGCGAGGAGGAAGGTCTCGAAGAACCACGACGTGTGCGCGAGATGCCACTTGGTGGGACTCACGTCGGGCATGCTGCTCACGACATAGTCTTCCACCACCAGCGGACGGCAGAGCGCCTCGGTGGCCGCACGCACCGCGCGGTATTGCTCGGCCAACGGTCGCCGCAGGGCGGGCTCGAGAGGGGTGACCGTTCCTGGAGTCATGGCATATGTTCGGTTCGCTTGAGAGAGGCAGGAGCACGCGTACGCTCCGCCTCGCGGCGTGGGACCGCTCATCTGGGTCAATGTGGAAGTCCCGAGTCTGCTGCAAGGTTCCCCCTCGCACCAGATTGTTGCATCCCTCGTCGCTCCTCCGGAACTCACCTCCTCCCTCCCCGATGTCCGTCGCGCTCGACGCCGAGTCGCTGCAGCATGACTACGCCGGCGTGACGGCGCTGGATGGCGTGACCCTCACGGTCGCGCCCGGAACGCTGCTGGCGGTGGTGGGAGAAAGTGGCTCCGGGAAGACCACGCTCCTGCGATCGTTCAACAGGATGGTGGAGCCACAACGCGGAACGGTGCGCGTCGGCGGTGAGGATGTACGGCGTATCCCCGCCGAGTCGCTGCGCCGGCGACTCGGCTACGTCCCCCAGATGGGAGGACTGCTGCCACACTGGACGATTCGTCGCAATGTAGCCCTCGTCCCCCGACTCGTGGGACAATCGGCGGCCGATGGCGCGGCGGATGAGGCCCTCGAACTCGTCGGACTCTCTCCTGCGGAGTACGGCGCACGATTTCCGCACGAACTCTCGGGCGGGCAGCGGCAGCGGGCAGCGCTCGCACGGGCGCTCGCCGCGCGCCAGGACGTCGTTCTCCTCGACGAACCGTTCGGCGCGCTCGACGCGATCTCGCGCGCCGAGGTGCACGACGCCTTCGCGCGCGTGCGGCGGGAGCTGCGTTTCACGGCAGTCCTGGTCACCCACGATCTGTCCGAAGCCGCGTTGCTCGCTGACGCGATTGCCGTCATGCGAAACGGGTCAGTCGAACAGGTGGGAACGGCGCGCGACCTGCGCGATCGCCCGGCAACGCCCTACGTCGCGCGGTTGCTGCAACAGGCGATGTCGGCGGGCGCGTCGCTGGTGTCGGCGTGACAAGCGGGCGCAAGCAGGGCGTGGCGCAACGCAGCCGCAGGACGGCGGAGCGAGTGTCGCGCCTGGTGCTCCCGGCTCTCCTTGGGTTGTCATCGCTGTCTCGCGCGCAGATGCCCGGCAGAAGCGCCGGCGAACCAGCCCCGGTCGTCGTCGCCAGCAAGCCGTTCGGCGAGTCGTACTTGCTTGCCGAGATGTTCGCGCAGCTTCTCGAATCGGCGGGGATCCCGGTCCAACGGCGCCCCGGGCTCGGCGCGACGGAGATTGCCTTCTCGGCGCTCCGCACGAACGCGATCGACGTGTATCCAGAATACACGGGGACTGGCCTCGTTGCCGTGCTGCGCGACAGCGTGTCAGCGGCGATGCGCAAGGATCCGCGTCTCGCCTTCGATCGTGTCGCCCGCGAATTCCCGCAGCGATTCGGCGTGCGCTGGCTCCCGCCGCTCGGCTTCCAGAATGGCTACGCCATCGCCGTGCGACGCGAGACCGCCGAACGCTTGCAGCTGCGGACGTTGAGCGACGTGGCAGCGCGCGGCGCGCCCTTGACCGCCGGCTTCACCTCGGACTTCATCGGGCGCCCCGACGGGTTGAAGGGGCTCTCGGAGGCGTACGGTCTCGCCTTTCGGACCGTGCGCCCGCTCGCACCGGCGGTGAAGTACGAGGCGCTCGCCTCGTCGGGGGTGGACATCATCGACGGCTACTCCACCGACGGATTGCTGGCGAAGTACGATCTCGTGACGCTCGAGGATGACCGGCGCTTCTTCCCGCCGTACGAGGCGGCGGCGCTCGTCTCGCCGCGACTCGCCACCGAGCGCCCCGATGCGATCGCCGCGCTCACGCGACTGAGCGGGCGACTCACCGAACCGATGGTGCGGGAGTGGAATCGGCGCGTGGAGGTCGCGCGCGAGCCGGTGGCGAGCGTGGCACACGACGCGCTGGCTTCGCTCGCGCTCGTGGCGACGCCGGCCTTCGAAACGGGTGCCGCGCCGTCACGCCCCCCTCCGCGCGCGTCGGATGGCGGCGATGATTTCCTCACGTTCTTCTGGGCGAGGCGCGCCGAGACGTTGCGGCTGGCGGGAGAGCACGCCGCGCTCGTGCTCGTGGCGCTCCTCGCGGCCATCGCCGTCGCCGTCCCGTTGGGTGTGCTCCTCGTGCGTATCCCGGCCATCGCCGAGTCGGTGATGCAGGTGCTCGGCGTGCTGCAGACGATTCCGAGCATTGCGCTCCTCGCCTTCATGATCCCGCTTCTCGGTATCGGCGCTCGGCCGGCGCTCGTCGCGCTCTGGATCTATGCCCTCCTCCCGATCGTGCGCGCGACGTATGCCGGCGTGTCCACGGCTGACCCCGACGCGGTGGCCGCCGCCGAAGCGTTAGGCACCACGCCCTGGCAACGACTGTGGTGGGTGCAGCTCCCGCTCGCGGCTCCGGTCGTCCTCGCCGGCGTGCGTACGGCGGCGGTGATCACGGTGGGCGCGGCGACGCTCGCCGCCTTCATCGGCGCGGGCGGACTCGGCGAGCCGATCGTCACCGGGCTCGGGCTCGCCGACACGCGCCTCGTCCTCGCCGGGGCGATTCCGGCCGCTCTGCTCGCCATTCTCGTGGACCTCGCCCTTGCCGGAGTCGAGCGCGTGGTGGCGCCTGCGCACCGGCGGGCACGGCGGTAGCCGGCGCGGCGTGTCGCGTCGGGCCGGTGCGACGCGTTAGGCGACCCCAACCTCAGGCGAGCAGGACTCGTTCGCATCTCGCCACGCGTAAGCACGCGCGTGGGCGAACGCCTGACCGTGGTGTGCGGATTTCGTGACGGCAATGACGCGAATCTTCTCTTGCCGCGCGCGCCTGGGCGACCGATAGTGCAAGTCCGCAGTGTCGGCGTCGCGTTTCCGTGTCGCCAGCCGCGCGACGCCTCTTGCTGTAGTCCGCTAGGTGCGACACAGGAGAGATCGCCATGTCACATGTCCAGATCCAGCGCGATGCCGACGGCGAGCGCACGCTCCCGGTATTCCAGGAGCTCGCCGATCGACTCGACGCGGTGCGCGAACGCGCCTTTGCCCTCTTCTCCCGGCGCGGGGGACAACCCGGGCACGAGCTCGAAGATTGGGTGACTGCCGAGCGTGAAGTGCTGGGATGGCCCGTCGCCGAACTCAAGGAGCGGAACGGCTCCTACGAGGTCGACGTCACCCTTCCCGGTTTCTCGCCGAAGGACATCGAAGTCACGGCAACGCCGAACGAGATGATCGTGCATGCCGTCTCGACGACGGATCGTTCGGGAGAGGATTCGCGCGTGCTGTGGAGCGAGTTCGGGCAACAGGAGATCTATCGCCGCATCGATCTCCCGACCGCGATCAACGCCGACAAGGTGAGCGCAAGCCTCGACCACGGGGTGCTCCACCTCAAGGCTCCCAAGTTTGCCACGCCGTCGACCGATCGCGCGATGGAGGAGGGCGCGAAAGCCTGACCCGGGCGGCACGACCGCTGGGCTCGGCCGGCACTGCGACGCAGATTTCGACGCACGCATCGGATGAGCAGGCCGATGCGCGCGCATCGGGCGCGCGCATCGGGCGCGCGCACCGGCGCGCGCATCGGGCGCGCTCGACAGTCACCTAACGATCCCGGCGCTCGCCTTCCTCCTCCCTCACGCCCTCACATGCCCGCCGTCGCTCGCCCCAACTCTACGCTGTCCACACCCGCGCGTCACAGCGAACGCCACCGCGCCAGCCGCATCGGCTGGCTGCGCGCCGCCGTGCTCGGTGCGAACGACGGACTCGTCTCGACATCGTCGCTCGTGATCGGCGTCGCCGCGTCGAAGGCGAGCGGCCAGGCGATCCTCGTCGCCGGCGTCGCCGGACTCGTGGCGGGCGCCATGTCGATGGCGGCAGGAGAGTACGTCTCGGTGAGTTCACAGAGCGACACCGAGGAAGCCGACCTCGCGCGCGAGCGGACGGAACTCGCAACGGACCCCGACGCCGAGTTGGAGGAACTCACCGGGATCTA
>CAZWVG010000194.1:0-10838 GCA_964637355.1 uncultured Gemmatimonadaceae bacterium
CCGATCACGTGCAGATCATCGACGTGCGCGACCTGATGGCCTTCTGCATTCGCCTGGTGGAGGATCGGACGTACGGCGTGTTCAACGGGATCGGCCCCGATCGCGGGATGCCGTTTACCGAGTTTCTCGGGCGCGTGCAGAAGGGGGTGGGCGGCAATCCGAACTACGTGTGGGTCGACGCCGACTTCCTGCGGGCGAGCGGCGCCAACCCGTACGGGCGCGAGTTGCCGATCTTCCAGGTGATGAAGGGACGCACCGCCGGCTTCGCGCAGTTTGACCTTACGCCGGAGATCAAGGCCGGGTTGGTCGTGCGCCCGATGGAAGACACGGCGCGCGACACCCTGGAGTGGTTCCACACGCAGCCGGCCGATCGTCAGGCGGGACTCAAGACCGGGTTCACGCCGGAGCGCGAGGCGGAGATCCTGGCGAAGTGGAAGGCGCGGTAGTCGCACCCCACGCGGTTGCGGCTGACGGGGGCGACGGAAGAGGCTGCGGAGATCTCGCGTCAGCCCGTCCGCCGTCCCTCATGCACTGCGGATACGATTTCGCTTTGCGTCAGACCGAGGTTAAGCGAGGGCACGTCAAGCGGCGACCCCTCCCGAGAATCGGGCTTGAGGACGAAGACTTGACCGTCCCGCCGGCGAATGCGCACGGCGCCGTCCCGGCGCGCTCGCTCAAGAAGTGCTGCAAGCTGCTGACGTGCCTCCGAGTAGGTGAATTCCTTCATCGGGCGACCCCCGCAATTTCGATTCCGGCGTCTCGTGCTGCGCGCTGAAGCGCGACGTCGAGCGTAAGGAGCGGCGCGCGCTGGGTGAGCGCGCAAGCCAGGAGATATGCGTCGTACGCATACAGAGCGTGAGTCGCCGCGAGCTCGATCGATACTGACAAGTCGACATCGATAAACCGGATCGGGATCGAACCGTAGGCGGCGAGAGCCGACTGCGCCTGCGCGACAGACACCCGCTTACGCTTCAGCAACGCGCTCAATGCATTGCCCACCTCCCAATGCACGGAGGCAGGCGCCACGAGTTCAACTCCCGTGGTGGCGCCAATGAGCGCTTCACGATTGGGCTCCCCGAGCACCACGGCGAGCAAAGCTGACGTATCAACCACAACGATCATTGCTTATTGTACAATTGTACAATTCTGCTGTCAAGCGGTTCCGCTCAGGCCGGGAACGCGAACGGCGCCACGTTGGCGCCGTTCGCTGTCTTGCGGCGTTCACTATCGCGGCCGCTCTCTGCTACCTGCACGCAGCTCGCGTCGCTAGCGCTACGCTGCCTTGAGTACCTCCCGCTCCAACCGCTGATAGCTGGTCTCCATTCCCTTGGTCATCCCCGTCCCGAGCACCATGTCGCGGATCTCCTTGCTCGGATAGGTGATCACGAGGCTCATCAGCGTTCCTTCGCGAGTGGGCGTCAAGGTGAGCTCGTTCCTCGCCGGCTCGCCCGGCATCCCGATCATGCTCTCCGTCGTCACCGCGCGGTACGGCGCGCTCGACTCGAGCAGCTCGCCTTCGAAGCCGAAGCGCTGCGACTTGTCGTCCTTCTCCCACTCGTAGCGATAGCGGTCGCCGACCTTCGTCGCGACGTCGCACACCGGCATGGTCCAGCCGTCCGGCCCGAGGAGCCACCGCTTGAGGAGGTCGGGCTCGTGATGCGCACGCCACACGTCGGCGACCGATCCGCGGATCACTCGGCTGATGCGCACTTGCGTGTCGTTGAGGATCTGCGAGTCGGTCGCCTTGCCAGCGGCGAACGATGCAAGGTCGGCGAGCACCGCATCGATCTGCCCCATCGCCGAGCGCATCCCTTCCTCCATCCCCATGTTGACGAGTTGCTCCATCGCCTCGACGCTCGGGAAGGTGGTGACGCTCTTGAAGCGCGAGCCCGATGCGGTCGAAGAGAAGTCGAAGACCATCTTCATCGACGGCATCTGGGAGTTGGGGTTTCCCTGCTCGTCAGCGAAGCCGTCTTCGAGCGCGATGCGCTTGCCGGGCTGGATGTCGACAAACTTCCACCAGCCGTGCGACTTGGTCCCGTCCGGGCCAGTCATGTAGTAGTTCGAGTAGCCGCCCACGGCCATGTCGTGACGCGTGAACGTCGCGGGCCAGGTCTCTGGGCCCCAGAAGCGTTCGAGCTGGCGCGGATCGGAGTACGCCTCCCACAGGCGCTCGACCGGAACTGGGTAGTCGGCGACCACGGTGAGCGTGAGCGCGGCGGGATCGGAAGTGACGGCGGTGATCGGCATTGACTACTCCTGGGTTGGGCGCGGCTCGGCGAGCACGGCGTCGAGCTGGCTGAAGCGGGACTTCCAGAGTCCCTCGAGTTGGGTGAGGAGCTCGCGCGCACGCGCGAGTCGTTCGGGGTTGCCGCGCACCATCCGCTCGCGGCCCTGCGTTCGTTTCGTCACGAGTCCTGCCTCCTCGAGCACGGCGACGTGCTTCTGCACGGCCGCGAACGACATGTCGTAGCGCGCGGCGAGCGTGGAGACCGAGGCGTCCTCGCCGCCGAGGACGCGGGCGACGATGTCGCGCCGAGTGGCGTCGGCGAGTGCGCGGAATAGCCGGTCGAGGTCGGCATCGGACTCAGTGGGGGAAGGACGTACAACCATATGGTTGTACGTTAGGGGTGACCGCCTGATTTCGCAAGCCCATTTCGACACGTGGCTCGGGTCCGGCCTGCGTGCGAGACGCGACAAGGCTCGCGGTGAGCGCCACAACCTGTTGGTATTGAAATAGTTGTGAATCGCCTCGGCTCACCCTTCGAACAGCCCTACCGCTGAGGTGACGCTCACGTGACGCCCCCGTGCTAGCGTAGCACCGTCAACACGCCCGCTCGTCCAACGGCGCGCGAACCACAACCGACTCGATGTGGGACTGGTCTCTCCCGCCGACCGTCCCAACCGCTGCCTGCCAGGCCACTCCACGCCGGCAAGCACGCACCGAGTCGTCCGAGACGATTTGCGCCTGGCGACATGCCAAGGGTGTGCCCATGACCAATCACCGCAGTTCCCGACCGTCACGGGTCGGGCGAGTCCACGTATCCGCAGTACTTCTCGCGATCGCCGCGGCCCTTGGCTGCAGCGAATCACCGCTCCGCCCCCAGCTCAGGCAACCGCTCACCAACATCCCCGAACCCAGCCGGTTGATCGACGTGGATGACCAGTGGAACCAGATGACGCTCGACGTGGAAGTCTTCGCTTCCGGCCCAACGGGAGCGACGGCGAACTCGTCGCGCGGGTACCACTTCTCCGTCACTCGCCAACTCGCCGCGAACGGTGTCTGGCAGTCGGTCTTCACCCTCGGGTCGATGTATCCGTCTAACGCGGCGTTGCCGACGGGGATGTCGCCGCCGACCCGGATCGAAACGGCCGACGACAAGTCGTACCTACGCATCTACAATGCGGCGGGGCTGATGCCGTCGGTCTCGCTCGATACGTCGATCCATGCCGCGCCCCCCGGGCTCATCGCGCGTCCCAAGTACGCGACGCCGTTCCCCATGGTCGCCGGCAGCGGTGGCAACATCACGGCAGCCGCGAGCGTCGCGCCATTCGCCACGCCGAAGGACTCGTCGAAGGCGTGGGCCGATGCGTACGTCGTCGGGCGCAACGCGAAGGCACGCATGCTCACGCGACTCCTCGCGATGCAGGGCGTTTCGCGCGCGAGCCGAGATACAGTCGACATCCTCTCGATGCGCGTGGGGAGCGACTCGGTGCGAGTCGTGCTCAACCCGAAGACCGGCCTCATTCACGAGCGCGCGACCTTTCACCAGGGGACGAGCATCGTCAAGCGCAACACCTACGCGCGCCTCGGTGCCGACTCCTGGGTCATCAAGGAAAGCCATACCGAGCGGCGGAACGCAGACGGCTCGCTCGCTGGCCCGACGATGACGACGCGCTACTCGAACGTGAAGCTCGCGCTCGTCACTCCCCCCACCACCTAGAGGACACCATGCATACTCCGAAGCGATTTCGGTCGCGTGGTGTGACCCTCGCGATCCTCTCGATGCTTGCAGCGAGCGGTGCGCCGCCGGTGTCGACGTTAGGCGCGCAGTCCGCGGCGACACTCGACAAGCCCGTGGCCTTCCTCCACGGATTCAATTCGGGCGCCAGCACGTGGAACTCGGCGATGGGCACACTGCGCAACAGCTTGCGCATCAAGTCCGCGGCGCCGACGACCACCTGGTGGGCGTCGATCAATAGCCAGGCGGCAGAGCTCCCGCCGCAGCTGAATACCTTCTTCGGGAGCGACACGACGCTCAAGGTCAAGCTCGTCGCGCACTCGCAGGGAGGCGTCGTAGGACGCGCGTTCTCGCGAATCTCCACCCGCAGCGACGGACTCGTCACGGTCGGCAGCCCGCACCTAGGTGCGGACATCGCCGGCAGCTTCTACTACGGCGGCGTGCAGAATTGGGTGCGATGGGTCGCGAGCTCGATCGTCACCCCGATTCAGTACTACAGCACGTACGATCCCAACTTCCGCGACCCGTACCTGAACGGCAACGCGCACGACCTGACGTTCTTCCAGTACCTGTACTCTGCCATCGCCCTGATCCAGAGCCGCTTCTGCACCGAGATGGGGTTCTGTGAGATTCTCGCGGGGCAGCTGGCACCGGCGATCATCGACGAGATCCCGGGGAGCGCCTTTCATCAGGCGCTCAACCAGACGCAGGCAACCGAAGCGCAGCGCCTCCCGCAGCGTGTGTCGATTCGGGCGACGGACTCGCCGTACAACGTGATGTGGAAGCTGATGTTCGGCGGACCCAACGGCGCGCTCGCCGGCGCGTTCATTCGCAGCTATGTCTGGGCGCAGTCGGTCACGGAGTGGCTTTACTACAACAACTCGTACGACCCGCTGCAGGCAGCGGGCGCGGATCTCTGGCTCTACACGGCGCAAGCAGTCGGTGACATGGATGCGGATTGGGCCGCGCTGTGCGGCGGACTGCAGGGCTACTATCGCCCAAGTCCGCTGGTTCCCGAAGCGCTGCTCGCCACGGACTTCGACGGCTTCATCAGCGGAACCAGCCAGGTCATGAACGGCGGGACTCGCACGATCGGTCTGAGCGGCACGTATCACGGCGAGGAAACGACGAAGGCGACGCCGAGCATCGAGAGCGCGCTCACCGGAAACCTGGGGATCGCCATTCGCCCGTCGGGCTCCGTGGCAACGGTCACCGTCACCCCGACGGCAGTGACGATGGGGATCGGGTCGACCGCGCAGCTCAGCGCGTCGACGTTCTCGGTGCAGGGCGCACTCCTCACCGGACGCACGCTCGGTTGGACCTCGCGCAACCCATCGATCGCATCCGTGAATGCGCAAGGCGTGGTGACCGCGCTGTCGGCCGGCACGGCGGTGATCGAGGTGATCAGCGAAGGCTACGGTGCGCTCGCCACGATAACGGTGCAAGCGCCGGCGCCACTCGCGGCCGCGTCGATCGTCGGACCGTCAACCGTTCTCCCAGCCGACCATCCGACATTCACGGCGTCGACCGTCGGCGGTACGCTGCCGTTTCAGTACGTGTGGCGGGTGAATGGCGTGATCAAACAAACTGGCGCCAGCGCGAGCTTCGCCTGGACGTCGGGTGCAAGCTACACCCTCAGTCTCACCGTCACCGATGCGTCGGGATCCTCTCGCTCGGCGAGCAAGGCGGTAACAGTGCAGTGCGGTGCCGTCTGCCAACTCTGACAACGATCACGGTACCCGCCGACGTGCGTCGGCGGGTACCGCAGCCCTTCAAGGAAGATTTCATGCGTCGATCTGGTGGTAACGCATCGAGCGCCGTCGCTCTCCTCGTGTACGGCGTCACCCTCTTCGCGTGCTCGAGTCCCGTCGACTCCGCCGCCGGCGGAGTTGCAACCGGAGACGGGTGGATCTGGAAGGAAGCCAGCGACGTGAGTCACATCACCCCGGCGTACGACAGTGCTCGTCATCAGGTGTACATCCTCTCGCGCGACCGTGAGCTCATTGCCCTCAAGTCGAACTCGGGCGAGGTCGCGTGGCGTAACAAGTACTCGAGCGGCGTGCCGTTCGGTGTCAACATCGCCGTTGCTGGGGACATGGTGTACGTGGGCGACGTCGACGTCTGGGCGTTCAAGGCAGCGACCGGGCAGCTCATGTGGATCATCTCCAGGATCACCGGAAATGAAGGCGCTCGGGCCATCGAGAGCGACGGCCGCACGATCTTCGTCTCCGCATTCGATGGACGCGTTCAGCGGCTGGGCCAAACCCCGGACGCGATCTGGACCACCACGCTCCGAAAGGGCGACAGTACGCTCAACGCCTTCGGCAACAAGCTGGTCGGCTCTACACTGTTTGTCTGCGGCGTGAACTTTGCCTCACCCGTCCAGACGGGAACGCTCTTCGCGCTCGATGCGGCGACCGGTCAGGAGCGGTGGCGCTATCAGTACACGCCGCTACTCCCCGGTCAGGGTTCGAAGTGCTTCTCGCGTGTTGCGCACAGCGGAGCACTCATCTTCTCGTCGCAGGACGATGGACGAATATTCGCCCACGACGCGGTAACCGGCGCCGTGCGCTGGAGCGTCGCGCGCATCCACTCGCCGCCCGGCGATCCGAACGGACCAGGCACGGGCCCGTACGACGACCGCCGGCTACTCGCCGCTGACGCCGATCATCTGGTCGCGACCTCCGACGACGGCAGCGTCGTGTGCTACTCCACACGCGATGGATCCCAGCTCTGGCGCACCAAGGGACCCGGGGCCGCTGCAGATCCTCCCGTGCTGGCGAAGGGGATGGCGATGGTTCCGCACGTCGGCTTCACCGTTGCCTACGACTTGGCAACAGGCAAGGCGCTTTGGGAGCAGCCGAGCACCGATCCGCATAGCCTCGACGCCACGCGGTACTTCACGCAACCCGTCCTGTTCGGCGACACGTTGCTCATCGCCGGCAATGCCGGCGCACGTGCGCGGATTCTCACGCGAAAGTAGCCGTCGCGCGTGCGGCGAGCAGCGCGCCATTCGGCGCGCAGCACGCGGGTGAAGGAAGGGGCGAACGGTGTGGTGTCAGCTGCAGTTGAACGAGAAGCCGGAGTTGCACGTGCAGTTCGCCGGTGCAGTTCGCAGGTGCAATCGCAGGCGCAACCGCAGGCGCAACCGCAGGCGCAACCGCGGGCGCAGGTCGCAGTTCACGTCGCAGGTGCAGGTCGCGGGTGCAGAGGCAGTTGCAGGAGAAGCACGAGCGAAGTCCCGAGCGAAGACCCAAGTAGTCGAGCGAATGAGCGAAACACTTGAGAGGGTGCGGGCGAGCACGGGCGCCCGCGCCCCTCACCCTCTCGTCCTCTCGTCTTCTCGTCTTCTGATCTCTCATTCCCACTCCTCCAGCACGCGCCCCAGCGTCGACACGATCAACTCCGCATCGCCCCTCCCGATCGTCAGCGGCGGACGGATCTTGAGGACGTTGTCAGCCGGGCCCTCGGTCCCGATCAGGATCCGCTCCTCGCGCAGCCGATTGACCGCGTGCCTCGCCACCGCAGTCCCCGGCGCTCGACTCTCGCGATCGCTCACCAGCTCCACCCCGACGAAGAGCCCGATCCCCCGCACGTCGCCTATCAGCGGCTGACGCGCTTGCAGCTCGCGGAGGCCGCTGAGCAGCGCGGCGCCGACATCGCGCGCGTTGGCCTGCAGCCCCTCCTCCCGCACGATCCGGAGCACCTCGGTCCCCACGCGGCACGAGAGCGTACTCCCGCCGAATGTCGAGAAGAACTCGATCCCATTATCGAACGCGCCCGCGATGTCGCCGGTCGTGAGCACGGCCCCGATCGGATGTCCGTTGCCTAACGGCTTGCCCAGCACCACGACGTCGGGGAGCACCTGCTGCTGTTCGAACGCCCAGTAGTACTCGCCCAATCGTCCGAGCCCGGTCTGCACCTCGTCGGCGATGCAGATCCCGCCGGCCGCCCGCACGCGCGCGTACACCCCCGCGAGATACCCTGTCGGCGGGATGATCTGTCCGGCCACGCTCGGAAACGTCTCGGCGATGAATCCCGCGAGTCGCCCGCCGCGGGCGGCGATCGCCTGCACCGCTCCGTCCACGTACGACGCGTACCGCTCAGCGGCGTCGGTGCCACGATGCTCGCCGCGATAGGTGTCGGCCACCGGGACGACCTGCACCCACTCCGGGCGTCCTCCACCGCGCGGCTTGTTGAACTTGTAGGCCGAGAGGTCGTAGGCACCCGTCGTGTTGCCGTGGTAGCCGTGGTCGGCGACGATCATGTCGCGTCCGCCGGTCGCCGTCCTCGCCAGCCGCAACGCCAGCTCGTTGGCCTCGCTCCCGCTGTTGACCAGGAACACATGTGTCAGGTGCGGCGGCGCCTGTCGCAGCAGTTCCTCGGCGAAGTCGCGGAGCGCCGGGTGCAGGTAGCGCGTGTTGGTGTTGAGGCGCGCGAGCTGGTCGGCGGCCACCGCTTGGAGCCGCGGATGCGCGTGTCCCACGTGGGGGACGTTGTTGTACGCATCGAGGTACAGCCGTCCCCATTCGTCGAGCAGGTAATGCTTCGCCCCGCGCACGAAGAGGCACGGATCGCGATAGCTCAGGCGCAGGTTGCTGGCGAAGTGGGTGCGGCGATGTTCGCGTACTCCCTCCTCGTCGATGGGGCGATATGCAACGGCTGCATCGGGGAGGTTGAGGAGCGTGGCCGGATTGGGGCAGAGCGCGAGCCAGAGCCCGAGGTCGTCGGGGGATGCGACGCCGGGCCAGTCGCTCCCCATCCCGTCGATCGACATCGCCAGCTGCAAGTGCAGGTGCGGGTCCCAGCCGCCGTTCTCTTCCGCCGTCCCCAACTCCGCGAAGCGTTCGCCAGCCGCAACGGGGCGCCCGGCCTCGAGCGATGCGACGCTTGCGCGGGAGAGGTGCCCATGGAGCGTCCAGAACGGGTCGCCGGCCGGTGTCTGGTGACGCAGCACGACCATCCCGCCATAATCGAGCGGTGACTCGCGATACTCCACGGTCTCGATCATGGCGTCTGTCGGCGCGTGAACCGGCGTCCCCGCCGCCATGAAGATGTCGACGCCCAGGTGGACGCTTCGCCGGTCGGAGGTCGCGTGTGGTCCGTTGCGGAAGGCCGGGGCGGTGTAGACGGCGCGCGGCTCGCCGTAACTCCCGACCCACTCGTCCCCCTCGCCGGCTCCGCGTCCCAGCACCCGTGCTTCGTCCTCGGTCATCGACAACGGATTTCGCGGGAGCGCGGAGTCCTTCACCGAGATCGATCCCTGCGGCACATCGGCCAGCGAGCGTCCCATGACGGGGGCGAAGCTCCCGCGCGCTGCGTCGAGCCACGCGGCGACGCGCGCCGCGGCATCGGTGGCGGGGAGCCCGCACGCTGCTCGCAACCGCGCAGCGACGACGACGGCGCTCTCGTCGGCATACCGCTCGAGGAAGCGCCACGCCCCCCGCTGCGAGACGACGACGTACAAGTCGTTCGGGCGCTCGCGCTGCATCATCGCCGAGTTGGTCACGCTGACCGCCAGGCGCATGAGGAGGAGCGGCCAGACGAGATCCAGCTGCCCCCCGGTCAGCGGCGTGACGGCGTGATAGCCGGCGACGAAGGCGGCGAGGGCGCGTAGCGGTGTGGGGTGGTCGAGGACGAGGTAGGCACCAGCGATGGCCAGCTCGGCCACCACCGGTCCGTCGATGATGTCGCCGAAATCGATGATGCCGGAGATGCGCGGAACGCCGGCGTCGTCACGCGCGACGAGCAGGTTCCAGTCGTTGAGATCGTTGTGCAGGACGACGGTCGGCTGTGCGCGCATCGCATCCTGGCACTTCGCGAACCGGTCGATGACCGACGAAATGATCGACCGGCGCGAACCTTCGGGGTGGACGTGCAGCTGACGGGAAATCCAGCCGGCCCGACGCAGGTCCCACTTGAAGTCACGCGCGAGCGCAGGGTGCGTGAAACCGGCGAGTGCGGCGTGGAGGCGCGCGACTTCAGCGCCAAGGCCGGTCATGAGGGCAAGCGATCGCTCGCGGGTGCGCGCGTACTCGCGTCCATCGAGCAGTGTCAGGAGCCAGGCGATGCGCTCGCGTCCGTCGACGTCGGTCACGGTGGTCCAACGATCGCCAGCAACAGTGCGCACGACCTCTGCGACGGGGACCTCTGCGCCGCCGCCGTCGTGCGCATGGATGTAGTCGTGCGCCGAGATCATGAGGTCGACCAGGGCGCGATCGCAGTCCGGGCGCATGACCTTGAGGACGAATCCCGCGCCCGTGCGCTCCTGCACGCGGTAGTTGAGGTCGAACTCGCCGGGGAGCGGGTGGATCGCGCCGTCGATCTCCCAGTGGGTGCGTAGGGCGGTGGTCGGGTCAACGGTCATGCGCAGCGCGGGCGACGGGGCGGGGACGGGAGACGGGGGACGGGGGACGGGAGTTGACTCGGCGCGATGCTGCGACTGGTGCGCGATCGATCGCGCCAAGTCGCTCCCGCTCCCCTACGGCCGGTAGGCGATGCAGTCGATCTCCACCAGCAGCCCTTCGCGTGGAAGTGCCGACACCTCGACGGTCGTGCGCGCCGGTCGATGTTCGCCGAAGACGCGCGCGTAGACGGCGTTCATCGCCTTGAACTCGCGCATGTCGGCGAGAAAGACGCCGCAGCGGAGCACGTGCTGGAGCGACGACCCGCCGGCGACGAGGATCGCCTCGAGGTTGCGCAGAACCTGCTCGGTCTGAGTCGTGACATCGGTCCCCGCGAGCGCACCAGTCGCCGGATCGATGGCGCCTTGCCCTGACACGAACAGCAAGCGCTCGAACGCCATGGCCGGCGAGTACGGTCCGACGGGAGTGGGAAGGTTCGCGGCGACTACGGGGTGGTGACTCATGGTTGTCT
>CAZWVG010000195.1:0-10830 GCA_964637355.1 uncultured Gemmatimonadaceae bacterium
GCGTCGCATCGCGCTGCGGCATCCAGCGCGCGGCGCCGGCCTGCTCGAGCGCGCGCGCATTTGCTGTTTGGTGATCCTCGGCGGCGGTCGGCAGCGGGATCAGGAACATCGGAATCCCCCACGCGCACAACTCGGCAGTCGTCATCGCCCCCGCACGCGCGATGGCGAGGTCGGCGACTCCGTACGCGTCGGCGACCGGGGAGAGGTATGCGCGCACGAGGACCGGCGCACTGGCTCGCGCGGCGTGCTTCTCGAAGTGAGCACGTCCCGTCCCCCAGATCACCCCGACTCCGGCCGGAAGGCCACCCGCCACCCAGCCATCCACGAGCGCGTTCAGCGCCGCCGATCCCTGGCTCCCACCGAAGGCCAGCACCACCACCTTGATCGAATCGTCGAATCCCCAAACCTTTCGCTGCAGGGCACGGTCCCGTCGCACGGTGGGCGGCGGCTCGATGGGATTCCCGGTGTCGAAGACGCGGTCGCGCACCTTCGAAGGGAGCCGAAGCGCTGCCTCGGGGAAGCCGACGTAGACTTCCCGTGCCCACCGCGAAAAGAGCTGGTTCGTCTTTCCCGGAAACGAGTTCTGGTCCTGCAGGACGAAGGGGATCGATCGAAGGGTGGCGAACGCCAGCGCTCCCGACGCGGCGTATCCGCCCGTGGCTACGACCAGGCGTGGCGCCTCTTCGCGCGCGAGAGCAGACAAACGACTCCATGCCCGTCCGAGCCCCACCACCGTTCGCCAATTCTGCCAGGGTGCGCTCCGATACAGCGGATGCAGGTCCAGGAGGGTATGCGGAAACTCGGTATCGGGGAGGATGATCCGCTCGATGCCGCGCGTCGCGCCGACGAAGTGCGGACGAACGTCAGGGCGAAGGCGCACCAGCGCCCGCGCGATCGCCAGCGCGGGGTAGAGATGCCCGCCGGTTCCGCCGCCGGTGAAGAGAACGCGCACGCCCGATCGCCTACGCCGGATCGGTGGCGGCAGCGCCGAAGACCCGCTCCTTGCTGCTCCCGATGTTCACCAGGATCCCGGTGAACACGAAGCTCAGCACCAGGTTCGACCGGCCAAAGGAGATGAACGGAAGCGTGAGTCCCGTCGTAGGGAGCAGTCCGATGACGACTCCCACATGGAGATAGGCGGTGATCGCCATCGTGCACGTCACGCCAATCGCCACCAACTGCAGAAAACGCGAGCGCGCCTGCTTGGCGATGCGGAAGCCGAGCCATGTGTAGAGTGCATAGACGAGCACGATCATCACCATCCCGATGAAGCCCCACTCCTCGCCAATGTTGCTCCCGATGAAGTCGTTGTAGCCGAACGGCACCCACCCGTACTGCTGCAATCCCTGGCTGAACCCCTTCCCGGTGAATCCTCCCGACCCGACGGCGATCAGCGACTGGCGCAGTTGAAAGTTGATCTTCTCGGGCGCGTCGCCCGATCCCATGAACGAGAGCAGGCGCGACATCGCGTACTGGCGCTTCGTCACCTCGTGCCAGAGGAGCGGCGCGGCGAGGATTCCCAGCAGGATGAAGTGTCCGATCCGCACATCGGCGGAAAAGAGGATGATCCCCATCAGGAGCGTGTACAGCATCGCCACCGAGAGGTCGGGCTGGAAGAAGGCGATGACGTCGAGGATCCCGACGACGACCAGAAAGGGGAGGAGCCCCTTCGTGAGGCGCCGCATCTGCTCTCCCTTCTTGAGCACGAGCATCGCCGTCCAGACGATCACCGCAAGCTTTCCGAACTCCGACGGCTGCACCGAGGCGCCGAAGACAAAGCGCCGAGAGCCGTTGACCGAGGGCGCGATCGAATGCGTGAAGGGGAGGACGGTGATGAGCATCAGGACGATCGTGACGATCATCAACGGCCAGGCGAGCTTCTCGAAGCGCTCGGCGTCGAACTTCGCGGCAACGGCGAAGCCGATGATCCCGATCCCAACGCCACCGAGCTGCTTGAGGAAGTAGTACGTGGAATCGTGATTGGCCTGCATGGCGACAAAGGCGCTGGCGCTGTAGAGCGTGGCGAGGCCGAAGGCGGTGAGCACCATGGTGACGAGCACGAGCGCCCGCGCATCGGTGCTGACGGCCCAACGTTCACGGAGCTGCGTGGGATCGTGCATCAGGAGTCTCCCTGGGCCGCGGCGGCAAAGGCGCGCCCCCGCTCTTCGTAGTTCTTGAACATGTCGAAACTCGAGCAGGCAGGTGCAAGCAGGACGGCATCGCCGCGACGCGAGAGCTCACGGGCGCGCGCGATGACGTGCGCGAAGTCGCCGTCGACGCGGTGCACGGAGGCACGACCCGCGAGATCGCGCTCGATGATCGGCGCCGCCTCGCCAAAGGCGATCACGTGCCGGCAATGGCGCGCCACTGCGTTCCCCAGTGCAGTATACGGTTCTCCCTTGTGCCGCCCGCCGAGC
Organism: uncultured Gemmatimonadaceae bacterium; assembly: GCA_964637355.1. Lineage (GTDB taxonomy): Bacteria > Gemmatimonadota > Gemmatimonadetes > Gemmatimonadales > Gemmatimonadaceae > SCN-70-22. The sequence goes on from CAZWVG010000195.1 coordinate 2,418, forward strand.
AGGAGGACGGTGGGGCGCGTCATGCTCTCGATCGCGACGAGCGAGGCCGCGACGTTCGTCGCCTTGGAGTCGTTGATCCACAGTATCCCCTCGCGCTCCGCCACGGGCTCCAGCCGGTGCGCGGGCGCATGGAATCCGCGCAATCCATTCGCCAGCCGTTCGCGATCGTCGAGGCTCTCGTGCGAGGGGTCCGCGGTCATCACCGCGAGCACGGCGGCGAGCGCATTGGCAACGTTGTGATCGCCGAGGAGCGGAAGGTCGCGTCGAGGCATGAGTGCCGCGTCGCGCACGATCAGCATCTCCTTCCCTTCCCCGCCCAGGAACGCATCGGCAAAACGCCCGGAGACGGCGAAGCGATACTGGATCCCGCGCACCGCATTCACCATGGCGAGGACGGCGGGATCGTCGCCGTTGACGACCCAGCGCGACGCATTCGTTGCGTGGCGCAGCATGAGCGCCTTGTCGGCGTAGTAGTCCTCGACGCGCTCGTAGCGATCGAGATGATCGGGGGAAAGGTTGGTGATGACGCCGACCTTGGGGCGAATCGACGGCGTATCGTGCAACTGGAACGACGAGAGCTCGAGCGCGACCCACGAGGGCGCCTGCGGTCGCAGGGCGACCTCGCTGAGCGGGGTCCCGATGTTTCCGGCGGCCACGGCCTCCTCCCCAACTGCGCGCAGCAAGTGCGCGATGAGCGCCGTGACCGTCGTCTTGCCATTGGTCCCGGTGATCGCGATGTAGCGCTGCCCCGGCATCGCCGAAAGCGCGAGTTCGATTTCGCTGATCACGGGAACACCCGCGGCGTGCGCCGCAGTCAGCGGCGCTGCATCGGGCGGAATTCCCGGACTCGCCACGACGATCGAAGCCTGCGCAATGCGTCGAATGTCGTGCCCGCCCAGCTGCACGCTCGCGCCGAGCGCCTCGACGGCCGCCCCCTGTGCCGCGACTCCGGCGCTCGCGCCGGCATCGGACGCGTAGACCTGCGCGCCGAGTCGACGCAGCAGCGTCGACGCGGCGGTCCCGCTGCGACCGAGACCGACGACGGCGACTTCGCCGCGAGTCCAGTCGTACGGCGCCGTCATCGCAGCTTGAGCGTGGTGAAGGCGACAAACGCGCACAGGATCCCAAGAATCCAGAATCGGACCACGACCTGTGTCTCCTTCCACCCCTTGAGCTCGAAATGATGATGCAGCGGTGCGCGCAGGAAGACGCGGTTCTGCCGGGCGTACTCGAGACCGTAACGACGCCGCCGGTACTTGAAGACGGTCCGTTGGATGATCACCGACATCGTTTCGGCCGCGAACACGCCGCCGACGAAGAGGAGGAGAAACTCGCTCTTGAGGAGGATCGCGATCGCGCCGAGGGCGCCGCCGAGGGCCAGCGACCCGGTATCACCCATGAAGACCTGCGCGGGATACGTGTTGTACCAGAGGAAGCCGATGCAGGCGCCGGCGAGCGCGAGGCAGTACACGGTGAGCTCGCCTGCACCGCGCAGGTAGAAGAGCTGCAGGTAAGCGCTCGCATCGACGCGCCCCATGACGTAGGCAAAGAGCGCGAAGGTGACGATGGCGATAGCGGTGAGCCCGGCCGCGAGTCCATCGAGACCGTCGGTGAGGTTCACCGAGTTGCTCACCCCCGTCAGGATGAACGTCGTGAACGGGACGTAGAGCCACGAAAGCGCGGCGGATGCCGGAACGACGAGCACGTACTTGAGGAACGGCACCGTGGTCGAGGCGCCCGGGAGCGTCGAGACCGGATACTGCCAGAGGATATAGCCGAAGAGGAGACCGATCGAGACCTGGCCGGCCAGCTTGTATCGCTCGACGAGTCCCTCGTTCTTCTTCCCTTCGCGCTTCTGCTTGAGCTTGAGGTAATCGTCGAGAAAGCCGATCCCGCCCATCCACACCGTCACCAGCAGCGCCAGGAGGACGTACTGGTTGTCGAGCCGCGTCCAGAGGAGCGTGGGGATGATCGAGCAGACCAGGATGATCAACCCGCCCATCGTCGGCGTTTCCCCTTTGGACTGATGCGAGTCGGGCGTACCCTCGCGGATCACCTGGCGCACACGCAGGCGTTGCAGCCGGCGGACGATGACCGGCCCGATGAGGAACGACAACAGCACCGCCGTCACGGCGGCAGCAGCCGCGCGCACGGAGATGTAGTTGATGAGCCGGAAGGGGGGGAAATCGGGGATCCAGCGCGAGAGCAGGTAGTGAAGCACGAGGTCTAGAAGACGAGAGGACGAGAAGACGAGAAGACGAGAACGGACGGGGGACGGGGGACGGGAGTTGGGGCGGCTACGGCGCTGCGGACAGAGAGCGGATGGCAGCGAACATCTTCAGGTGCGGGACCAGGCGTTCGAGTTTGGTGCCGCGGGAGCCCTTGAGGAGGATGACCGCATCCTTCGGCAGGCGTGGCTCGAGCAGCGGCCAGAGCGCATCGGCATCGGGGGCGGTGATCACGCGTGCGTCGCCGGGAGCGAGCGAGGTGAGCGGGGCGACAAACTCTCCGACGCCGGCGATCACCTGCGCGTCCGACGCGAGCGCGCGCCTTGCGATCTCTTCGTGCAGCGCACGTCCCTGCCCTCCCAGCTCGAGCATCGAGCCGAGCACCGCGACCTGCGGCCGGCCGGCGCCCACCGTGGAGAGCAGCGAGAGCGCCTCCCGCGCCGAGGCCGGATTCGCATTGTAGGCATCATTGAGCACGGTGAGCGCGCCGTAGCGTTCGAGTGTGCTGCGCATCGAGAGCGGTGCGAGCGCGGCGATTCCTGCGGCGGCGAGATCGTCCGGAACGCCGCACGCGCGCGCGACACCGATCGCGAGCAACGCATTCCGGAGGTTGTGCATCCCGAGCAGCGGAACCGTCAGCCGAGTCTCGCCGAGCAGTGCCCACCCCCGCCCTTCGTCGTCGATGCCGAAGGACTGCGGGACCACCTCACCTGCGTCCGTTCCCGCCTCGATCACACGCCCCCCCATCTCCCGCGCGGCCCTGCCGATCTCCGGCTGGCCGGCAGGTGCAATTGCCAGCGGTACGTCCTCGAAAATCGCCGACTCCTCGCGCAGCACGCCAGCGAGATCGCCCAATCCCTCGAGGTGCTCTTCCCCTATCGACGTGACCACCGCGATATCGGGCTCAACGAGCTCGCGCAACGCCGCGACTTCGCCCGGATGATTGGTCCCGACCTCGATCACGGCGATCCCGGCATCGTCCGGAATCGCCAGGAGGGTGAGCGGGACGCCGATGTGATTATTGAGGTTGCCGCGCGTGGCATGCACGGTGAAGCACGGCGCGAGTGCGGCCGCGACGAGTTCCTTGGTGCTTGTCTTTCCGTTGGAGCCGGCCACGGCCACCACCGGGCCGCCCCAGGCACGCCGCCGGTAGGTGCCTAACGCTCCGAGGGCATGCGTCGTGTCGTCGACGACAAAGACGGGGACCCCTAACCCGGCGGTGCGCGAAGGATCAGAAACGACCACCGCGTGCGCGCCACTCCGCACCGCGTCGGCGAGGAAGTCGTGCGCGTCGAATCGATCGCCGATCAGGGCGACGAAGAGGTCGCCCGCAGCGAGCGTGCGTGTGTCGGTGACGACGCGTGTGAGCGCGCGCGAGCCGAGAGGGCGCGCTCCGACGAGTCGTGCACCGAGCGCCTGTGTGACGCGGTCGAGGGTCCAGAACGTCATGATCCGCGCTCCACCGATTCGTGGGCGAGCGCCTGCACGATTGCCTTCTCGTCGAATGGGAACGACGTCGTCCCACGGATCTGGTACGTCTCGTGCCCCTTCCCCGCCAGCATCACCACGTCCCCCTCCCCAGCGATGGCGAGCGCACGGGCGATCGCGTCCTTGCGATCCTCGATGCGCTCGTGTGCGCGGTGCATCCCTGCCTCGATCTCGTCGAGGATACGCTCGGGATCCTCGGTTCGCGGGTTGTCGCTGGTGAGGATCACGACGTCGGCGAGTCGCTCGGCGATTTCGCCCATGATCGGGCGCTTGCCGCGATCACGATCGCCACCGCAACCGACGACGAGGATGATGCGGGCAGCGGTGAAGGGGCGCACCGCGAGGAGGGCGCGCTCGAGGGCATCGGGCTTGTGCGCATAGTCGCGCAGTACCACGGGGTGCTCGAGGATCCGCTCGAGCCGTCCCGGCACTTGCGGGAGCGAGGAGAGACGTTCGGCGATGCGCTCGGGAGCCTGTCCCATCGCCCACGCCACCGCCGCCGAGCCTAACGCGTTGGAGATGTTGAAATCACCGATGAGCGGCAAGGTGACGGCAGCAGCTCCATCAGGGGTCGCAATCGTCCACTCGCTCCCGCGCGACGTCAGCACCACGTCGCGCGCCTGTACTTCCGCGTCGGCGCTCCCGAGCCCGTATCGCACCGTGCGACGCGCTCGCGGAAGGGCGCGCCAGGTCTCGACGTCGTCATTCACCACGACGACACCGTTCGCGGCCACCAGGTCGACGAGGAGCGCCTTCGCGGCGAAGTACTCCTCCATGGTGCCGTGGTAATCCAGGTGGTCGCGCGACAAGTTGGAAAACGTCGCAGCGGCGAACTCTACACCCGCGACGCGTCCTTGCACGAGTGCGTGAGACGAAACCTCCATCGCCACCCGCCGCGTGCCGGCATCCACCAGGTCGCGCAGGACGCGTTGCAGCTCGACTGGCCCCGGCGTCGTCAGTCCGGCACCACCGGGGAGCGTGCGCCCCTCGCTCCCCACCAGCACCCCCAGTGTCCCGATCGACGCCGCCGGTGCCTCTGGCTCGTCGAGCAGGTGGCGCAGCATCGAGGCGGTCGTGGTCTTGCCGCTCGTGCCCGTGATGCCAACGATCGAGAGCGTGCGCGCGGGAAAGCCGTAGAATGCCGCTGCTGCCACCGCCGCGGCGCGGCGGCCGTCGCGCACCACGATGGCCGGGAGCTCCGCGCCGCGCTCGTCCTCGACGATGGCCACCGCCGCACCGCTGCGCGCCGCTGCGCCAAGGTAGGCATGCCCATCACCAGCGGTTCCGCGCACCGCCACGAATGCCCCGCCCTCGCGCACCTGGCGCGAATCGTCGGTGATGCCGTGCACGTGGGACGGGAGCGTCCCGTTCACCCGCAGCAGGATGTCCGCCTCGCGCAATGCGTGCACGATGCGGGCGGCGTCGACGGAGACCGGTTGCGCAGCGGTCACGGGCGCGACAGGCGCACGAGCGCGCCGGTACGCGACGGAGCTCCCGCGGGTGGCGACGTCGCCCCGCCCCCCGATGCCGTCAGCTGCACGCGGAAGCCCGCCTTGTGCAGCTCGCGCACGGCGACGCGCAGCGGGAGCCCGCGCACATCGGGAATGCTCACCACCCGCGTGACGCGCGGTTGCTCGCGCAGCGGGCGGGAGATGTCGAAGCGTGACGGCTCCTGCATTTCCGGGTCAGGGGTCGAGTCGACCCATTGCGACCGAGGCGTGGGAGGCGCGGCCCCCGGATCGCCCGACGAATCGATGGCGACAGAGCCTGCCGCGACCTGCCGCCCCGCCGTTGAATCGGGCGCCTCGGCGATTGCCTGCGGTGCGACGTACGAGGCCTGGCGTCCGGTGAGCTTTCCCCAGTCGAGCGACGCGTTGCGCGCCGAGACCGCGGCCGTGATGATCGCCTTGGCGACCGGAGCGGCAGTCTTTCCGCCGTAATACGTCCCGCGCGGATTGTCGACCTTGACCAGCACGACGTATTGCGGCTTGGCCGCCGGAAAGAGCGCGACAAACGACGACGTGTAGGTCTGCGTCCCGCCGCGCCCATAACGCCCACCAACCGTGCGGCGGGCGGTCCCGCTCTTCCCGGCGACGTCGAAGGTCGCCAGCCCGGCGTCCTGCGCCGTCCCGCTGTCGACGACGCTCTCGAGCATCCGCATGACCGTCTTCGTGGTCTGCTCGTCGTAGACGCGCCGCACCGGGCGCGGCTGGTGCTCGTACGTCACGCGCCCGTCGGCGTCGCGGATGTCCTTGATCAGCGCCGGCGCCATCAGCTCGCCGCCGTTGGCGATCGCCCCATAGGCCAGCGCCAGCTGCAACGGCGTGACGGCGATCTCGTAGCCGATGGCGAGCGAGTGATGCGATTGGATCGACCAGCGCTTCGGGATGTTGAGCGTCCCCCCCGACTCCTGCGGGAAGGAGATCCCGGTCGGCGTACCGAAGCCGAGGTCGCGATAGAGCGAGAAGAGTTCTCCATCCTTCACGCGCTCGCTGAGCCGCGCGATCCCGACGTTGCTCGAGTAGCGGATCACGTCGGTGACCGACATCGACGCCGCCTTGTGGATGTCGGTGATCCGGCGCCCGTTCACCTCGTACACGCCATTGAAGGTGTTGACCATCTCGGTCGGCGTCGCCTTCCCCGTTTCCAACAGCCGCGCGACCAGGAAGGGCTTGAGCGTCGACCCCGGCTCGAACGGCTCGACGATCGTCATCGGCGAGGAGACCCGCAGTCGCCGCCGGTTGCTCGACAGGCAGCGCACCTCTCCCGAGTGCGGATCGAGGATGACCACGTCGCCACCGTCGGCGTTGAGCCGGCGCACCGCGTCGTCGAGCGCCTGGTCGCAGATATCCTGCAGCACCTGGTTGATCGTCAGGCGGACCGAGTGACCCGGGCGCGGCGGCTCGGTAAGCATGTCGGGAGTGGCGAACCGGCTCCCGTTCGCCGCGCGCAGCGTCTGTGCACGCCCCGGTTCCCCGCGGAGGAGCGAGTCGAGGAGGAGTTCGATCCCTTCGGAATTGCTCCCGTCGAGGTCTGCCCGCCCAACTAACTGCCGAGTGCCGGTGGACTGTACGTAGACGCGATCGCCGGCCGGCGATGAGCGCACCCCCGGGACCTTCATCAGGTCGGCCACCTTCGACGGCTGGAATCGCTCACGCAGGTCGTACCATTTGCGCTTCGCATCGAGCACGGGCTTCGCGCGACTCGCCGGGACGCCCAGCTTGAGCAGGGTGCGATACAGCCCCTTGCGGTCCTTCATGTCGTCCAGCTTGAAGCTCAGCTTGACCAACTCGCGACTGCGCGCCAGCGAGACGCCGGTCGCGTCCTCGATCTCCCCCCGTGGCGCAGGTAACGACGCCTCGGCGGTGTGCTGGTTCGTCGCGCGGCGCGCCCACGCCTCGTGCTCGAAGAGCTGCACCTGCGCGGCGCGCACCACGAGCGCGACCGAGAAGGCGACGAGAACGCCGTGGATGACGGATTGGCGGCTGGGGGTCTGTAGCACGTCCCGCGTTCCTCCTCAGTTCCTGGCGCGCGGCACCGGCATCGGAAGCCGGATGCTCTGCGAGTCGTTCGCGTACTTGAGGCCGAGTCTCGACACCGCGATCGGTCCGAGACGCCCGATGCTGGTGGCGCTGCGGATGTCGGTCACGAGACGCGACCGCTCGGCTTGCAGCTCCTTGTACTGGCTTTCCAGGCGCTTCATCTCCACCGCTTTCTCGAATCCGATCGTGCGCCGCCAGACGACGACCACCATCACGAGGACGAAGGCCAGGAGCCCGACGGCGATGCGTACGCGCCCGCGGGCGGCTACGCGGCGCTTTGCCATGCGCTCTGCCAGGCGCGAAGCCGCGCGCTGCGCGCGCGAGGATTGGCGGTCAACTCGTCCTCGGCGGCGGTGATGGCGCGCCGCGAGCGCAGCGTACCGAGCGCCGTGCCACGGCAGGTGCAAATCGGTGGGCGCGGCGGGCAGGTGCACGCCGTGCTCCAATCGCGGAAAGCGTGCTTCACGATCCGGTCTTCGCCCGAGTGGTAGGCGATCACCGCAAGCGTCCCCCCGGGCTCGAGATGATCGCGAAGGATCGGGAGGGCGCGTTCGAGCCCCGACAGTTCGTCGTTGATCGCGATGCGTACCGCCTGAAAGAGGCGCGCGAAATCGCCGGCGCCCGACGTTGGCCCGAGGACGGCGCGGATCGCGCCCACGAAATCGTCGCTGGTGGCAAAGGGTCTGGTGCTTCGACGCCGCGCGACCTCGCGCGCGAGGCGCGGTGCCCGGCGCTCGTCGCCGTACTCGCGGAAGATCCAGGCGAGTTCACTCTCCGGCGCAGTGTTCAGGAGCTCTGCCGCCGAAGTCGTCGCATCCTCGCCCATGCGCATGTCGAGGAGCGCGCCGGGACGGAAGGTGAAGCCGCGCGCCTCGTCGTCCAGCTGATGCGACGAAACGCCAAGATCGAGGAGGATGGCGTCGAAGCGCGCCGAGGCGAGTTCGGGGACGCTCTCGATGTCGGCGTAGTTGACGCAGTGCACGGTCAGCGCACCGGAGTCCACATACGGCGCGAGGCGCAGGCATGTCTCGCGAATCGCCTGGGGATCGCGATCGAGGCCGACGACGTGCGCACCGCCCTCCAGCAGCGCCAGCGCGTGTCCGCCGCCCCCCAATGTGCCATCGAGGACGTGCCGTGCGTTGCCTAACAATTCAG
>CAZWVG010000196.1:0-10785 GCA_964637355.1 uncultured Gemmatimonadaceae bacterium
TGGCTCATCACCGCCCTCTCGCTCCTCGCGACGTTCGGGGTCTCGGCGTGGGTCATCATCACGAACTGGCCGGCCAACGGCGCCCCCCTCGGGCTCCCAATCACTGGGCACCTGCTCTGTGTGGCGGCCTTCGGGCTCGACCTCCTCTTCCGATTCATCAAGATCCACTTCAGCGCCCGCGCCGTTGGCGTCCCGGTGACGTGGAGCGCCATCGCCCGCACCTCCATGGGGGGCGACTTTGCGGCGGCCATCACTCCGTCGCGCTCCGGCGCCGAGCCCGCGCGCTTCCTGATCATGAGCGAATCGGGGGTCCCCGTGGCGGGCGTGGTGATCGTGCTCTTCCTCGAGCTCTTTCTCGAGGCGATGTCGCTCTTCGTGGTCACCGTCACACTTGGGCTGGTGCTGCGCGATTCCAGCGGGCTGGTGCGTGGACTCCTCGGTACGGTCACCGTGTACTCGGCAGGTGTGGTGGGGGCGGGCATCTTCGGACTCACACTTTCGACCCGGAGCGCGCGTGGCCGTCGTCCGTGGTGGGTGACGCGGCTGGGCATCAATGCGATGGTCTGGCACCGGGTGCAACGGGCGCTCCGCCAGCTGCGCGGGAGCATCGATTCGCTACGCACGGCGCATCGCGGGTTGCTCGCGCTGGCCCTCTTCTTCTCCATCCTGCACGTCTTCGCCCGGCTGCTCACGCTCCCCTTCATTGTATGGAGCTACGGAGGGGAGGTCGCCGCGGCGCCGCTCCTGCTGTGGCCGATGGTGCTGCTGTACGGCGCGGCTGTGGCACCGGCACCCGGGGGCGGGGGGATGGTGGAGGTGGCGTTCAAGGTGGCCCTCGGCGGCACGCTCCCTGCACGGTTGCTCGCAGCGTCCCTGATATGGTGGAGGTTCTACACCTTCTATCTGTATCTGGTAGCCGGCGCCCTGGCGTCGGGTCGAACCGTAATGCGTGCGCTCAGGCGCGCCAAACGGCACCAGTAGGGGCGCCGAGTCGGCAGTGGTTCCGCAGGGTGATGAACGCCGTTCATCGTGCAGCGGACCCACATCTGTATCCAAACTTCGCGCAGTGATTGTGTTGAACGTGACCTCCCTCCCCTTCACCCAGAATTGGGCTGACGCCTTTCGCGACGCGGTGAATCGCGACGTCACCTACCGGCAAGCGGGCATCGGCTGGACCGAGACCGTGGCGCTTGTCCTGGATGACGGGGCCCCCGTCGGGCTGATCGGTCCGGTTGCGCTCGAGGTCTCGCTCGATCGCGGGCTGTGCAACACGGCGCGCATCATCTCCCCCGATGCCTGCATTGCGGCCTTTGTCTTCCGCGCCGACTACGCCACGTGGATGGAGATCATGAGCGGTGCGGTGGAGCCGATGGCGGCGGTGATGCGCGGGCAGATCCGCCTGACGGGGAACATCGCCACGTTGATGATGCACGCGCGCGCCATTACCGCTCTCGTGCACTGCGCTCAGTCGGTGTCGAGCGTCGTGTCGGACCAGCCGGCCGCCTGAACCAATAGCTGGGCGACCCGTCGATGGCCTTCGATGCCGGGACGGTGGAACGGGTGCGCGATGCGCTCGACCGGTTAGGCGAACGCGGGTTCCGGGAGAAGCACGTTTTCGGTGGTTGGGGCTTCCTGTACGGGAAGAGCACCTTCGTCATCGTGTGGGGTGAGGGAATCCTCGCCAAGCTCCCGACTGAATCGTATGCGACCTCGCTCGAACGCCTTGGCGTTCGTCCGTTCACGCCGGGGGGCGAGCGGGCGATGGGGACGTGGGTCGTGGTGCACGCCGAGGTGATCGCCGACGATCCTGAGTTGGTGGAGTGGGTCGCGCTGGGGTTGCAGGGGATGCGGCAGGGACCGCTCCCAAAATCCGAGAAGCGGGCGAAGCCAATCGAGCGCGGGGCCGCAGCGAAGAAGAGACTGCCGTCCAGGTCCAAGCCGGCCGCGAAAGCGAAGCGCGCGAAGACCGCGAAGACCGCGAAGACCACGGCGAAAGGGAAACCGGGCGCGCGACGGCGGTGACGAAACGGGGGATCTCGTTCCGCCGATCATTCCCCTCCAGTAGGTTCCCCGGCATGACACCTTGGCTCGACGACCTGCGCGCCGATGCGCGCACTGCGCTCCGCACGATGTGGCGCGCGCCGCTGTTTGCCTCGCTCGTGGTGACGATCCTGGCACTCGGGATCGGTGCTGCCACCACGGTCTGGATCCTCGTCGACGGGATCGTTCTCCGCCCACTCAGCTACGGCGAGCCCGATCGCCTCTTCACGCTGAGCGAGGTGACGCGCGACGGGAGCCAGCGGCCGTTCTCCTATCCGACGTTCCTCGACTACAAGCAGCGTGCAACTGCCTTCGATCGCCTCGCCTTCGCGCGCGGCGAGGATCTCACGCTGAACGAAGCGGAGGGGAGCCGTCGCGTGATCGGGGCATACGTCTCCGGGGACTTCTTCCCGTTGATGGGGGTCGCGGCGCGCTACGGACGCACATTCGACGCGAGCGCCGCGGCGGAGCGACCGATCGTGCTCTCGTGGCGGCTCTGGCAGGAGCGCTTTGGAGGAGACCCGGCAGCGATCGGGCAGACGATGTCCACGACGAGCGGGAGCTTCACGATCGTCGGCGTGATGCCGAGCAGCTTCGCCGAACCGGCGTGGGCCGACACGTGGGTGCCGATCGAGGCGCTCCCCGCGAGATCGCGCTTCGTGCTCGAGCAGCGCACGCTGCACGTCGATGCGCAGATCACCGGTCGCCTGGCGCCCGGCGTCTCCCGCGCCCAAGGGGAGGCACAGATGTCGGCGCTCGCCGCCGGATTTGCCACGACGTATCCCGAAGACGCCGAGCAGTGGACGGGAGTCTCGCTCACCGCGCTGCGTGAGTCGCTGCTGGGCGATGCGGCGACGCGTCTCGAGGTGCTGGCGCTCATCGTTGCGCTCGTGCTGGCGATCACCGCGCTCAACGCCGCGGGGTTGCTGGTGGCTCGGCACGCGGCGCGGTCGCGCGAGCTCGCGGTACGCACCGCGTTAGGCGCGCGCTCGGGGCGACTGGTGCGACAGCTCCTGGTCGAGAGCGCCACACTGGCGGCGGCGGGAGGCATTGCGGGGATCGTGCTGTCGATCTTCGCCGTCGCCGGACTCCGGCGCTGGGCGCCCAACGTCTTTCCGCGGTTAGCGGAGTTGCACTTCGATGTGCGCGCCGTTGCGTTCGTCACGCTCGTCGTCGCCGTCGTCTCGATCCTGATCGGGATCATCCCGGCGCGCGCGGCGCTGCGACTGGGGCTCTCCGATGCGTTGCGCGCGGGAACGTCGGGGAGCGGCGAGTCGAGCGGTCACGTGCGCCTGCGCGGCGCACTGGTGGTGGTGCAGGTCGCGCTCGCGCTGGTGGTGGCGGTGAGCGCAGGCCTCGTGTCGCGTACGCTCACGGTCCTCGCCGACACGTCGCTCGGTGTGGATCCCGATGGCGTGACGTTGCTGCGGATCTTCCCGCCGGCCGGGAAGTACGATTCGCCCGACGCGGCGCTCGCGCTCTATCGCCGTCTGGAGGAGACGATCGCCGGAGTGCCGGGGGTGCAGCATGCCGCGCTGGTGAATCACGCGCCGTTCAGCGGGGGGATGATGAACACCCCCGTGCGCACGGACGCACCGCCCGCCGAGGATGGGAGCGACGTGGCGGTGTATCGCACGATTTCGCCGGGCTATCTCGCGACGTTTGGCGGAGCGCTCAAGCGCGGGCGCTTCATCACCGACGATGACCTGCGCTCGGTGGGAAGCGGCGTGGTCGTGAACGAGGCGTTCGTGAAGCGCTTCTATCCCGACGGTGATGGGCTCAACAAGACGATCACCGTTTCTCGCATGGCGCAGGGAAGGAGCGACATGGGGACACGTATCGTCGCCCCGATCGTCGGGGTGATCGGCGACGAGCGGCTGAATGGCGCGGCAAATCCGGCGCCGCCGGCCGTCTACATTCCCTACACGTGGAATGCCTGGCCGAACATCTACGTCGCCGTGCGGTCCTCGCTCCCCGAAGCGACGCTGGTTCCGGCGCTGCGGCGCGCAGTGCTCGGCGTCGACCCGGCGATCCCGGTGGCGGGGACATCGCCGCAGTCGCAGTTCCGCCCGCTCGGCTTCTACGTCGGGCTCCTCCTCGAAAACAGGCGCGTCAATGCGTGGTCGCTCTCGGCGTTCAGTGCGGTGACGTTGCTGCTGGCGGTCGTTGGCATCTTCGGCGTGATGGCTTTCGTGGTGGTGCAGCGTTCACGCGAGATCGGGTTGCGCCTCGCACTCGGTGCATCGCCGGCGTCGGTGTCGCGGTGGGTGCTCTGGCGTACGATGCGTCTCGCCCTCGCCGGTGTCGTTCTCGGGAGCCTTGGCGCGCTTGCGTGGACGCGGCTCCTCCAGAGCCAGCTCGTCGGCGTCACCGCGAGCGATCCGGTCGTCTACGTGTCGGCGGCGATGTTGTTCGTGCTGGCGGCGCTTCTGGCCGGGTTGCTTCCGGCGTGGCGGGCGGCCCGGACCGATCCGGTGCGGATGCTGCGCGTCGAATAGTCCGTTGCTGCGCCTCGAGTAGGCCGACGCTGCGCGTCGCGTAGGCGGATGACGCGCGTCCGATAGGTGGACGCTGCACGGCGAATCGCGCGATCGGCTGGCACCGCCGACGTCGCGGCGCAAAGTTTCGCGCCATCCTGACGCCCCCGCGTTTTGCATTCGGCGGGGGCGTCCGTAGGATGGCAGCGCTCGGAGTGCCCGAGCCGCCGATCGCTCCCTCCCCGCGACGCAACGCATGCTCCTCTCGCTTCTCCGGCGGTACCTGCGCCCGCACCTCTCGCTGATCGCCGGCGTGGTCACCTTTCAGCTCGTGCAGTCGCTGGCGTCGCTCTCGTTGCCGAGTCTGAACGCGAGCATCATCGACAACGGGATCGCGAAGGGAGACACGCGCTACATCCTCGTGACGGGGGGCGTGATGCTCGCCCTCACGCTCCTGCAGGTCGCGGCGGCGGTCGCCGCGGTCTACTTCGGGGCGAAGGCGGCGATGGGGTTCGGGCGCGACGTTCGTGAGGCGATCTTCGTGCGCGTCGGTGAATTCTCCGAGCGCGAGGTCTCGCGTTTTGGCGCCCCGTCGCTCATCACCCGGACGACCAACGACGTACAGCAGGTGCAGACGCTGGTGCTGATGACGTGCACGATGCTCGTCTCGGCGCCGATGCTGGCGATCGGCGGGATCATCATGGCGCTGCGACAGGACATCGACCTGGCATGGATCATGTTCGTCGCCGTTCCCGTCATGCTGATCGTCATCGGGCTGATCGTGAGCCGGATGGTCCCGCTTTTCCGCCAGATGCAAGCGCGGATCGACGGCGTGAATCGCGTGCTCCGCGAGCAGCTGACGGGGATTCGCGTGGTGCGCGCCTTCGTGCGCGAGGCGCTGGAGACCGATCGCTTCGAGAGGGCGAATGCCGACGTCACGTCGACCGCGGTGAGCGCGGGGCGGCTCTTCGCGCTCGTCTTCCCGGTGATCATGCTGATCATGAACGTCTCGAGCGTCGCGGTGCTCTGGTTCGGCGCGTCGGCGATCGACCGCGGGACGGTGCAGATCGGCGCGCTGACCGCCTTCCTGAGCTACCTGATCCAGATCCTCATGGCGGTCATGATGGCGACCTTCATGTCGATCATGATTCCGCGTGCCGCCGTCTCGGCGGAGCGCATCGGTGAGGTGCTGGCGACGTCGACGTCGGTTGTGCTTCCGCTCCACCCGGTCACCGAACTGCGGAGCGCGGGGGTGGTCGAGCTGCGCAACGTGGAGTTCGCGTATCCGGGGGCCGAGCATCCGGTGTTGTGCAACCTCTCCTTCGTGGCGCGCCCGGGAGAGACGACGGCGATCATCGGGAGTACCGGCGCCGGCAAGTCGACGTTAGTCAACCTCCTCCCGCGCCTCTTCGACGCCACCGGGGGAACGGTGCTGGTGGATGGCGTGGACGTGCGCGAGCTCGACCCCGACCTGCTGTGGGGGCGGATCGGGCTCGTCCCGCAGCGGGCGTACCTCTTCTCGGGAACCGTGGCCAGCAACCTGCGCTACGGCAATCCGAACGCGACCGATGAGGAACTGTGGGCCGCGTTGGAGACCGCGCAGGCCAAGGACTTCGTGCAGGAGATGCCGGAGGGACTCAACGCACCGATCGCGCAGGGCGGGACGAACGTGTCGGGCGGGCAGCGCCAGCGACTCGCGATCGCCCGCGCCCTGGTGAAGAAGAGCGAGATCTACGTCTTCGACGACTCGTTCTCGGCGCTGGACACCGCGACGGACGCCCGACTGCGGCGCGCGCTGGCGAAGGCGGAGAAGGACGCGACGAAGATCATCGTGGCGCAACGCGTCTCGACGATCATCGACGCCGACCAGATCCTCGTGCTCGAGGATGGGGAGATCGTGGGACGCGGGACGCACGACGAGCTGCTCGCCGCGAGCGGGACGTACCGGGAGATCGTCGACAGCCAACTGCGGGCAGAGGAGGCGGCCTGATGACCGCGCGCGCTCCGCAGCCGCAAGAGGGAGCGACCGCTCGCCCCGCCGGTCCTCCGATGCGCCGAGGCCCGGGGGGAGGTGGGCCGTGGGGGAACATGGGGATGCCCGCGGAGAAGGCACAGACTTTTGTCCCGTCGGCCAAGCGACTGGTGGGGCGGCTGCGCCCGCATCGGGCCGGCCTCCTCGCCGTGCTCCTGCTCGCAGTGGTTAGTGTGGCGTTCGGCGTCAGCGGTCCGCGGCTCCTGGGCGAGGCGACGAACGTCATCTTCTCGGGGATCGTCTCCAGCTCGCTCCCGGCGGGGGCTACGAAGGAGGAAGCGATCGCGCAGCTCCGTAGCGCAGGGAACAACGCGCGGGCCGATCTCGTCAGCGGGATGACCGTGACGCCCGGCCAGGGGATCGACTTTGCGGCGCTGCGAAAGGTGCTCGGACTCGTCCTGGCGATCTACGTCCTGGCCTCGGTGTTTTCGGCGCTGCAGGGCTTCCTCCTCACGGGGATCGTGCAGAAGACGGTCTACACGCTCCGGGAAGACGTCGAGACGAAGGTGAATGCCCTCCCGCTGAGCTACTTCGACCGGATCCAGCGCGGTGAGCTGCTCAGTCGCGTGACCAACGATGTCGACAACATCGGGCAGAGCATGCAGCAGACCTTGTCGCAGCTCGTCACCAGCCTGCTCACCGTCGTTGGGGTCATCGTGATGATGTTCGTCATCTCGCCGCTGCTGGCGTTGGTCGCGCTGGTGACGATCCCGCTCACCCTCTTCGTCACCTCGGCGATCGCCAAGCGGTCGCAGAAGCTGTTCGTCGCGCAGTGGAAGCACACCGGCGCGCTCAACGGGCAGGTCGAGGAGGCATATTCCGGGCACGCGCTGGTGAAGGTGTTCGGCCGACACCGCGAGGTCGAACAGCAGTTTCGCGAGAAGAACAACGAGCTGTACGCAGCGAGCTTCGGCGCCCAGTTCGTGAGCGGGATCATCATGCCGTCGATGATGTTCGTGGGGAACCTCGTCTACGTCGCGATTGCCGTGGTCGGCGGGCTGTTCGTCGCGGGAGGTTCGATGACGCTGGGCGGGGTGCAAGCGTTCATCCAGTACTCGCGGCAGTTCACGCAGCCACTCGGCCAGCTCGGCTCGATGGCCAACCTGATGCAGTCGGGCGTCGCATCTGCCGAGCGCGTGTTTCAGCTGCTGGATGCCGAAGAACAGCGCCCCGATCCCGTTCCCGCGCAGTCGCCGTCGACGGCGACCGGGAGGCTGGAGTTCGAGCACGTCTCGTTCCGATACGAACAGGACAAGCCGCTCATCAAGGATCTCTCGCTCGTCGCCCTTCCAGGCCAGACGATCGCCATCGTTGGCCCGACCGGTGCTGGCAAGACGACGTTGGTCAACCTGATCATGCGATTCTACGAGATCGATGCGGGGCGCATCACGCTCGACGGCGTCGACATCGCGCAGATGACGCGCGACGACCTGCGCTCCCGCATGGGGATGGTGCTGCAGGACACCTGGCTCTTTGCCGGGAGCATTCGCGACAATATCGCCTACGGGCGGCCGGACGCGACCGAGGAAGAAATCCACGCCGCGGCCAAGGCGACCTACGTCGACCGCTTCGTGCACTCGCTCCCGAACGGCTACGACACGCTCCTCGACGACGAAGGGGGGAACGTGAGCGCGGGGGAGAAGCAGCTCCTCACCATCGCGCGCGCCTTCCTCGCGCGCCCGAGCGTCCTCATTCTCGACGAGGCGACGAGTTCGGTCGATACACGCACCGAGCTGTTAGTCCAACACGCGATGCACGCGCTACGGCAGGACCGCACCTCGTTCGTGATTGCCCACCGACTCTCCACCATTCGCGACGCCGACCTGATTCTGGTGATGGAGCACGGCAACATCGTCGAGCAGGGGACGCACGCGGAGTTGTTGGCGAAGGGTGGGGCGTACTTTGCGCTGTACACGTCGCAGTTTGCGGCGGCGGTGGCGTAGGGGGGCGGAGGGGCTGCGCATCGGAGCTCTTGCATCGCGGCTAGCTCCGTTGTTGACGCACTAGCGAAACACGCGCGGCGAAGCATCTGGTACAGTGCCCCAAGTGGAGGAGGCCCTTCGGCAAGACGAAGTGTGAAGGTCTTCCCCGATGAGATTGAGCTACCCCTTGTCCACGAACCGTTTCGCACGCGCACATTCGACTTGTAATATCTGCAAGTCAAGAGTTCGAACTCCAGTCGACATGACTCGACTCCAACAAGAGCATTTGCATGACGAATCCTGTCGATACTACCGCACCGAGTTGGGCACCGTACGCTTCGGCTGTTGCACTAACCAGCCAGATATTTCCGGGGCCAGTCTTCCACTACACAGATCAGGCGGGCTTCCTCGGCATAGTACGCGACAAGGCGATCTGGGCCACTGACTCTCGCTATTTGAATGACTCTCGCGAGTACTCGATGGGTTTTGATCGAATTGTAGCTCATCTCTCACGCGCGACAGAGGGCGATCAAGCGCTTACTGCCTTGCTGGTGAACACACTTCAACACGCCACGCCTGCACGAGTGATCGGCACTTGTGTTGCGAGCTTCTCTTTGGTCGAGGACGACCTGAGTCAGTGGCGCGCATATGGCGCTGGTAGTGGTGGTTTGGCGTTGGGCTTTGATCCTTCGACGCTCGCGCAAAGGATTCTCCTAACGGGGTCGCAGTTCGGCGCCGTGCGTTACACGGAGTCCGAGCATCTCAAGATCGTGACAGAGCTTTCATTTGATATCATCCGTGAGGCCCGACGCGTGCTAGACGACGCCGTGTCGAAACAAGACTTCACCGCGCGTTGCACCCTAAGCATTCAACTCGCGTGCGCCTTGATGAAACACGAAAAGTTTCACGCTGAACGCGAATGGCGCATGATCGTGTGGTCCGCGCTTCCGCCCTACGTAACCGCGCACGTTCGGCCAGGTCGATCTATGCTCGTGCCTTATGTATCCACGCGGCTTGATACAATTGGGTCTCCCAGCGGAATTGGCTTCGAGGGAAGACTGCCACTCTCGGAAGTTTGGGTCGGACCAACACCTCATCCCGAGCTCGCGCTGCGTAGTATCACAATGGCACTTCGGTTATCTGGCGAGTCCGCCACCGCTCGTACTTCGCAAGTACCCTTTCGCAACTGGTAGGCTAGTGCAAGCGGTTCCGTTTCAAGACAGCAGATCGCCGCCTAGATCGACTTAGCGTCCCCGTCGATCATCGCAATCCGCCGCGCATGCCTTCCACCATCGAACGGCGTGCCGAGCCACGTTTCGAGGATCGTCATGAGCATCTCCTCGGAGACCATCCGCTCGCCGAGCGAGAGGACGTTCGAGTCGTTATGCGCCCGCCCCAGCCTCGCCGACTCGACGTCCCAGGCGATCGTGCAGCGAATGCCCGGTACCCGATTGGCCACGATCGCCTCGCCGTTTCCCGACCCGCCGAGGACGATCCCCCGCTCGCATTCGCCGCTCGCCACGGCAAGCGCCGCCGGGCGCACAAAGCGCGGGTAGTCGGTCGACTCGGAGGAAAAGGTCCCGAAGTCGTGGCAGCTGTGCCCGCGCGCCTCGAGTGCCGCCTTGAGAAGCTCCTTGTATCGATAGCCGGCGTGGTCGCAGCCGAGTGCGATCTTCATGCGAAACTCCGAGTGAGATGCGACGTGACGATGTGCGCGCTCATCGCTCCGGGCAAGGGACGCGCGTCCCTTGCAGCTGCTGGGCGGCGAGGGAGTCGAGCGGGACGTCGATGCGCAGGGTGACACGCCTGGCGCTCGCCCCCTCGCCCCGCACCAGGACCACGCCACCGTCGGTGGAGAGGGTCCAGCGCAAGGCGTCGCGCGCTGTTGCTGGCCGGACATTCCCAGCCGCCAGCTCGCGCGCCGCATATGCGGGGCGTGCCTCATCACTCCCCGCCCCTGCAAAATCCAGTTGGAGGAGCGAGCGAATCCCGATCCCCTGCGCCACATCGCCTGGCTGCAGGCGATAGCACCCCGCCAACGATGCCGGGGTCGCCGTCGCTGCCGCCGCAGCTTTCGCCGTCACCGCGCCGACGATGGGGATCGGTGACCGTCGTGCTGTTGAGGAGGCGGTCCCCGTCGTCACCACCTGTTCGAGTGTGAGATTGTTCGAGCGTCGCTGCAGCTTCGCCTCGGCCGCGACGCGAACGCTCTCGCTGCGCGTGATCGCGTCGACCGCCGAGGGATTCACTCGCTTGGCCGCAAGCGAGTCGGGCGCCTGACGCGCCTGTACGTCGGCGGATGCCGCCGCCACTG
>CAZWVG010000197.1:0-10761 GCA_964637355.1 uncultured Gemmatimonadaceae bacterium
ATAGAAGCCGCTGTTCGCCAGCTTCTCGAAGTTCGCGACGGTCTCGGGAGCCTCGGCGTCGTAGAGCTCGAGCGTGAGGGTCCCCTTCGAGGTTTCGATAGTGGCGCTTTTCATAGTTTTCAGAAGACGAGAAGACGAGAAGACGAGACTTCAAACCTAATGCGTCGGCGCGTGCGGGGGGGCGCGTACTCCTAATCCGCATTCAGCCCGGGGGCGTATCCTTCTCGACCCCTGGCACTCTGACAACCCGTCTCGATTCGAGGCTACTCCAGTCGCGCAGACGGGCAGATCGGGGCGAGGGGGCAGATGGAGCAGCGGGGTTTCTTGGCGTCGCAGATGCGGCGGCCGTGCCAGATCAGGAGATGCGAGAGCATCGTCCACTGGTCCCGCGGGAAAAGCTTCATCAGCGCCTGCTCGATCTTGAGCGGGTCGGTCTCGTTGGTGAGTCCGAGGCGGTTGGCCAAGCGCGCGACGTGGGTGTCGACGACCACGCCGACGTTGATGTCGAAGGCGTTGCCGAGCACCACGTTCGCTGTCTTGCGGCCGACGCCGGGGAGGACGACCAGCTCCTCCATTTTCGCCGGTACCTCGCCGCCGTGCCGGTCGGTGATGGCGCCGGCCATACCGATGAGCGACTTGGCCTTGGCGCGAAAGAATCCGGTGCTCTTGATGATCGCTTCGACGTCCTCGTGCTTCGCCGCTGCCAGCGCGGCCGGCGACGGATACGCGGCGAATAGCTGCGGCGTCGTCATGTTGACGCGCTTGTCGGTGCACTGCGCGCTGAGGATGGTCGCGGCAAGGAGCTGGTAGGGCGAGGCGAAGTCGAGCTCGCAGTGCGCGTCGGGGTAGAGCGCTTGCAGCTCGCGGTAGATGCGCTCGGCCGCTTCCGGGGTCGCGTTGGCAAGGGGCGCGCCCGTCGACTGGGCGCCGCGCTTCGCCTTGGCCGCTGGCGTCGCGGTCTTCGCAGTCTTCGCGGTCTTCGCGGTCTTCGCCGGCTTCCGCGTCTTCCCGACCGGCTTGGCAATACCGACTGCCGATCGTTTGGCTGCGAACGACGTGACGCGACTGGGCGCCGCCCCGTTCGACTTCGCCTTGCCGGGAGCGGTGGTCCGGGGTCGTGCGCTGCTGGAGGCGACCGCCTTCCTGGTCGTGCCCTTGGCCGGGGCGCCCTTCGGTGTCTTGCTAGCGGGCATGCGCGAGAGCGCTCTCGTTCTGATTCGTGTTCGTGCCCTTCGCGGCGGCGCGACGCGCCTGGGCGAAGGCGAGGACACCATCGACTGGGCGCGCGTTGAGCACGTCCTCGCGCGCCAGCCACCCCTTGCGGGCGATCCCCACGCCTAACGCGATGTTCTCCAGCCCGGCGACAGAGTGCGCGTCGGGGCCAATCTCCACAAGCGCGCCACGCGCGTGTGCTTCGCGCAGGAAGCGCCAGTCGAGGTCGAGGCGGTGCGGGTCGGCATTGAGTTCGATCGCGACGCCGACCTCGCCCGCCTTCTCCAGCAGCGCCGCGACATCGATGGCGTAGGGTTCGCGCGTGAGCAGGAGGCGCCCAGTGGGGTGCCCAACGATGGTCACGTGCGGATCGTCGAGCGCCTTGAGGACGCGCTCGGTCATCTGCACTTCGTTCATCCCGAATCGCGAGTGCACCGACCCGATCACGTAGTCGAACCGATCCAGGATACCAGCGTCATAGTCCACGCGCCCGCACGGGAGGATATCGGCCTCGATCCCCTTGAGGACGCGAAAGTCGGTATACGTCGCGTTGACCGCGTCGATCTCGTCGTGCTGGCGGAGGATCGCGTCGCGCGAGAGCCCGCCGGCATAGAACGCCGACTGCGAGTGGTCGCTGACCCCTAAATATTCCCAGCCGAGAGCGCGAGCCGCGGCGGCGAGTTCGGCGATGGTGCCGGTGCCGTCGGAGTAGTGCGAGTGGCAGTGGAGCACGCCGCGAATGTCGGCGCCGGTCAGCAGGACCGGCAAATCACCCGCAGCTGCGCGCTCGACTTCGCCGAGCGACTCACGAAGCTCCGGGGCGATCCAGGGGAGCCCGGCGGCGGCGTAGAGTGCTTGTTCGGTCGGAATCGGGATCGCCGTTCCCTGGGCGTCGCGCACCGCGTCGCTCCCGATGGCGACCCCGCGCGACGCCGCGTGCGCCACCACGCGCGCCACGTGCGCGCTCGTCCCCGTGGCCCACCAAAGTGCGAGGGCAAAGCGCTCCTCGCTCACGCAACGCAGGTCGAGGCGTGTGCCATCGTCGTAGCGCAGGGCGATCGACGGGCCGCCCCCGCCAACGACTTCGCGCACTCCCGGAGCGTGGGCGAACGCCGCCGCAACCACCGAGGGACCAGTGCGCACCGCGGCGACGATATCGACGTCGGCGATCGTTTCGCAGTGCCGGCGGAGCGAGCCGGCGATCTCGGCGCGCAGCACGTCGGGGTGTGCGCGCACGGCCGCGAGGAGGCGCTCGGCGTCGAGCGCGGCGTGCGGATAGAGGACGCGGGCGCCGCTCTGCCGCAGGTTGGCGATGCCGCGTCGCACCTTCTCGGCGGTGCGAGCGCCAAAGCGCGGTAGGGCGGCGAGTCGGCCATCGCGCGCCGCCTGCTCCAGCTCGTGCAGCGTCTCGATCCCCAGCCCTTCGTGGATGCGATGGATCTTCGCCGTCCCGAGCCCCGGGACGCGGAGCATCTCGAGGAGTCCTTCGGGCGTGTTCTCGCGCAGTTGTTCGAGGAATTGCGAGTCGCCGGTGTCGGCGAGGTCGCGCAGCACGTCGCGCACTGCGACAGGGAGGGAGATCTCGCTCTCGTCGCCGGCGCTCGAAAGGAGCGGGACGATGTCGTCCTGATCGAGCGCGTGAAGCGTGCGTGCTCCCTGCTCGAAGAACCGCGATTGCGCGGCGGGCTCGCCACGCAGTTCGAGGAGCGTGGCGATCTCGGCGAGCACGTGGGCGGCGGTGCGCGAAGAGAGCATGCGCCCAATATACGCGCGGCCAGTCAATGCGCCGCGCAGTCACCAACGACCAGCTAGGCGAGCACTCCGGCGAAGTGACGCAGCTGCCCGACCATCTCGTGCAAGCGCTGTTCGGTCTCGTGGATCTCGGCGGCGGCTTCGTCGACATCGAGAAGCCCCGCGCGCATCGAGGTCGCGACCTTGTTGAGGTAGCGGATGTGCGAGAGGACGTCGTCGGTCACGCGGCGCAGCCCGTGGAAGCGGCGCTTTTCGGTCTGCGCGCGCTCGTAGCGCAGGAGGAGGTCGGCGTCGCGCAGCTGCTTCGCGTGGTCGAGGACCTCGTCGGCGGTGTGACCGGGGATCGAGCCGTGGTCGCGCACGCCGTCGTCGTCCCACTCATCATCGGCGAACCAGAGATGCCCGACGTGCTCGACGCCATCGTACTCGACGGCGACGCTCACGTTGAAGCGGCGTCCATCGACGTCGATGGTGGTGATGTGTACCGGCTCGGCACGTTCGGTGGTCATCATCGCCTTACCCTCTCCGCTCGGAGGTATCCTCGAGAAATTGTTCGATCGCGCCGAAGAGCGCGTCGGGTTGCTCCACGTAGGGCACGTGGCCGCTCGCCTCTAGGACGACGCATCTGCCCTGCATGGCACGAGCTGCTGCGAAGGTGGAGTCGACGGGGATCGGATCGCTCCATCCGTGCACCAGAAGTGTCGGCACATCGACGTTGGAGAGGAGGGGAATCAGGTCGAAATCCCCCAGCGATCCCCAAACTGATTGCTGCACGCGCCCGGTCACGCGGAAGGGCGTGAGGTCGCGCGCCCGTTCGGGATCGGCGAAGTAACCGGCAACACTCAACTCGAAGAGTCGCTGGCGATACGCGGCGCTGTCGCGCTCCTTGAGCCCCGACGCCGCGAGCTCCTCGCGCAGGCGAGCGATCGCAGGCCCCTGCTGGCGCCGCGCGAACTCCGCCTCGAACTCCTCGCGCCACGCGCGGGTGAGCGGGGCGGGGTCGATTAAGACGAGTCGATCGGGGGATGGGAGGTCGCTGCGCCTGGCCGCCTCGATCGAGTAGAGGATCGCCAGGAGTCCCCCCCACGAATATCCGACGATGGTGAGCGGTGCGACGCCGAGTTCGCGGATGACACCCGCGAGATCCTCAACCTGCAGTTGCCAGGTGACGGGCGTCGGGTCGTCGGACTTGGATCGTCCGCCGCCGCGTTGATCGTAGAGGAGGAGTTCGTGCTGGTTGGCGAGCCTGAGCATCTGCGGGAGGAGATACTCGTGGCTTGCGCCCGGGCCGCCGTGGAGGACGAGGAGGCGAGGGGCGCCGGCCTCGCCGTACGCGCACCAGTAGAGCGGGGCGCTGGTCGACGACGTCGTGCCGTCGACGCGGGGTGAGGGAATCGAGAGAGGCATGGCGTGAAAGTATCGCCGGCGTACCGCACGCGACGATCATCCGTCCGGCTTCGGTGTTCGCGCGGATCGCACCCGCGTAGGGCGGGCGAGCTATCCGTTGGGGGAATGGTTCCCGGCGCCAGATTCGGATAGCTATCGAGGGAGGCGCGGCGATCTCCTGATCGCTGCGCGGGATTGACGATCCGGAGGCGAGCATGACTCGGTGGGCGAATGTCCTGATGCTGATCCCATTCCTCGCGTCAGCTGTGGCGCAGGGACAGGAAGGAACGGCCAAGCCGGCGGGAGAGAAGCGCGGGGTGATGGTGGAGGGATGGAAAGGGCGCCTGGACCCTCAAGCAGCGAAGCAGGGGCGAACGATTGACGACGCGAAGTTCTGGTCGTCGGGCGATGAGCTGCACATCGAGCCGGGGCCCCCCGGATTCTTCTGGAATCCGTTACTCGCTGCCCGCGGCGAGTACACCATCACTGCGACCTTCAGCACGACCGGTGCAGCACCGGCACGCGAGACCTACGGCGTCTTCATGGGCGGCTCCGACCTCGAGGGCGACGTCCCCAACTATCTCTATTGCTCACTCTACGGTGCGGGGATGTTCTCGATCCGTCATCGCTTCGGCGACGAACTACACACGCTCGTCGAGCGCCGCGCGAGCGAGGCGATCCATCGCCCCGACGCGCAGGGGAATTCGTCGAACACGATCGCATGGCGCGTCGATCGGGAGCGCGTCGCCTGCGTGATCAACGGAATCGCGGTCGCGACCTTCCCGCACGCGGTGCTGATCGGCAACGGGAAGCTCGCGTCGACCGACGGCGCGTATGGACTGCGCATCAATCACAACCTCGACGTGCGCGTGACCGGCTTCCGCGTCACGCAGCAGTAGCACCGCCCGCTCCCGTCAGCTGAAACTCGCGGCGACGCGCACGGTACGGCAGTGCACCTCGACGGTCTGCTCGACGTCGCGCCCGTAGCCGCCGGCGATGGTGATGGCGACTGGGATCCCGACTTCGCGCGCGGCGTGCAGCACCATCGCGTCGCGGCGCGCGAGTCCGTCGAAGGTGAGCTTGAGTCGGCCGAGCCGGTCTCCCTCGTGCGCGTCGGCACCGGCGAGGTAGACGACGAGGTCGGGCGACGATTCGGTGAGGACGCGGGGGAGTGCCTCCGTGAGGAGGGCGAGATAGACGTCGTCGTCGGTGCCGTCTTCGAGTTCGATGTCGAGCGAGCCCGCAACTTTCCTGAACGGGTAGTTGTTGCGCCCGTGCATGCTGAAGGTGAAGACGCGCGCGTCGTCGGCGAAGATGGCGTGCGTCCCGTTCCCCTGGTGCACATCGAGATCGACGATCGCAGCGCGGGCGATGCGCCCCTGTTCGAGCGCGTGCCGCACGGCGACCGCGACATCGTTGAAGACGCAGAACCCCTCGCCATGACCGGCGAACGCGTGGTGCGTGCCTCCTGCGAGATTGATCGCCACTCCGGCGGTTGTCAGTGCGCGATCGACCGCCTCGCACGTTCCGCCGACGGCCCGATACGAGCGCTCCACCAGATCGGGTGACCACGGGAAGCCGATGCGACGTACCTCACTTTCCGTCAGTCGGCCGGTTCCCAGTCGCTCGATGTAGTCCTCGGTGTGCACGAGCTTGAGGAGCGCGTCGCTGACCCGCGCCGGTTCATGCAGGTGCGCCGGCTGCACGAGTCCATCGGCGAGGACGCGTTGCCGGAGTCGCTCGTACTTCTCGATCGGAAAGCGGTGCCCGGGAGGGAGGGGGAGGACGTAGCGCGCCGAGGTCCAGGCGTGGAGGGGCATCGGGCGGGTGCGGGGAGGCTGAGTCGTGACGCATGAAAATCACCTCACGCGCGCCAAATGCGAATTGACCAGCGAGGACTGGGGAACGGTGGCCGATACTGGGATTATCCGCTGGTCACGAGGAGGGGCCAGCGTGCGGAAGGACGGGTCCGTGATGGGGAGCGGGCTCTGGTTTCTCCCGCGAGGGCCGCGCGTCCTCTCCATGCGACCTCAACACGGACCGCTCGACCCGACGCATGTCACAACCCGTCGCCTTCACGCGTGCCTTCGCTGAACTCGTCTGGCTGATCGTCTATCGCCCCGCTGCGACGGACGACCAGAAGGCGGCGTTGCGCGGTGCGCTCATGGAATCGCGCACGGCCGACTACTCGCTGTCGCTCTCGGAGCTGAACCGGGCGATCGCCGAGGCGTCGCAGCTGTCGCCGGTGCCGGCCGAACTCCCGTGGCTTCATGAACTGGCGGCACGCATGGCCGGCCATTCGGTGGGGCTCCTCGAGTTCTCCACCGGAGCCAAGGCGATGGACGTGCTGGGGGTCGCCCGCGCGCTCGGCACTTCGCCGAGCATGGGTGACGAAGGGGCAGGCTTCGACGCGCTGGTGCTGGCGCTCAACCTGACGACGGTGAATGTGCGCATGGGGCGCGCCGGCTTCGTGCGGCGCGCGACGCCGATCGCCACCAGCCGACTCACGCCGCCTGTCACGCCGCGCATTACCCCGGCGCGTCCGGCGCGGACCCCGGGGCTGGGGATTGTCTCCGCTGCCGGCGGGGTGACGCCGACGGTGGTCGCCCGCGTGCGCGAGATGGGGATTGGCGTCCCGACGCCGATCACTCCCGCGCCGCCGACAGAAGAACGTCGCGAAGCGCTCGAGGACCTCGCGTACCAGGATCGGATCGTGGAGGCGGCCTTCTCTCGCCCCGGGCGTTCGCCGGCGTTGCGCGAGCTGATCCAGCGTCTCGAGGGAGAGCTGGACGAGCGGTCGGCGCCGTCGATCCTCGACGATCTCACGCATGCGGCCGAGGATGCGTCGCGCGAGGGGCGCTGGGCCGACGTGGCCGACGTGCTGCGCCACATGGTCGTGCGCGAGGCACAAATCGCCGACAGCGACGTGAAGCGCGCCTTCCTCATCCACCTGCGGCGTCTCTTCAAGCCGGGGGTGTTGCGGGGGCTGGCGCAGCTCCTCGCCAAGCGGCGCGAGCTGCGGAGTGCGATCGAGTCGATCTTCGTGCGCGCCGGCGAAGCGGGGGCCGACATCCTCGTCGAACTCCTCGTCGCTTCCAACGTCGCGTCCGAGCGGCGTGCCTATCGCACCGCGCTGGTGAACTGCCCGGCGGCAATCGAGCCGCTCACCCACCTGCTGCAGGACCCGCGGTGGTACGTGGTGCGCAATGCGGCCGACTTGTTAGGCGAGATGGGGGTACAGGACGCCGAGTCGCGCCTGCTCACGGTACTCAAGCACAGCGACGCGCGCGTGCGCCGGTCGGCGGCTGCGGCTCTCGCCCGTTTGGGGACAAACCGTGGCGTCTTCGCTTTGCAGCCGCTGCTCACCGACCCCGACGCCTCGGTGCGCCTGCAGGCGGTGCACGGGATTTCCTCGGCGCGCCTCCCGCGCTCGGTCCCGGCGCTGCTCAGGGCGCTGGATCAGGAGACCGATCCCGAGATCCAGCACGCGCTCCTGATCGCGCTGGGCGCTCATCCGACCGACGATGCGGTCGAGCGGCTGTCGCAGGCAGCGCAACCCGGTTCGATCCTCAACCGTCGCCCCACGCCGTATCGCCTCGCCGCGGTGAACGCGCTGGGCGAGGCAGGGACGCCGGCGGCGATGTCCGCACTCCGGGCGATGCAGGGAGATCGCGACAAGGAAGTGCGCGCGGCGGTCGAGCGCTCGCTCGCTGCGCACGCGCAGGGCGTGGGGCGCTAGAGGCGACGCCGCCTAACGCGCGGTGAAGTCCGTTTCGGCGGTGACGGCGCGGCAGGCTTCGGCGATCACCTCGGCGGCGCGATCGAGGTCCTCCAGCGACACCATCTCGTTCGGCGAGTGCATGTAGCGGTTCGGGACCGAGAGAAGCGCGGTGGCGACTCCCTCGCGCGCGAGGTGGATGAAGTCGGCGTCGGTGCTGGTGTCGCGTCCGGCGGCATGCAGCGTGTAGGGGATGTTCTTTCGCTCGGCAGCATCGCGGAGGAGCCCGAACACCACCGGATGGTTCACCGATCCACGGGTGAGCACCGGTCCGCCCCCGAGCTTGTGCTCACCGACTTCCTTTTTCTCCGGACCAGGGTGGTCCGTCGCGAAGGTCACGTCGACGGCAACGGCCATGTGCGGACTGAGGCGCGCCGCCGCGACCAGCGCCCCGCCGCCGTGCAACCCGATCTCCTCCTGTGCGGTGGCGACGGCGACTACCCGCGCCGCGCCCGGCGCCGCCGCATAGCGCCGAAGCGCCTCGAGCACCACGAAGGCGCCGATGCGGTTGTCGATCGACCGCGATGCAATGCGGTGGTTGGGGAGGTCGATGGTCTTCGAGTCGATCACCCCGGCGTCGCCGATCCCCACCAGCGCCGCAGCTTCGTCGCGCGAGGCGGCGCCGATGTCGACCCAGAGGTCGGTCATCTTCGACGCCTTCTCCCGCTCGTCGGGCTTCATGAGGTGAATCGGCTTCTTCCCGACCACGCCGACCACGTCGCCGTTGCGCCCGGCGAAGCGGATGCGCTGCCCCACCAGCACCTGGTTGTCCCACCCGCCGATTGGCCCGATCGAGATCAACCCGCCATCATCGATGTAGGTGGCGATCACCCCGATCTCGTCGATGTGCCCCGCCAGCATGATGGTCACGGCACCGGTCGGATTCACCTCGGCGAGTGAATTCCCGATCACGTCGGCCGAGACCGAGGCGAAGGCAATCGCCTCCTCGCGCCAGACGCGTGCGGGGGCGCCTTCGTAGCCGGAGGGGCCGGGAGTATCGAGGAGACGCTTGAGGAAGGCGACGGACGAATCGGAGAGCATGAAGAGCAGGACGGGGGACGGGGGACGGGAGACGGGAGATCGATAGTCTACGATGCGGGGCAAGGGTACGTGGCCCGCGATCCCCGTTCGTTCCGATGCCTACAAACCGACGAATACAACCAACCTTACATCAGCGAGATCGTGGCGCCCGTCCCACTCGGCATCGGGGAGAACAGCTCGGGATTGAACAGGCGGGCCATGACTTCCACTCCATCGACCAGACGAGGACCGGGGCGAGAAGTCAACGCATTGCCGTCCATCGCCGCCAGCCGCAGCGTGCGCGCCCACGCCCACGCGGGGTGGGCAAGCGTCTCGCGGGCGGCTGCAACGGCGCGTTCGAGCGGGTAGCCGCAGGGAGCGAAGACGAGGAGTTCGGGCTCGGCGGCGGCGATCGCGCCGACGTCGACCACCCGGGAGTGCTCCCCCGATGTCGCGAGGGCGTCGATCCCGCCGGCACGCTTCACCATATCGGGGACCCAGTGGCCAGCGGCGAAGAGCGGATCGGTCCACTCGAGCACTGCCACTCGCGGGCGCGGGGCACGGGCCGCCTTGAGCGTCTCGTGCACCTGGCGGAGGCGCTGTCGAAGCGCCTGCACGACCTCGGCGCCGGTCTCCGCAACGCCGAGCGCAGAGGCGAGCGACTGCATCGAGTCGAGGACGTCGTCCAGCGTGCGGGCGCCCAGCGTCGCGACGAGGGCGCGCTCGCCAAGCTGGGCGGCGAGGCGGTGCACGTCCCCCTCAGCGACCGCGCACACCTCGCACAACCCCTGCGTCACGATCACCGTCGGCTGCAACGCGCGGATGCGTTGCTCGTCGAGCGCAAAGAGCGACTCGCCTGCCTGTGCTGCCTCTCGCACGGCGGCGTCCACTGCGCCAGCGACCTGCGCTGGGTCGACTCGGCTCGAGGTGACCACGGGGAGTCCGCGCACTTCGGGGGGCCAGTCGCATTCGTGGGTGATCGCCGCCAGGCGATGGCGGAGTCCGAGCGCGACGATCATCTCCGTTGCAGCGGGAAGGAGCGAGACGATCGCTCCGCTGGTGCGCGCACTGCTCACGACTGACGCTTGAGCGGGAGGGCGAGGAGGGCGAGGACAAAGTAGACGAGTCCCGCGGAGTACCACTTGGTGATACCGGTGAGGAACCAGATCACCCCGCCGACGATCGCGACCGCCTCGCCCGCCGCCCATCCGGCGATCGAGAGCGCGACGACGCGCTGCTGGTTCCTCGCGTTGCGCAGCATCCCAAACAGTGAAAGGCAGGTGGCCATCGACAGGATCCAGGTCCCGCGCCCCACCCAGAGCATCGTGGTGAGCGTCTCGTGCGTGAGCGCGGGAGGTTGACCGTCGCGCCGTACATACCAGGTCACCCCTCCGAAGAGGAGGATTCCGACCAGCATTGCCCCGCGAATGAGGATCGCCGGCGTCACTGCGCGTGCTCGCTGGCGCGGTACACCGCCTTTCCGCCGAGCCACGTCGAGAGGACGCGCGTCTGCAACACGAGTTCGGCCGGGATGCGCATGATGTCCTGATCGAGGACGACGAAGTCGGCGTACTTTCCCGGCTCGAGCGAGCCGACGTCCTTCTCCATGAAGC
>CAZWVG010000198.1:0-10693 GCA_964637355.1 uncultured Gemmatimonadaceae bacterium
GCGCTCTGCGGGAGCACGCGCAGCGCGGTGCGCACCACCGCTCCCGCCAGCTGCACGAGCTGGGCATCGGCGAGGAGCGCGCCGAGCCGCCGCATCCCCCACGCCTTCCCCGCCGGAACCAGTCCCGCTGCCCCCACCTGCTGTCGCCATTTGTACAACTGCGCATCGAGGTCCACCTTCACGGGACAGACCGCGGTGCACGAGCCGCACAGCGTACTCGCGAACGGGAGCGAGGCGTAGCGTCGCAGGTCGCGCCCCGGGGTGAGCACCGCGCCGATCGGCCCCGACACAGTCGCCCCGTAGCTGTAGCCCCCCGATCGCCGGTACACGGGGCACGTGTTGAGGCAGGCCGCGCAGCGGATGCACTTGAGCGATCCCCAGAAGTCGGCGCGCCCCAACTGCTCGCTGCGTCCGTTGTCCACGAGCACCACGTGCAGCACCTGCCCTGGACGCGGTGCGTGCATGTGTGATGCGTACACGGTGCTCGCCTGACCGGTCGCGCTCCGTGCCAGCAAGCGCAGGAAGACCCCGAGATCCTCGGCGCGCGGAATCAGCTTCTCGATCCCCATCGAAGCGATGTGCACCGGAGCCAGTGCAGTCCCCAGGTCGGCATTCCCTTCGTTCGTGCACACCACGATCCCACCTGTCTCGGCGATCGCGAAGTTCACGCCGGTCATCGCGGCGTCGGCGCCGAGGAAGTGCTCGCGGAGTTGTGCGCGCGCCGCCTGGGTCAGCAGGTCGGGGTCCGAGAGCCCTGCCGGCGTCCCCATCACCTCGTGAAAGGTCTCCCCGATCTCCTCCTTCTTGAGATGGATCGCCGGCATCACGATGTGACTCGGCGGTTCGTCGCGCAGCTGCACGATGCGCTCGCCGAGATCGGTGTCGACGACGTCGATCCCGCGTGCGATGAGATACGGATTGAGCCCGCACTCCTCGGTGAGCATGGACTTGCTTTTCACCACGCGCCGAACGCCGCGCTCGGCGAGGATCGCGTGGACGATGCGGTTGTGCTCCCCGGCGTCGCGCGCCCAGTGCACCACGATGCCGCGCGCGGTCGCGGCGCGCTCGAAGCGTTCGAGGTACTCGTCGAGGTGGGCGAGGGTGTGCGTCTTGATCGACGAGGCGAGGTCGCGCAGCGCTTCCCACTCCGGGACCGAGGCGGCGGCGCGGTCGCGCTTCTCGCGCACGAACCAGAGCGCGCCGTCGTGCCACCCGGTGCGCTCGGCGTCGGCAGTGAAGCGTGCGGCAGCGCCCGCGTGATCGACGGCACCGCGGGCGTCGAGGAGCGGAAGTGCGCGCACGGCGTGCCCTGTGCGCGGTGCAATCATCTCGTTCCCGGTGGAGCGGGCGTCGCCAGCTGCAATCGGTGGCGTCATGTCGCGCGCCCGGCGAGCACTTCGGCCACGTGCCACGAGGGGAGCGCGCCACCGCGGGCTCCGGCGACGCCCCGCAGGTGCAACAGGCACGAGACGTCGGTCGAGACGAGCGCGGTGGCACCGGCGCCGTGTGCGTCGCGCCAGCGATCGTCGCCCATGCGCGTGGAGACTGCTCCCTCGTCGACGCTGAAGCTCCCCCCGAAGCCGCAGCATTCATCTCGGCGCGAGAGCGCCGCGAAGGTGAGTCCCTGCACCGTCTCGAGGAGCGCGCGCACGACATTGTGCGGCGGGAGCATCCGCTCGCTCGGCGTCGCCAGACCAAGCCCGCGCAGGGCGTGGCACCCGATGTGGAGCGCCACGCGAGCGTCGAGCGACGCGCCCAGCGCGGCAACGCGATCGAGTCCAATGACGTCGTGCAGGAAGGCACAGAACTCCATCGTGCGCGCTGCGACGCGGCGTCCGGCGCCCGCGACGCCTCCCGCGTGCGCGCGCACGTGCAGCGCGCAGCTCCCCGAGAGCACGACTACGTGCTCGCTTTCCGCGTACGTATCCACGAAGCGCTCGAGCGCGGCCTCACCGGCTTGCGCGAAGCCGGCGTTCGCCGGCGGCTGTCCGCAGCAGGGCGCACCGTCGGGGACGTCGAGCTCGACACCAAGTCGCTCCAACACCTCCACGGCGGCGATCGCCGCGGCGGGATGCAGCTGGTCCACGAAGCAGGGGACGAAGAGCGAGGCGCGCACTACGCGGGTGGGATCCGGTTCAACGTGGAGCCGCGCGTACCGCGCGTCGTGCGTCATCCACGAGCGCTTGCCGTTGCACGGCATCGAACGGTCGCCCGTTGGCCACCACGACCGCGATGCGCGCGACGTTGCGGATGTCTGCCAGCGGATCGGCGTCGAGGATGAGGAGATCGGCAACACGCCCGGCGGCGACGCCACCGATGGAGTCGTTCGCGAAGTAGCGCGCCGGCTCGGTGGTCACGGTGCGCAACGCTTCGCGCGGCGTGAGCCCCGACTGGACCAGGAGCTGCAGTTCGTTGAGCAGCGCCCTCCCTGGACCGCCAGCTGCAAGTGGAGTGTCCGTCCCGCCCAGGAGGCGAACGCCGGCCTTTTCGAGCTTCCCGACGAGCGCCATGCGCTTCTGGAAGAGCAGTGCGCCCGCCGCCTTGACCGGTGCGGGAACGTCGGGAGGGATCTCCAGCTCCATCGCGATGCGGCGCATGAGCGAATCGCTGTAGAACTGCGCCGTGCTGTCGCCGGGAACGATGGTCGGGCGCATTTCGCCCAACGCGACCTGCACGATGAGCGTCGGGGTCACCCACATTCCCGTCGCCGCGATCCCCGCGTACACCGGTGCCTGCGAGGTCGACGTGCAGTCGCCCATGATGAAGCGCTGCAGCGGCTCCCCGCCCGCCACCACCGCGGAGTCGGCCGGAGAGCACTCGTTGAGGAAGGCGTAGAGGTGCTCCTGCGATCGTTGGCCGCGCTGCGCCGCCTGCAGTGGCGTGGTAGGGAGCGCGACGTGTCCTGCAACGGTGATGTGGCGTCGCGCGGCCTCTTGTGCGATCACCCGCGACGCCGCCGCGGGAATCCAGTTGTGCACCTTGATGAAGTCCACGCCTAACGCGGCGAGGGTGTCCACGCCGCGCACCGCGCTGGCCGAGTCGTTGACGACGAAGTGCTCCATCCCGAACGCCGGTGGGAGCGCGCGCCCCACGAGGTACGGCCCCGACACCACCATGCGCGGCCCCACCAGCGTCCCGGCGGCGATGTCGCGCTGAAACGCCCGCAGGTTGCCGAGGCGCCCGTTCATGTCGCGCACCCCGGTGACACCATTCGCGATGTAGAGCGGGAGGAGTGCCCGCCCGCCGGCGAAGTCGTTATGCACGTGCATGTCCCACATGCCCGGGACGACGTACTTCCCGGTGGCGTCGATCACGCGCGCGCCCGCGGGTACGGCGCCAGGTGTGCTCCGCACGACGCGCTCGACGCGCGTTCCGCGAATGACGATGGTCATGTCGCGACGCGGCGTCGCCACGTCGGGATCGATGACGGTGGCGTGCGTGATGGCGACGAGCTGCAGGGCGAGCGACAGGAGTGGCATCGACGGGATGCGCGGGGGTCGTGAATCCTGGATCCTACCGCGCGGCGGGCAGATCGCCACTCTCGTCACGAACGCGAGGTCGCGCCGTCATCCTCGTCGCCGCCACCACCCGCTCTCCCAGCGCGCGCTCGTCCCCCGAACGTCCACGTGCGCAAACGGCCCGCTCGGCCCGGTCGCCTGGTACGTGCCGAGCCCTCCGACCAGGTCGGGATAGCGCTTCTCCACGCGGGCGATCGCGTCGGAGAGCGGGCCGGTGTCGCGCAGGTCCACCCGCCCGTCGCCGTTGAGATCGTCCATGCGCCCGTCGCCATCGTCGTCAATGATGATGTCGGCCGCGTCGCCGTACTGATGGCGGCTCGCCCGTGCCATGCCTTCGCCCACGCCGCGATCGTTGTAGTACGGCGCGCGAAAGCCCGACAGCACCTTCACGTGCCCCGTCGGGATCTTGTGCGCGCGCAGGTCGGCAAGGACGAGCTCCAGCTTGTCGATCAGCTTCTCTTCCAGCACCACGTACTTAGGCCACACGTCGCGCTGGTCGTGCGTGACGAAGTCGCCTAACGTGAAGTGCGGCGAGAGGGCGAGGCCGACGTTGGCCGGCGTCACTTCCACGAAGCCGCCGGGATTGAAGTAGTTGCGCGCCATGATCGCCTTCTCGGCAGGCCACATCCCCAGGCGGTAGCCGTTGAGCGTCTCGCCTCGCTTCGCGCCGAACGGGCGCTCGACAATGAGCGAGAAGGTCGACGTGTCATGCGGGTTGGCGACGCCGTGCACCGCTGGCGTGCGCAACGCGGCTTCGCCGAATTGCTGCACGAAGCCCGGGATCGCCAACGCTTCGGCCGCCGTCAGCGCGCGAAAGCGAAGCGCCCCGCTCTTCCCGGTGAACGAGTCGGGGAGTGCGACGCGTGTTCCGGGCGGCAAGCTTGGAATCGGGGGGAAGTCACCCGGTCCCATCGACGTGTTGGCGCTCCCGCCGAGCTGTAGCGCGCGTACCGTCGTCGTGACCCACGCCGCCGCGATGATCGCGCACAGCGCGACGAGCGCGAGCAGCACACGTCGCCACCACGGCATCGGAGCGTGCTGTGGCTCGTGCGGCGACCGGTCGATCGAGGACATGAGCGAAAGGTAACGGGACTGGTCCCTGGCTCGTGCGCGTGCGACTGTTGCGACTCCCCGGTCCCGCGCGTTACTCGAAGTGATGCCAGGTTCTCCCCCATCGTACCCCTCGGACGACGTCTTTCGCGCACTCGCGCAGGCGACAGACGACGCGCTCTTCGTCGTGGACGAGTGGTGGCGTGCGCAGTGGAGCAATCGCAGCGCCGCTGCGCTGCTCGACGCCGCGCGCCTTCCCCGCGATGGCGGAGAACTCCTCGCGCTCTTCACCGCCGAGTCGCGTGACCGACTCGTCCTCGACGGTGCAGTCGTCGCCGGTGGACGCTGGACGCACGAAGCCGACATACTCGCGGGCGAAGCGCGCGCCGTCGAAGTGCTCGTCACCACGCTCGACGCCGGCGTCCCCCCGGGGTGGCGGGCGGTGCGCCTGCGCGATCGCTCGGCGCAGCGGGCGCTCGAAGGAGAGTTGCGCGACGCGCGCGCCCTCGACGAAGTCGGTCGCCTCGCTCTCGCCCTCGCGCACGAGTTCTCGGATCTGCTCACGACGATCACCGGCTCGGCAGAACTCATCGCCAGCGAGCTCGCGCCGCGCGATGCCCTGCGCAGCGATGTCGAGACCATCCGTCGCGCCGCCGACCGCGCCGCCGTCCTCACGCGACAGCTCTCGCGCACCGCGTCGTCGCGGAGCGCAGCGCCGCAAGCGACCGATCTCTCGCGGGCGATCGCCGCGCTCGACGCGACCCTGCGGAAAACGGTGGGCGAGCAGGTCGTGCTCACGCTCGCCCTCGATCCCGACGCGGGGCAGTCGGTGCTCGATGTGTCGCTGCTCGAGGCGTCGATCCTCCATCTCGCGCGCAATGCGAAGCAGGCGATGCCCGGTGGTGGAACGCTGCACGTTTCCACCGACGCCTTCGAGTGTGTGACCCCGCGCCGAGCGGTGCACGGCGTCATGCGCCCCGGGCGCTATGCGCGGATCGTGTTGCGCGACAGCGGCGTGGGGATGGAACCGGCAACGCAGGCGCGGGCCTTCGAGCCGCTCTTCTCGGGGTGGGGGGGCGAAGGGCTTGGGCTTTCGCTCGTCTTCGGCGCCGCGAACCAGATGGGGGGCTACGTGACGTGCGAGAGCTCCCCGGGCGAGGGAACGTCGGTCGCGCTCTTCCTTCCTCAGGTGGATAGCGCGCGGACTACGCCGTCGGCCGAACTCTCGATGTGGACGCGATCGGTGCTGGTCGTGGACGATGAGGAGTCGGTGCGTCGGGTCACCGCGCGCACGCTGCGGCGCGAGGGATACCGAGTGTCGGAGGCGCGCGACGCCGACGAGGCGCTCTCGCTCGTCTCCCAGGATCCGACCGTCGCCGACCTTCTGCTCACCGACGTGGTGATGCCGGGACTGAGCGGGGTTGAACTGGCCAGCTGCATGGTCGCGGCGCGCCCCGATGTCCGGGTGCTCTTCTCCTCCGGCGCGTCGTCGCTCGCCTATGGCGAGTCGGCGCGGCTCCCGCGCGGGGCGGCTTTTCTCCCCAAGCCCTTCACCTCCAAGGGGCTGGCCGACCGGGTGCGCGCCCTCTTCGGGCTCTGACCGGCGCACTCGCACCACCGACGGACCGCGATCGACCCACATTTCGTGCGCGAAACGCACGGCGCACTGCCAAATCGGGCCAGGACCCGTTTGATTTGTGTGTTCGTGTATTGCAAATCGTGCAGGATTTGCACGTTTGACATTACACCTTTACCGCCCGGCATGGTTTTCGCCAACGCGGTGCGCGTACGCAGTGCCCGTCACGCTCCTTACATCCGACCCGCCCCCGACCTCTATGTCCAGTTCGTCCAGTAGTGCGCGCAAGACGGCCACGGCCGGCATCGCCGCCCGCGGCGCGAAGGCCGCGCCGTCGCCCAACGGCGACAAGGCCAGCGTGTCCGAGCTGTTCGGCATCAACACGTTCAACACGCGCCTCATGCGCTCGCGCCTTCCGCAGGAAGTCTTCGCGAGGCTGAGCGATTCGATCCGGCTCGGCAAGAAGCTCGACGCCGACATTGCCCCCACGGTCGCGCAGGCGATCCGTGATTGGGCTGTTGCGCGCGGCGCCACGCACTTCACGCACTGGTTCCAGCCGCAAACGGGGCTCACCGCCGAGAAGCACGACGCCTTCCTCACGTTCGATGAGAACAAGAACGTGATCGAGCAGTTCTCTGCGTCGCAGCTCATCCAGTCGGAGCCCGATGCGTCGTCGTTCCCGTCGGGCGGGTTGCGCGCGACGTGGGAAGCGCGCGGGTACACCGCGTGGAACCCCGCGTCACCGGTCTTCATCCTCGAGTCGGGGAACGTGAAGACGCTGTGCATCCCGTCGGTCTTCATCGGCTACAACGGCGAAGCGCTCGACGAGATGACGCCGCTCCTGCGCTCGTCGGACGTGCTCTCGGAGAAGGCGATCGCCCTGCTGTCGCTCCTTGGCGACAAGGGCGTACAGCGCGTGTACACGACGCTCGGCCCCGAGCAGGAATACTTCCTGATCGACCGCACGCACTTCGCCATGCGCCCGGACCTCATCATGTCCAACCGCACGCTCGTCGGTGCGGCGCCGCCGCGCGGGCAGCAGCTCGAGGATCACTACTTCGGTGGCATCCCCGAGCGCATCCAGGCCTGCATCAGCGAGGTGGAGTACGAGCTGTACAAGCTCGGCGTGCCGATCATGACGCGGCATAACGAGGTTGCGCCGTGCCAGTTCGAAATGGCGCCGGTCTATGAGGAGACCGACATCGCCGTCGACCACAACATGCTGGTGATGTCGGTGCTGCGTCGCGTGGCGCTGCGTCACGGATTGCAGGCGATCGTCAACGAGAAGCCGTTCGCCGGCGTCAACGGCTCCGGCAAGCATTGCAACTGGGCGATGTCGATCACGTCGGAGAATGAGCTCGACGGGATCAACCTCCTCAAGCCGGGGAAGACGCCGCACCAGAACATCCGCTTCCTCGTCTTCCTCGCCGCCGTGCTGCGCGGTGTGCACAAGCACGCCGGGCTCCTGCGCGCCGGGATCGCGACGTCGGGGAACGAGCATCGCCTCGGCGCCAACGAAGCGCCGCCGGCGATCATCTCGGTCTTCATGGGCGAGATGCTCACGCGAGTGATCGAGGAGATCGCCAGCGGCAAGGTGGCGGCCAAGAGCGCCGAGCAGCAGCTGCTCTCGTTAGGCGTGAACAAGCTGCCGGAGATCGAGAAGGACAACACCGACCGCAACCGCACGTCGCCGTTCGCCTTCACCGGCAACAAGTTCGAGTTCCGCGCCGTCGGCGCCTCGCAGTCGATCGCCTTCCCCGTCACGCTCCTCAACGCCGCGGTCGCAGAAGCCGTGGCCGACATCACGGACCTCATCCGCGAAGAGAAGAAGACGACCAAGGCCACCGACGACGCGGTGATGAAGGTGGTGCGCAAGGTCTTCCGTGAGACGAAGAACGTGCGCTTCGAGGGGAACAATTATTCCGACGCGTGGGTGGCCGAAGCCGAGAAGCGCGGGTTGCTGAACCTCCGGCGCACCCCCGAGGCACTCGCCCAGCTCACCGGCAAGCGCTCGCGCGACCTCTTTGCCGCGCTCGGCATCCTCAGCAAGGAAGAGTTGGAGTCGCGGTATCACATCCGCATGGAGCGTTACGTCAAGGACATGCTGATCGAGCTGCACACGATCCGCGAGATGGCCGACACGCTCATCCTTCCGGCGGCGTACGCCTATCAGGGTGCGCTTGCGCGGTCAGCGGCCGAGGCGAAGGCGGCGGGGATCAAGGAGATTGCCGGCGTCGATCGGGCGAACGAGGTGGGGGCGCTCGCCCGCCAGCTCAAGACGAAGCGCGACGCGCTGCAGAAGCTCATCGAGAAGGCCGAGCACATGCACGAGGACGTGGCGGCGTGCGCCACGCTCCTCACGTCGGATGGTGCCGATCGCATGGCCGACGTGCGCGCGGCGTGCGATGCCCTGGAAGGGCTCGTCGGCGACGAGTACTGGCCGCTGCCGAAGTATCGGGAGATGCTCTTCCCGGTCTAGCGCTTCGAGTTTTCTGAAGACGAGAAGACGAGAAGACGAGGGGGGCCCGGCGATGCCGGGCCCTTCTGCGTTTTCGGGAATCGGTGTGTGTGCGGTGCGTGTGCGGTGCGTGGGTGGGGGCGGGTGATGCGTGTCACGTGGCGTGCTGCCGATGCGCTGTCGTGGTCGGCGCGGAGAGCCTAACGACCGCACCGCGCAGTTCTGTTGTCGTGCTCGTTAGGCTTTCGCGATGCGTGCGGCGTGCTCGGGTGTGTCGCGAGAATTTGTCGGCGAATTCGGGATCTCTTGGTCGTTAGTGTGATCCGCGCCACAGGGTGCGATGCGGCCGCGCGTGTATTGCTCGCGCCTCTCGTGCGCACGTCGCCGCCTGTCGTCGTACGTCGCTGCCTGCATCGCGCTCCTTGGGAGACTCTACCATGATCCACACCCGCCTCGTCCGCGCCGCTGGCGCGTGCGTCCTTGTAGTGGCCGCTGCCTGCGGCGACGACAACGGCAATGCTCCGCCGCCTCCGGGAGCCTTCACCCTCACCCTCGCCACCACCGTCGCGTCCGTCGTGCAGGGGGCGACGACCACACCGATCGTCGCCACGATCGTGCGCACCGATCCGTTCGCCGGCGCGGTCACGCTCGCCGCCGAGAGCACCAATGGCGGCATCACCGGCACCTTCGATCCGGCCAGCATCCCCGCCGGCGCCACCACGAGTTCGCTCACGGTCACCGTCGCCGACACCGTTGCGCCTGGCGACTACCCTGTCACCATTCGCGGCACCGCATCGGGGCTCACCGACCAGACCGTGACGCTCACCGTCACCGTCACGGCCGCGCCCACACCGCCGGGCATTTCGCTCTCGGCCTCTCCCGCGGCGCTTTCGATCGCGCAGGGCGCGAGCGACTCGACCGTCGCCACCGTGATGCGCGCCGGCGGCTTCGCCGACACCGTCCAACTCGCCGTTGCCGGACTCCCCGACAGCGTCACCGCGACCATCGCCGCACCGGCACTCGGCGGCGACACGACGACGATTGTCTTCGCCGTGGGTGAAACGGCGACTCCGGGGAGCTACTCGGCGATCGTGAGCGCCAGTGGGACCGGCGTGAGCGCTGTCGCCGACACGATCGCGCTGACCATCACCGAGGGGGCCGCGTACTCGCTCAGCGTCGCGCCGGACTCGATCAGCGTGGTGCAAGGTCAGCCGGCCCAGGCCAACATTGCCGTCGCGCGCGACAGCGGCTTCACCGCCGCCATCGCCCTCTCGGTCGATTCCCTTCCGGCCGGGCTTGTCGCGACGGTGGCGACTCCTGCGCTGACCGGCGACAGCACGTCGCTCGACATCACCGTCGACAGCGCACTCGCGCCGGGGACGTATCCGATCGTCGTGCGCGGCAACGCCGCGGGGCGCGCCGAGCGTGTCGACACATTGCGACTGACGGTCGTGGCGAGCGTTTCGAGTTCCATCGCCCTCGCGCTGGCGAAGGACAGCGTGAGCATCGAGCAGGGGCACGACTCCACCCTCGCTGTCGTCGTCACCCGGACCGCGTTCACCGATTCGGTGCACCTGGCGGTGACCGGCGCGCCCGCAGGCGCAACGGTGGCCACGACGTCGACCGCCGGTGACACCGCGAGCATCACCGTGACCGTCTCCGACAGCACGGTCCCCGGGGCGTATGTCCTCTCGATCACGGGATCCGGGACGGGCGTGGCCGACGCTACGACCCAGCTCTACCTGACCGTCACTCCGAAGGCGTCGAGCATCGGGCAGTCGAGCTGCACATCGTGCGGTGTGCGCGCCTCCGCGTCGGCGGCAGTGTCGCCTGCTGTTTCTCGTCAGGCACGGCGAGCGCCCTCGCGCGTTTCCACGCTTGCCCCCAGCGCACCTGAGCGCGCGCGTCCGGCGCGCACTCCCGGCAAGAGGTAAGGCACTGAAGGAACGATGAAACCGAACGAGGCACGACGGCAAACCCGCTGTCGTGCCTCGTTTGGGCGTTTGGGCGTTTGGGCGTGTTTGCGTGTTTGCTCGTGGGGGCGTGAGGCTGTGAGGCTGTGAGGGTGCGAGGGTGCGCGGGTGCGCGGGT
>CAZWVG010000199.1:0-10682 GCA_964637355.1 uncultured Gemmatimonadaceae bacterium
GTCACGTCGACCACGGCAAGACGTCGTTGCTCGACTACATCCGGAAAGCGAACGTGGTCGCTGGCGAAGCCGGCGGCATCACGCAGCACATCGGGGCGTACCACGTCACGCTCCCCAACAAGAAGCAGATCACCTTCCTCGACACCCCGGGTCACGAGGCGTTCACCGCCATGCGTGCGCGCGGTGCGCAGGTGACCGACATCGTCATCCTCGTCGTGGCGGCGAACGACTCGGTCATGCCGCAGACGATCGAGGCCATTTCGCACGCCAAGAACGCCGGCGTGCCGATGATCGTGGCGATCAACAAGGTCGACCTCCCCGACGCCAACCCGATGCGGGTGAAGCAGGACCTCCTGCAGCACGGCGTGGTCCTCGAGGAGTTCGGCGGTCAGACCCTTTCGACGCCGGTATCGGCGAAGAAGGGGACGGGCGTCTCGGACTTGCTCGATCAGGTGTTGCTGCAGTCCGAAGTGCTCGACCTCAAGTCGAATCCCGACAAGAAGGCGACAGGAGCAGTCGTCGAAGCGCAGCTCGACCCGGGCAAGGGTCCTGTTGCGACGATCCTCGTGCAGAGCGGGACGTTGCACGTGGGCGACGACTTCATCTGCGGGTTGCACTCGGGGCGCGTGCGCGCACTCCTCGACGAGCGCGGCAAGCAGGTCAAGGAAGCCGGGCCGGCAATCCCGGTTCAGGTTCTCGGACTCTCCGGCGTCCCGATGGCCGGCGACCAGTTCGTCGTCGTCGAGGACGCGAGCCAGGCGCGCGAGATTGCCCAGCGCCGCGAGCGTCTCGACCGCGAAGCCAAGAGCCGCCGTACGACCAAGGGCGTGGTGTCGCTGGAAGACTTCATGTCGCAGGCGGCATCGGGGCAGCAGCGCACGCTCAACCTGATCATCAAGGCCGACCAGGGCGGTCCGGCGGAAGCGCTCGCCGACGCGTTGCAGAAGCTGTCCAACGATGAAGTGAAGGTCGACGTCGTGCATCGTGGCGTCGGCGCG
The DNA here is from genome assembly GCA_964637355.1 of uncultured Gemmatimonadaceae bacterium. GTDB lineage: Bacteria > Gemmatimonadota > Gemmatimonadetes > Gemmatimonadales > Gemmatimonadaceae > SCN-70-22. The sequence goes on from CAZWVG010000199.1 coordinate 999, forward strand.
ATCACCGAGGGCGACATCCTCCTCGCGCGCTCGTCGGGTGCGATCATCATCGGCTTCCACGTGCGCCCTGACAACAACGCGCGTGCAGCCGCCGAGCGCGAAGGCGTCGACATCAAGCTCTATCGCATCATCTACGAGGCCGTGGCCGATGTGCGCGCGGCACTCGAGGGGATGCTGCGCCCCGAAGAGCGCGAGGTGGTGCTCGGGGAGGCGGAGGTGCGCGAGACGTTCAAGGTGTCGCGCGTCGGGACCATCGCCGGTTGTTCGGTTCGCAGCGGCATGATCACCAAGGCGGGGCGCGTCCGTCTCATCCGCGACGCGGTCGAGATCTGGGACGGCAACCTCGCCTCGCTCCGCCGCTTCAAGGAAGATGTGAAGGAAGTGAAGGAAGGCTACGAGTGCGGCATCGGCCTCGAGGGCTTCAACGACGTCAAGGTCGGAGATGTGATCGAGTGCTACAAGACCGAAGAAGTGGCCCGCACGCTGGAGCCGGAGTCCGCGGGCGCCTAACGGCGCCCCGAGTGTCATGCACGCATCTCGAGGGCGTGGCGCGGGAGAAGTGCCCCGCGCCGCGCAGGAGTGAACGATATGGCGAATGATGGGCGCCGCCCCGACCGGGTGGCCGAAGCCATTCGCGAGGAAGTCGCGCGGTTTCTTGCCGAGGGGGCCAAGGATCCCCGTATCACCGGCCTGGTCACGGTGACGGCAGTCGATGTCACCCGCGACCTGCGCCGCGCGCGCATCTTCGTGAGCATCCTCGGCTCGGATGCCGAGCGGACGACCACGCTCGAGGGACTGCGCTCCCTCGCGAGTCATTTGCGCAGCCGGGTGGCCAAGTCGCTTCGCCTGCGCAACGCGTGCGAGCTCGAGTTCGTCATGGACGAGAGCATCGCCCACGCCGCGCGCATCGAGACGCTGCTCGCGCAGATCAAGGACGGCACGCTCGACGCGTCCGATGCGAGTGACCTCGACTGACGCGCTCCTCCTCGTCGACAAGCCGGCGGGGATGTCGTCGCACGATGTGGTCGCCATCGCCCGTCGCGCGTTAGGCACGCGCAAGGTCGGGCATGGCGGGACGCTCGACCCCTTCGCCACGGGATTGCTGGTCCTCATGGCCGGCCGCGGTACGCGCCTCCTGCAGTTCGTGCCGTCCGACCCCAAGGTCTACGAGGCAACGATTCGTTTCGGACACGAGACCGACACCGACGACAGCACGGGGGAGTTTGTGTGGGACGTCGCGGCGCCGATTCCCGCGCCCGAACGCGTGCGCGAATCGCTCGCCGCCCTCACCGGAACGCTGCAGCAGGTGCCGCCGGCGTACTCGGCCAAGCACGTGAGCGGCGAACGCGCCTACGCAATGGCGCGACGTGGCGAGCGCCCCGACCTGCCAGCGGTGACGGTGCGCGTCGACGGATGGGAGGTGCTCGAGCATCAGGACGACCTCCTTCGCGCCCGCATCACCTGCGGGGGCGGAACGTACATCCGAGCGCTCGCGCGCGATCTCGGGCGCTCCGTCGGCTCTGCCGCGCACCTCGAGGCGCTCCGGCGCACGCATGTCGGTCCGTTCTCCGTCGATGACGCCAATTCGCTCGACGAGCTCAAGGGCGGCGAGCCGCGATTGCAGTCGCTGGTCCGTGCACTGGGTGACATGCCGGTCGAGACGATCGACGCCGCCGAGGCGGCCCGCGTGCGGCAGGGAAGTCGCGTGACGGCGACCGTCGCTGGCGCGCGCGCCGCGTTGACGGATCTCGACGGCGAGCTCGTTGCCGTGGCATCGCGACAGGGCGACGCATGGCAGCCGGATGTCGTCCTCGCCAGCGCCTGAGATGACGCGCGCGCACTCGGGACTTCCGCCTAACGTGCACGACACCGTCGTCACGGTGGGAACGTTCGATGGCGTGCACCGAGGCCATCAGGACGTCCTCGCGCGCCTCGTCGAGCGCGCCCACGCACTCGGCACGCGCTCCGTGCTCGTCACCTTCGAGCCGCACCCGCTCGAGGTGGTGAATCCGGCAGCCGCGCCGCCGCTCCTCACCATCGGCGACGAGAAGCTCGAGGTACTCGCCGAGAGCGGAATCGACTACGTCGCGATTGTCCCGTTCACACGCACCCTCGCGGCGTTCGACGCCGAGCGATTCGTCGACGAGGTACTCGTCGGTTCGTATCGCGTGCGCCACTTGCTCATGGGGCACGACCACGGCTTCGGCCGCAATCGTGCCGGCGACGAGAGCGTCCTTCGTGCGCTCGGACAGACCCGGGGGTTCACGGTCGAAGCCGTCGAACCGGTCCTCGCGGCGCATGGACAGGCCGTCTCCTCGACCGCCGTCCGTCGGGCGGTGGCGGGGGGCGATCTTGATCGGGCGCGCGAGGGGCTTGGGCGCCCGTACGCGGTCGGCGGGCGTGTGGTGCACGGAGAGCAGCGCGGGCGCCTGCTCGGCTTCCCGACCATCAACATTCCGCTCCCGTCGCCGCGCAAACTCCTTCCGCCGCAGGGTGTATACGCCGTGCGGGTCCAGACTCCGCGTGGTCCCTTCGGTGGGATGCTCAACCTCGGCCCTCGCCCCACGTTCGACGATGCCGGCGTCACGCTCGAGGCGCACCTTTTCGACGCAGCGGGTGACTTCTACGGTATGCGCGTTCGCATCGACTTCCTGCGCCGCCTGCGCGACACGGTTCGCTTCGAGTCGCCGCAGGCGCTCATGGCGCAGCTCGCCGCCGATGAGCGCCTGGCCCGCGAGACGCTCGCGCTAACATCCTGATACTCTCGCACTTCGGTTGACTCAGTGAGACCGTAGGTCTAACCTTCTGAGCTTCCCGCACCTCACCCTTTTCCCGTTCCGCCGAATGTCGAATCTGAAGTACCGCGTGGCGCTGATCGTGGCGCTGGTGGCCGCGTCCCTCTGGGCGCTCTTTCCGCGGACGGTGGTGGAGCGCGTGAAGCGCGACGGCGCGTTCACCTACGACACCCTGCGGCGCGTCCCGCTCAAGCGCGGACTCGACCTCCAGGGCGGCATGCACCTCGCGCTCGAGATCGACGAGAGCAAGCAGGCCGTCGCCGACAAGAGCGATGCCCTCGATCGCGCATTGAAGGTCGTGCGCACCCGCATCGACGAATTCGGCGTCTCCGAGCCGGTCGTGCAGAAGCTCGGGACCGACCGCATCATCGTCGAGCTTCCGGGCGTCGACGATCCGGCGCGCGCGGAGGCGGTCGTGCAGAAGTCGGCCTTCCTGCAATTCCAGATCACCGACAAGACCAACGCGCTCGACAAGGTGCTCCCGCGCCTCGACCAGATCATCAAGGACAAGGGCGGGGCTGCCCCCGTCGTTTCCGGCGACACCGCCGCGAGCACGCAGGTCGCGGCGATGCCCAATCTCTTCACGAAGAGCGATAGCACGGCGAAGGATTCGACGGGGAAGGACACCACGCTTGCCGCCGGAGTCACCGGCGCGAGCGGTGGCGCCTTCTCCAAGCTCCTGCAGGGCGGGCAGTTCCCTGGCGAGTACATGGTCTCGGAGCGCGACGTCCCGACGGTAGAGAAGTATCTCGACATGCCCGAAGTGCAGGGGGCGCTCCCGCCGGGCAAGGTGCTCCGCTGGTCGAGCGACACGCTCTCGCTGGGTGCACAGTCCTATCGCCCGCTGTACGTCGTTGACGCTCGTCCGATCATCACCGGCGAGTATCTCACCAACGCGAAGCCGAACAACACGCCCATTGAAGGAACGGTCGTGGAGTTCGAACTCAACAACGAAGGCGGGCGCCGCTTCCGCAACGAGACCGGCAAGCACGTTGGCGACTACATGGCGATCGTCCTCGATGATCGCGTGATGGGACGCCCACCAGTCATCCAGAGCGCCATCGGGACCCGCGGACAGATTACGATGGGGAACCGCGACCTGCAGGCCGCGCAGGACCTCGCGCTCGTGCTCCGCGCCGGATCGCTCCCCGTCCCGCTCAAGATCGCCGAAGTGCGCAGCATCGGCGCGTCGTTAGGCGAGGACTCGATCGCCAAGGGGCGCCTCGCGATGATCATCGCCGTCGGCTTCGTCATCGCGATCATGATCGGCTACTACCGCTTCTCGGGGATGCTGGCCGTTGGGGCCCTCGTGCTCTACGTCCTCTTCACGATGGCAATCCTCGCGGGCTTCGGCGCGGTGCTCACGCTCCCCGGCCTGGCGGGACTGGTCCTCACGGTCGGGATCGCGGTCGACGCGAACGTGCTGATCTTCGAGCGCATTCGCGAGGAACTCGACCGCGGCAAGACCGTGCGTACCTCGATCGATGAAGGCTTCAAGCACGCCTGGAGCGCGATCCTCGACACCTCGGTGACGACGATCCTCGGTGGGGCGGTGCTCTACCAGTACGGCACGGGTCCCGTGAAGGGCTTCGCGGTCACCCTCATCGCCGGTATCACCGCGTCGCTCTTCTGCGCCGTGTTCGTCACCAAGACGTTCTACCTGGTGTGGCTCAACCGCTCCCGGAACGTTCAGACGCTGAGCATCTGATGATTCGCATCTTCCACAACACCAGCTTCGATTTCATCAAGTGGTGGCGGCAGGCCGCCATCGCCACGATCGCGTTCATCCTGCTCGGACTCGCCTCCTTCGTCTGGTCGGGAGGGGTCAACTACAGCATCGAGTTCACCAGCGGCACGCTGATGCAGCTCGAGTTCACGCAACCCCCTAACGTTGCGGAGCTTCGCGCGGCGGTCGACGGAGTGGCCCCGGGCGCCGAGATCCAGCAGTACGGGACGAACCTCGAGTACACCGTGCGCGCGCGCCGCGCCTCCGACGCCGAGGAAACCTCCTCGACCGAAGGCGTCGCCAAGGCCGTGACCGGGGCGCTTGACGCGAAGTTTACCCCCGCCGGCTACAAGGTCGTCCGCACGGAGGTCGTCGGTCCAAAGGTCGGGAGCGAGCTTCGTCGAGGGGCGATCATCGCGATGTTCCTCGTCTCGCTCGTGACGCTGGCGTATCTCGCCTTCCGCTTCGAGTGGCGCTTCGGCGCTGCGGCGGTACTCTCGACCGTGCACGACGTCCTCGTGACCTTCGCGTTCATCAAGCTCTTCCAGATCGAGGTCTCGCTGGTCGTCGTCGGCGCCATCCTCACGCTGCTCGGTTATTCGGGGAACGACACGATCATCATCTTCGATCGCGTGCGCGAGGACCTGCGCAAGTCGCGCAAGGAGCCGTTCTACGACACGCTCAACCGCGCGATCAACGAGACGCTTCCCCGCTCGATCCTCACGCACACCACGACGCTCGCCGCGACCCTCACGCTCCTCGTCTTCGCCGGCGAAGTGCTTCGTCCGTTCGCCTGGGTCATGACGTTTGGCGTCTTCGTCGCGACGTTCTCCTCGATCTACGTCGCCGGCCCGATCCTGCTCTACATCGAGCGCCGCTTCCCGCGTACCGCGACGGACCGTGCTCACCCGTCGACAGCACAGGTGAAGGCTGATTCGAAGGTGGAGCCGCGCGCCGATCGCGCGTCGCGCCCAGCGTCGCGTACGTCGCAGCGTCCCGCGACCCGATGACTTCCGCCGCCGGTCGCTCCTTGCGAGTGACCGGTGGGCGGGGTGGTTCATGACCCGGTTCATCGATAGCCACGTCCACCTTGCCGATCCTGCCTTTGATGAGGATCGCGACGTAGTGATCGCACGAGCGCGCGAGGCCGGAGCCCGCGCGCTCGTTTGCATCGGTGAGTCGATCGATGCGGCAGGGCGCGCCGCCGGCATCGCCGCGCGCTATCCCGGATTCATCTGGTCAACCGCCGGCGTTCATCCGCACGACGCCGCCGCGTTCGATCCGGCCGCCGATATTCCCCGACTGCGCGCATTTCTCGAGCAGGGCGCAGTCGCCGTGGGCGAATGCGGACTCGACTACCACTACGATCATTCCCCCCGCGAGCTGCAACGCCGCGCCTTCGCCTTGCAGCTGGCGCTGGCCGGCGAAACGGGGCGCCCCGTGGTCGTCCACACGCGCGAAGCCGTGGACGATACCATCGCGATGGTGCGCGAAGCAGGAACCGCGAGGATCGTCGGCGTGCTGCACTGCTTTGGCGGTCCTGCATCGCTTGCCGAGGTTGCGCTCGACGCCGGCTGGTATCTCTCGTTCAGCGGCATCGTCACCTTCCGCAAGTGGGACGACGACGCGCTCCTGCGCCTCCCGCCCGTCGATCGCATCCTGATCGAGACGGACGCGCCGTACCTCGCGCCGGTCCCGCATCGCGGGAAGCGGAATGAGCCCGCGTACGTCGTTCGCACATTGGAGAAGCTCGCCCACGCGCGTGGGGTGAGCGCCGACGTTCTCGGTGAGCAACTGACCGACAACGCCGTGCGATTCTTCGGCCTAGCGAGCGATATGCACGCCAACTAGTATCGCCGCGCCGTGCGAGGAAGGGCGCTCACGTACCGTCATGGCCGCCCGCCTCGCTCTCATTCCCACCCGCGGAACCTTCGCATGCCCGTTCCCTCCGATATCGAGATCGCGCAGCGCGCCGTGCTTCGCCCCATCACCGACGTAGCCGCAGAACTCGGCCTCGGTCCCGATGAACTGGACCTGTATGGGAAGTACAAGGCGAAGATTCCCCTCGAGGTAACGCAGCGCCCCGCGCGCGGGCGACTTGTCCTCGTCACTGCGATCAATCCAACCGCGGCAGGGGAAGGAAAGACCACAACCTCTGTCGGGCTCGCGCAGGCGCTCAGGACGCTCGGAACGCGCACGGCGCTGTGCATCCGCGAACCCAGTCTCGGCCCAGTGTTCGGCGTAAAGGGAGGCGCTGCGGGAGGCGGGTACGCGCAGGTCCTCCCCATGGAGGACATCAACCTCCACTTCACCGGTGACTTCCACGCGATCTCGTCGGCGCACGCGCTGTTGTCGGCCATGCTCGACAATCAACTGCAGCAGGGGAACGCGCTCAATATCGATCCGCGCCGCATCACCTGGCCGCGAACGATCGACATGAACGATCGCGCGCTCCGGCGTGCGGTCATCGGTCTCGGCGGCCCGGGTGAAGGCGTCGTGCGCGAAGAACGGTGGGTCATTGTCCCGGCGAGCGAGATCATGGCGATTGTGGCGCTTTCGACGTCGTTCGCCGATCTCGAAGCGCGACTCGCCCGCATCATCGTCGGCTCGACGGCTGGCGCAGACCGAAAGCCGGTGCGCGCGGGCGACCTGAAAGCATCCGGCGCCATGGCGATGCTCCTCAAGGATGCGATTCGCCCGAATGTCGTGCAGACCCTCGAGGGAGGGCCAGCCTTCGTGCACGCCGGCCCGTTCGGCAACATCGCGCACGGCTGCAACTCGATCCTCGCCACGCGCGCCGGGCTCGCGTTAGGCGACGTCGTCGTCACCGAGGCCGGTTTCGGGTCCGATCTCGGCGCCGAGAAGTTCTTCGACATCAAGTGTCGCGCTGGAGGGCTCGAGCCGCAGGCGGCGGTCCTGGTGGCGACCATTCGAGCGCTCAAGATGAACGGCGGCGCAAAGAAGACCGAACTCGCCAACGAGGATCTCGGCGCGCTCCAGCGAGGCCTCCCCAACCTCGAGCATCACATCGCCAACGTGCGGCAGTTCGGTGTTCCCGTTGTCGTCGCGGTCAACCGGTTCGAGAGCGACACCGAAGCGGAGCTCGAAATGGTCATCGATTGCGCGCGCCGCGCCGGCGTGCGCGTCGCGCTCAACGAAGTCTTCGCGCGCGGCGGGGAAGGGGGGATCGAACTCGCGCGCGAGGTCCTGGCACTGCTCGACGAGGGCGCCGCGAAGTTCGCCCCGATCTACGATGCGTCGCGTCCGATTCGGGAGAAGATCGAGACGATTGCCCGCAAGGTTTACGGCGCCGATGGGGTCGACTATTCGGCCAAGGCTGATCGCGCCATTACCTACCTCGAGTCGATCGGGATGGGTGACACTCCCATCTGCATGGCCAAGACGCAATACTCCCTCTCGGACGACGCGACGAAGCTTGGGCGCCCGACCGGGTTTCGCATGACGGTGAACGAGGTGTATCCCGCCGCCGGCGCGGGTTTCGTCGTGGCGCAGTGCGGTGACATCATGACGATGCCCGGACTCCCCAAATCGCCGGCTGCCGAACGCATGTCCGTCGGTGCCGACGGCTCCATCGCCGGTCTCTTCTAGCAGAGGATTTCACGTGAGCGTGCAGACCCTACATACCGACAGCGCCCCAGCGGCGATCGGCCCCTACGCGCAGGCCACGATCGCTGGCGGCTTCCTCTTCACGGCGGGACAGATCCCGCTCGATCCGGTGTCGATGCAGGTCGTCGAGGGCGACGTCGTGGCCCAGACCGAGCGCGTCCTCCAGAATCTCGCCGCCGTCCTTTCGCAGGCGGGGTGCGGCTGGAGCGACGTCGTGAAGACCACCGTCTTCCTGCAGGACCTCTCCCACTTCCCGCGTGTGAACGACGCCTACGCCAAGGCGCTGGGCGATGCACGCCCCGCGCGCTCCACCGTGCAGGTCGCCGCCCTCCCGCGCGGCGTCCTGGTCGAGATCGAGGCGATCGCCAAGCTTCCCTGAACCCTCGCGTCGAGGGAACCATGTCCGACGAACGCGCCCGCATCTTCCGACTCACCCACTACGCACGCTGTGCCGGTTGAGCCGCCAAGATGGGTCCGGGTGACCTGAGGCACGCGCTCGCGGCGCTGACACCGCGCACCGATCCCCGTCTGCTCGTCGGTCATGAGACCTTCGATGACGCGGGGATCTTTCGCCTGTCCGACGATCTCGCGCTCGTGCAGACGGTTGACTTCTTCGCGCCCATCGTCGACGACCCGTACGACTTCGGGCAGGTCGCTGCCGCCAACGCACTCTCCGACGTCTACGCAATGGGAGGGGAGCCGCTCACCGCACTCTCCATCGTGGGTTTTCCCACCGGCACTCTTCCGTTGGACATCCTCGGCGAGATTCTTCGCGGCGGACAAGACAAGGTGCACGAAGCAGGCGCCGCACTGGTCGGCGGCCACACGATCACCGATGAAGAGCTGAAGTTCGGCCTCTCCGTCACCGGGCGTGTGCACCCCGATCGCATCCTCAGCAACGCCAATGCGCGCCCCGGAGAGCGTCTCGTTCTTACCAAGCCACTCGGCACAGGACTCGTCGCGACCGCAGTCAAGCGTGAGAAGGCTAGCTCCGCCGACGAGGCGGCGATGATCACATCGATGAAGCGGCTCAATCGCGAGGCGGCCGCCGCAGCGCTCGCTGTCGGCGCGCGATGCGCTACCGACATCACCGGGTTCGGGCTGACGGGACACGCCTCGAACATCGCACAGGCCAGTCGGGTCAGTCTCCGCCTCTTTCGCGGCGCCATTCCTGCGCTCCCGGGCGCGCGTGAGGCGTTGCTTGCCGGAATCCGCACGGGTGGCGCCGAGCGCAACGACGCCTATCTCGCACCGCTCGTCGACTGGGGCACGACAGGGGGCGAGGATCACGCGCTCCTCGTCGATCCGCAGACGTCCGGAGGACTCCTCGTCTCGGTCCCGGTAGACCGGGTCGAAGAGTATCTTGCCCGCGTCGACGGTAGCGTCGTGATCGGCGAGGTGACCGCGCGCGGGGAACATCTCATCGCGGTCGTCGGGTAGAACGTCCCACTCGCCAGAGAGCAGCTCCTTGTACGACACTCTGGGTGCGTATGGGGCCTGGTGGCTTCCGTCGTCTTCAAAACGGCTGTGACCCGA
>CAZWVG010000200.1:0-10661 GCA_964637355.1 uncultured Gemmatimonadaceae bacterium
CTGGCCGGCCTGCACCAAGGCGCTGCGCAAGTCGTCGGAGTATCGGCGTTAGGCGCGCGACGGGAGAGGGGAGCGGTCGGTCGCTCCCCTCGCGGTCGCACTAGCGAATGCGAAGCAGCCGTCCGCGACCGCGTCCGAAGCCGAGCGGAGACGCCGGAGCAGGGGCCGGACGTGGGGCGACCGCACGGCGCGGCGCCGATCGCGCGGCCGATTTCCGTGCCGATGCCTTGCTCGCCGATGACTTCTTCGACGCCGACGCCTTCTTGGCCGGCGCAGGGGCGGGAGGTGCCTTGATGATCGGTTGTCCCCCGTAAGTCTTCGGCGCCTCGGGGGGCGTGACCTTGTACGGTTCCGGCTTCACGATCTTCCAGGACGGCTGCTCGGGCGTCTTGATCTCCGGGATCTTGTGCCCCTCGATCTTGAACGGCTTGAGTTGCTGCGCGTGTGCCTGGTGCGGCGCGACGATCAGGGCGACGGCGAGGCAGGCAAGGGTGGCGAATACGCGGCGCATGGCGGCGAACTCCTGTTGGATCGCGTTACCTTCCACGAACGAGCTCCCCGTCTCGCCGGGCAAGGAAAGAAGTCGCGAGGAGGTTCGCACGACCCACCTAGACCCATGATTAACCTCTTCGAAATCGAAACGGCCGCGGCCGCCCAGATGGACCCGTCGGCGTGGGGCTACTACGCCGGCGGGGCGAACGACGAAATCACGGTGCGGGAGAATCGCGCCGCCTGGGACCGGCTGGCGATTCGCTATCGCACCATGGTCGACGTCTCCACCCGCTCGCTCGGTACCACGGTCCTCGGGACGCCGATCGACTTCCCGGTGATGGTCGCCCCGACGGCGATGCAGAAGCTCGCGCACCCCGATGGTGAGTGCGCGATGGTGCGCGCCGCCGGGAAGTGCGGAACGCTGATGGTGGTGAGCACCACCGCCACGACGTCGCTCGAAGACGTGCGCGCCGCGGCGACCGGCCCCACCTGGTTCCAGCTCTACATCTACCAGGACCGCGGTGCCACGCGCTCGCTCCTCGAGCGGGCGCGCGACGTCGGCTACTCGGCGGTCGTGATCACTGTCGACTCGCCCATGCTGGGCTGGCGCGAACGCGACATCGCCAGCGGCTTCACCCTCCCCAAGCACCTGACGATCGCCAACGCCGTCGCTGCCGGATCCGGACACTCGCGCATGCCCGCCGCCGACGCCGGCGAATCGGGGCTGGCCAAGCACCTCAAGGCGCTACACGACACGGCACTCACGGCGCGCGACATCGAGTGGGCGCGCGAGATCACCGGGCTTCCCGTGGTGGTGAAGGGGATCGTGCGCGGCGACGATGCGCGACGGGCGATCGATCATGGTGCGGCCGGCATCGTCGTGTCGAATCACGGCGGACGTCAGCTCGACACGTCGATTGCCACGGCGCGCGCCCTCCCCGAAGTCGTCGATGCCGTTGGCGACCGCGCCGAGGTCTACGTCGACGGCGGGATTCGACGCGGGACCGATGTGCTCAAGGCGATCGCGTTAGGCGCCCGGGCGGTGCTCGTCGGTCGCCCTCCGCTCTGGGGACTGGCGGTGGGCGGGGAGTCGGGGGCAGCCGAGGTCCTCAACCACCTTCGGCTCGAGCTCGACCTCGCCATGGCGCTCTCCGGTTGCGCCTCGATCCCGGAACTGACCCGCGATCTCGTGGTAGACGCGTAGGGTTTCGCGCGTTTGCTTTCGCTCTCGCTTCCCGGCCAGCCACACTCGTCCCCGTCGTCATGCCCCTTCTGCGTTCGTATCGTCGCCTTGCCCTCGTGGTCGCCTGCATCGCGGCGAGCGCGTGTAATTCTGACCCGACCGGGGTCCCTGCCGTGATTCCTCTCGAGTCCGAGACCTGGGCATCCGCGCTTGGCGTGACCCTCTCGCAGTTCACCAAGCTGACAACGGGCGTCTACTACCTGGACACCGTGGATGGGACGGGAACGGTCCTGAACGGAACGCCGACGGTGCAGGTGCGCTACGTCGGCTTTCTTCCGAACGGAACCAAGTTCGACGAGGTCGCTGCCAGCGCGGCGCCGGTGTGCTTTCCGCTCAACCAGCTCATCGGCGGATGGATCGTGGGGCTGCAGGGGATGAAGATCGGCGGTACGCGCCGGCTCCTCATTCCGCCGGATCTCGGATATGGAGCGCGCGCGAACGGGTCGATTCCGGCGAACTCCAATCTCCTGTTCGACGTCCAACTGATAGGGATCGGCTGCACGCCGTGATCGTGGCAAACTCGTGAGCACGTCGGGCGGGGGTACGAGGGGCGAGGATGACGTTCCCCTGTGGAAACCGTCGCCCGTGCGCGTTGCGAAGACCCGGGTCGTGCACTTCGCCCGCCAGCTGCAAGCTGCCGGCGAGGTCGATGCGCTGGCCGCCGACGGGGCCCTCGATTACCCGCGGCTCCATCGCTGGTCGGTCGAGCATCCGGAGCGATTCTGGCCGGCGCTGGTGCGCTTCTGCGACGTTCGCGCCTCGACGGACGACGGGAGCGATCCGTGGGACGACGTCGTCGTCGGCCTCGAGCGCATGGCGCCACCCCATCCGACGCTCGGCCCGCGCTGGTTTCCGCGGGCTCGCCTCAACTTCGCGGAGCATCTCCTCCGCCACCGTGACGAGCACGACGCGTTGGTGTCGTGGGATGAGCGTGGGCGTCGGAATGCACTGAGCTACGCGGAGCTCTTCCGTCAGGTGCAGCGCTCGGCCGCTGCACTGCGCGCGCGAGGCGTGGGGCAGGGGGACCGCGTGGCCGCCTTCCTCCCCAACACACCGGAGGCGGTGATCGCCATGCTGGCAGCCACGAGCCTCGGGGCGATCTGGTCGTCGTGCTCTCCCGACTTCGGCGTGCAGGGCGTCCTCGATCGCTTCGGGCAGATCGCCCCGCGCGTCCTCATTGCCTGCGACGGATATCGCTATGCCGGCAAGGTGATCGACACGCGCGAGCGCGTGCGCGACATCGCCGAGCGCATCGACGCGATCGAGCGGGTGGTGATGGTCCCGGTGCTGGGCGACGCGGCGCCTGCGAGCGATGGCCGAGCGGCGCGTAATGCGGTCGTCTGGGATGCGTGGCTCGCGGAAGGCGATCGATGGCTCGCGGCGCACGCCGGCAGTGCGCCGTTTGTCGAGTTCGAGCGATTCGCGTTCGACCACCCGCTCTACATCATGTACTCCTCGGGGACGACCGGGCTCCCCAAGTGCATGGTGCACGGAGCCGGCGGAACGCTCGTGCAGCACCTCAAGGAGCACCAGCTCCACGTCGACCTCACCCGCGACGACCGCATCTTCTACTTCACCACCTGCGGGTGGATGATGTGGAACTGGCTGGTGAGCGCGCTGGCTACGGGGGCGACGGTCGTCCTGTACGATGGCGCGCCGACCGCCCGCGTTGCAGCTGAGTCGCGCGGCGCGGCCGGCACGCCGCTGACCGAGGGGCGCTCGCTGCTCTGGTCGATGGCCGAGTCGGAGCGAATCACCGTCTTCGGCACCAGCGCCAAGGCGCTCGCCCTCGCCGAGAAGGACGGCCTGCGCCCGGGGAGCGACCACGATCTCTCGGCGCTCCGCTGCATCCTGTCGACCGGAAGCCCCCTGGCGCCCCCCTCGTTCGACTATGTGTATCGCGACATCAAGCACGACGTGCAGCTGAGTTCAATCTCGGGCGGGACCGACATCATCTCCTGCTTCGTGCTGGGGAATCCCGCCGGCGCGGTCTGGCGCGGAGAATTGCAGGTGGCGGGGCTGGGGATGGCGGTCGAGATCTTCGATGACGACGGAGCGCCGGTCGAGGGCGCTGCCGGAGAGCTGGTCTGCACGCGCCCCTTTCCGAGCATGCCGGTCGCCTTCTGGGACGATGCGGACGGCGCGCGCTATCGTGCGGCGTACTTCGACACCTATCCGGGCGTCTGGAGACACGGCGACTGGGCCGAGCGCACCGCACACGGCGGCTTCGTGATCACCGGGCGAAGCGACGCCACGCTCAATCCCGGCGGCGTGCGCATCGGGACGGCCGAGATCTACCGGCAGGTGGAGCAGCTCCCGGAAGTGGTGGAGAGCCTGGTGGTGGGGCAGGAGATCGGCGGGGAGAACGAGCGCGACGTGCGCATCGTCCTGTTTGTCCGATTGCGCGAAGACGCGGTGCTCGACGACGCGCTCCGCGCGCGCATCGTCAGGCAGATCCGCGCCAACACGTCACCGCATCACGTGCCCAAGGTCATCGTCGCCGTTCCCGATCTCCCGCGCACCATCAGCGGCAAGCTCTCCGAGCTGGCGGTGCGCGACGTGATTCACGGGCGGGCCGTCAAGAACACGGATGCGCTGGCGAATCCGGGGGCGCTCGGGCTGTTTCGGGACTTGGAGGAGTTGAAAGCGGGACGGGAGACGGGGGACGGGAGACGGGAGTGAGCGCGCTGCGCGCGCTCGGCGTTGGGCGGCGCAGCAGGCCCGGTGTGCAGTACGACTCGCCCGGCGCGCGCGTGATGCGCGCGTGATGCGCGGCGGCGCCTCCCGCCTAACGACGCAGCTGCCGGGGACCTGACGCGCGCTCGAGCTGGCGCGCTTCGATGCACTCGCGCACGCGCTGGGCCACACGCTCCACCGCGGTGCGCAGTTGCTGCTCGCGGGTGCGGGAGGCGCGCTTGAATACGTAGCGCGCGAGGCCATACGCGCTGGCGGCGACCCCCGCAAACACGGGGCCGGCCACGACGAAGGCCCCCTTGGTGACCCCCATCGTGATGCCGAACGCAACGCTCCCGCCGCCACCCCCGGCGCCCCCCACGATCCCGCCGAAGATTCCCCCGGCCAGCTGCGCCAGGTCCTCGAACCCGCGGATGACGGTCCGGCCGTTCCGGGTCGACACCGACAGCTGCAATTTCCGCTGCGAAGTCGGCGAGGCGAAGGCTGTCCAGGTCACGCTGCGCCCGATGCTGTTGACATTCCCAACGTCGCCGACGCTCCGGCGGATCTCGTCGGCCACGTCCTCCAGATCGAGGTCGCTCAGCTCACCGGGCACGATCGCCTCGAACTCGAGCTTCGAGCGCGCACCGGCCAGCGGATTGATCGGCGCGTCCATCGCCACACCGGGGCGCAGGGCACCGGTGGCCGAGTCATCCATCCCCGGAACCGCGCGCTCCGCCAGCGCGCGCTCGACGTACTTCTCCTTGATCCCCGCGTCGCGCGCCGCCAGCCGCACGTCGTCCACCCGATAGCCGCTCGTCTCGCTCGCCGGGGTTGCGCCTGGCGGGCGTGGCGGAAGCGCCGGCGGGGGGGTGAGCTGCCCGGTCATCTCCTGCAGGAGCGCGGCACGCTCCCAGACCGCGTTGGCTTCGTCCGATGACAGCACGACGGACGAAGCGGCCGGGGCATGCTCGGGAATCGAGTGCGCCGCCTCGCGCAGCGCGACGACGAGCGACTCCGCGTCGTCGAAGCGTGCGCCGCGATCCTTGGCGAGCAGCCGGTCCACGATCTCCCCCAGCGCGGGAGGAACGGTCGGTGCGATGCTGCGAATCGGTGGAGCGCGCCGCGTCACGTGGGCGACCAGCACCGCCGACGGCGTCTCGCTCTCGAAGGGGAAACGCCCCGTGAGCGCGAAGAAGGCGAGGACGCCGAACGAGTACAGGTCACTCCGGCCGTCGAGCTCCTCCCCTGCAACCTGTTCGGGGCTCATGTAGTGCACCGTCCCCAACACGGTTCCGGTCTGCGTGAGCGACGCCGACTGCGCCAGCCGCGCGATGCCGAAGTCGGTGACCATCGCCCGGCGCCCCGACGCATCGAGCAGGATGTTCTCCGCCTTGATGTCGCGATGCACCACGCCGCGCGCATGCGCGTACCCGAGGGCCGATGCGACATCGATGAGGAGCGGGATCAGTTCGGCCGGGCGATACGGCCCCGACTCGCGGACCTGCTGCGCCATCGAGACGCCGTCCACATACCCCATCACGAAGAAGACGAAGTCGCCCAGTTCGTCGGCGCGATGGATCGGGACGATGCTCGGGTGCGCCAGGGCGGCGGCGGTGCGCGCTTCGCGCAGGAAGCGCTCCCGAATCAGCACGTCGCTCGCCAGGTGATAGGGGAGCGTCTTGATGGCCACCGGACGCACCAGCTTGAGGTCTTGCGCCAGGTAGACGATCCCCATCCCGCCGCGTCCGATCTCCCGTTCGAGCTGGTATTGACCGGCGAGGGCCTTGGAGAAGGCGAGCGTGTCGGGACGCGGAATGGGAGCGGTCATGCCGGAGAAGATATCGCCCGTTGGCTGCGCAGCCACCGCGAGCTCTCAGCAATGGTGGAAGAGTGGACTTGGAGTCCGAACTCAGCCATTGCAACTCCAAGCAGGAGGCGTATTTCAGTCCCCGCCGCGAAGAGCCGAGACTGGGACGTGAAAGTGTCTCACCGCGCAGCTCCCCTCCCTTGAAGCCCCTCTCCCGTCGTCTCCCTCTCGCGGTAACCACGCGCGCCCGCCGAAGGCGCTCGTTGGGCTTCACGCTGATCGAGATCCTCGCGGTCACGGTGATCATAGGGATCCTCTCCGGTATCGCCGTACCCAAGTATCACGAGATGGTCGACCGGGCCAAGGTCGCCAAGGCAATCGGCGACCTCAAGGCGATCACGACCGATCTTCTCTCGCTCGATTCGCTCCCGCCGTCGCTGGCAGCGATCAACCGGCAGAACATGCTGGACCCGTGGGGACATCCGTACGTCTACCTCAAGTTCGTGAAGAAGAACAGCAATGCTCCGCCGGCCGGTGCGCGGAAGGATCGCTTTCTCGTCCCCATCAACAGCGACTTCGACCTGTACTCGATGGGGAAGGACGGGCAGAGCGTCGCGCCGCTGACCGCCGCGAAGTCGCGCGACGACGTCATCGTCGCCAACGACGGCGGCTTCACCGGACTCGCGAAGAACTACTGAGATGCCGGTGCGACTCGGCTTCCTGCGCACCCGAGTTGGGCGCCGGTTCCTCACGGGGAACCTGCTCGCGGCGTTGCTCCCGCTCATCGGAATCAGCGCGCTCTCGATCTTCTATCTGCGATCGGCGCTTCTCGATCAATCGCAGGCTCGGGTCACGCGCCTCAGCAAGTCGCTGACCCTCAGCACCCTTGCGACGCTCACCGACGCAAGGCGCGAGTTGCGAAACCAGCCCTTCTCCCCCGGAAACGTCGAGTCGTCGTCATCGACCTTCCTCGACGTCAAGGAGCGCGATGCGTCGGATGGCGTCGACCTCCTCATCGCCGACGGCGGTATTCGTCGCCCGTTCACCGAGGACGAGCTGGCACGGCTGCAGGCGCGGCAGGTCGTGCTCTTCGCCTCGGCGAACGTCGAAGACGCGACGGTGTGGCTGGCGTATTCGCTGGGCGGCTGGAGCGAGCGGAAGCGCCCACTCGTCTGGGTTCGCCTCAATCCCGAGCAGCTCTGGAGTGGACTCGACGAGACGATCGGCGGGGAGGACGCGTCGTACTGCGTCTTCGAGACCCGGTCGTTCGCCGTGCTGCACTGCACCGTTGGCATGCCGCCGTCGGCCCGGGGCATCGCGCGCGCCGCGGCGACGAGCGCGGCGACCACGCGCAATGACGGGGCGCGCGAGGGCTTCTTCGTGTCGTCGCGCGACGTCTACCTGCGTCACGAGTTCGGCGCACCCGAGTGGCAGGTGGTCGTGTTGCAGCTGTCGGATTTGGCGATGCGCCCGCTGCGCTCGTTCGAGCGCCTCTCGGTCCTCATGATGCTGGCGATCGCGATCCTCATCTTCGTCGTGAGCCACGCCCAGATTCGTCGGACGACCGAACCACTCGCGCGCCTCCAGGAAGGGACCCGCCGGCTGCAACAGGGCGACTTCACCCGTCCCGTGATGGTGACGAGCAACGACGAGTATGCAGAGGTCGCCGAGTCGTTCAACGGGATGTCGCGCACGCTCGACCGGCAGCTCGCACTCCTGCGCAACATCGACGCGGTCGACCACGCCGCGATGACCAATCGCGGGACGCGCGCGGTCGTCGACGAGGCGCTCGGGCGCTTCTGCTCCTCGCAGTCCTGTTCGCGCGTCACCATTGCAGTCGTCTCGCAATCGCCGCGTACGCTCGACGTGACCACGATCGATCCGCTCACGCCGGTGTCGCGCACCTTCCAGCGCGCGCTCACCATCGACGACGAGCGCGAACTGCTCGACAATCCGCGCCAACTGTTTCTTGCCGGCGCGTCGCTCCGCCGCGGGTATCTCCCTTCCTCCGAGACGTCGCGTCCCGAGGACGCAGTCCTCGTCCTCCCCCTGGTGCACGACGAAGGGCTCCTCGGCTTCATCGCACTCGGTTGCCCTGACTCGACGAGCGAGCACTCCTCCGAGGCGGCCGAGTCGCGCCGGCTGGCCGATCGCGTCGCGCTCGCCTTGAGTCACGTGCGCCTCATGGACGAGTTGCACGCGCTGTCGGTTGGAACGCTCACCGCGTTTGCTCGGGCCATCGATGCGAACTCGCCGTGGACGGCCGGTCACTCCGAGCGCGTCACGCGCGTCGCACTCACGCTCGGGCACCAGCTCTCGCTCAGCGCCGAGGACATGCAGACCCTCGAACGCGGCGGCTTGCTTCACGACATCGGCAAGATCGCCGTCCCTGCGGCCGTGCTGGACAAACCGGGGAAGCTCGACGAGCACGAATTCGAGCAGATCAAGCGTCACCCCGCGGTCGGTTTCGAGATCCTCACGCCGATTCCCGCGTTCGCCAGCGCCCTCCCGGTCGTGCGCTCGCACCACGAGCGCCTCGACGGGACTGGCTACCCGGACGGATTGCGCGGAGACGAGATCCCGTGGCTGGCGCGCATTCTCGCCGTCGCCGACGTCTTCGACGCGCTGGTGAGCGACCGGCCGTATCGCGCCGGGCTCCCGCTCGAGAAGGCGTGCGACATCATCCGCGACTCCGCGGGACATCACCTCGATCCGCGCGTCGTGCGCACCTTCCTCGAGCTGGTGCGCACCGGGCGCATCCGGGTCGAACAGGCCTCCTCCGAATCGTCGCAGCTCGCCGCGGAATTCGCACGCGCGCGCGACTCCCACGCCTCCGTCGCATGAGCCAGCGCCCCACGCCCCCCTACACGTCCGATGCGTCCGCGCGTCCGGTGAACCTCAAGGACGGCGATCTGAAGCATGCCGTACCGCTCCCCGACTTCATGCAGGAGCTGGGAGTCCTGTTGCGGCTGCCGAAGCGGCAGGCCACGCGACCGGTCGTAATCATTCCGGAAACCACCGTCGCTCCGCGGCGCGTCAACGCGCGCGCCGCGGCGCTGCTCGTGCTGGCGGTGGCGATGCTCGGGGGAGCCGGCTTTTCTCGCCTAACGCCGGTGCCCAAGCCCGAGCCGCTCCCGACGGAATTGCAGGGAGAGTGGCGCACGAAGAACCCCAAGTATCGGGAGCGCATTCTCTCCTTTACCGACGACCGGGTCGGGATCTCGATGGCGGACGGGCAGGCGCCGAACCTGCATCCGGTGACCGCGCTGTCGAGCAAGATGGTGAGCGACACGGTGGTGCTCTCGATGACATACCAGGACGACGGCGCACCGGTGGACTTCCGGGTGAGCCTGGTGAAGGGGGCGCGTCCGCTACTCTGGCTGAGCAACCCACCCGACGTGGTGTGGGAGCCGGTGGGGCGCGCGAGCAACGCGACGAACGCGACGAGCGCGGCGAACGCAACGAACGCGGCGAACGCGACAAACCCGGTGACGCCGGTGACGTCCGGCACTCCCGCGAATGCTGCGTCGGCGCCATCGACGGTCACGAAGTACGCGCCGGGCGAGAAACGCCCGTGGGAGCACTAGGTCCTCGCACCGATCGTCGTCGAAGGGCGTCGATGTAGCGCGCGACGATAGGCGCGAAGGCTGGTCAAAGTCGCGTAAGTGTTGGTGGTACAACGTTTACAACCGGTCTGACCACTCGCCGCGTCGGGGTTCCGCAGAGTACATTGGGCGGAGCATCAGCGAAGCGGCGCGATCCCGGCGCCACGTCCACCCGCGGCGCAACCGCCGCGGCGTACCCCCGAGCGGAGGCTGGCCATGGCCACGATCAGCGCGCCGATCCCCGGAACGGCCCACGATACGTTCCCGATCAACGGCACCGACTACATCGAGTTCTACGTCGGCAATGCCCGACAGGCGTCGCACTACTACCGCGCGGCATTCGGCTTCGAACTCGTCGCGTATCGCGGCCCCGAAACCGGGACGCGCGATCGCGCTAGTTACCTGATGCAGCAGGGGAAGATCCGTTTGGTCCTCACGACGGCGATCCGCCCCGACCTCTCCCCCGACGCGGCGTTCATCGCCGAGCACGTGCACAAGCACGGCGACGGCGTCCGCGACCTCGCGCTCTGGGTCGACGACGCGCGCGATGCGTACGAGAAGGCGATCGAGCGTGGTGCGCAGTCGGTCCGCGAGCCGCACGTGCTGAGCGACGATCATGGGGAGGTCGTGATCGCCGCGATCCGCACGTACGGCGAGACGATTCACTCGCTGGTCGAACGGCGGAACTATCGCGGCGCCTTCCTTCCCGGCTTCACGCCCGTCACGCCGCACTATCAGGCCCCGTCGGTCGGGCTCAAGTACGTCGACCACTGCGTCGGCAACGTCGAGTTGGGGAAGATGAACCACTGGGTCGACTTCTACGCCGACGTGATGGGCT
>CAZWVG010000201.1:0-10658 GCA_964637355.1 uncultured Gemmatimonadaceae bacterium
ATCTGCGGCACGGTCTGGTCGGTCACCTTGGCGCCCTTGACCGTCCCGAAGATCGAGCGCTCCATGTCGCGCGTCACCACCTCGTTGGTGATCAGCGGGAGCGACTTCAGCACGTCGGGCTTGATGTCGCGCAGCACCACGCGCCGGTGATCGCGATCCGCCGCTCCCGCGCCAATCGGGAGCAGCATGTGTCCCTTGCGGTCGGTCGGGCTCACTGCCAGGTAGCGCGGCTTGTGGTCGCGACTGTCGAGCATGATCCGGTCCACCGTACCAACCGTGTCGCCGCTCGCGAGAGCCACGTTCCAGCCACGCACGTCGACCATCGGCGGCGTGAGCGTGAAGTCCTTTACGTCACGGCTGGCGACGAGCGTCGAGTTCTCGGACTGTCTGCCAGCGCTTGTGCCCGGCGAAGTGCTGGCATTCTGGGTGTTCTTCGTATTCTGCATTCCGCCCGCATTCGCGCCGTCGTGCGCCGGCCTCGACGCGGCTGCGGTGGTTGAGGTATTGGCGGTCTTGCCGGTGTTGCTGGTAGCATTGGTCGTGTTGGCCATGCATGCACTCCTGCGTTCAGGGTAAGTAGAGAACATCGGGACCCAGCGCCGCACGCGACGGCGACGAGGGGTAGCACGATGAAGTCCCGATGGGCGAAGGCACTCGAGCCCGCGAGGGGCGAGCGCCGGTGACCGCGAGCGCGTGGTGGTCCTGCCGACTCGCACATCGCTCACTGGCCAGATGATGCGGGAGACGCGTGTACACAGCGTTGGTCCCGGCATCGCACCCGCGGCACCGGCCAGGTGGCCGGTCGCGTGTGACTGTATGTAATATATACGAATTGTACAATTTGTCAACTACTCCCCGCCGAATACTTCCATGTTCAACACGCTGCTCGACGCGCTCCGTAGCGTCGGTGGAGACCGGTGGGCGCGCGTCGTGCTCGCGCTCGTCCTCTGCGCCGTGGTCGTACGCCTCCTCCGTTTGGCAGTCAATCGCCAGGTGGAGGATCCCTCCGCCCGTTATCGCCTGAGCCGTGTGATCGGCGTCGGCGGGTGGGTCGCCGCACTCCTTCTCGTCGTGACGTCGTTTGCCGGCTCCCTCGGCGGGCTCTTCGCCTCGCTCAGCATCATCGGCGCCGGCGTCGCCTTCGCGCTGCAGGAGGTCATTGCCAGCGCGGCCGGTCGTCTCGCCCTCACCACCGGGCGTTTCTATCGCGTTGGCGATCGCGTGCAGCTCGGCGGCATCAAGGGCGACGTGATCGACATCGGGCTCCTGCGCACCACCGTCATGGAGATCGGCGATTGGGTGAAGGGCGATCTCTACAGCGGACGGGTCGTGCGCATCGCCAACTCGTTCGTCTTCAAGGAACCGGTCTTCAACTATTCAGGCGACTTCGGCTTTCTCTGGGACGAGATCACACTCCCGGTTACGTATGGCGTGCACCATGCCGCCGCCCGCGAGATGCTGAACCGCGTGGTGCAGGAGGTGGCGGGGCAGTATGTGGAGCCGGCGCGCCACGAGTGGCGCGAGATGCTGGCGCGCTATCGCGTCGAGGATGCCCGGCTCGACCCGATGGTGTCGCTCGTCCTCACCGACAACTGGCTCGAGTTCACCGTGCGCTACGTGGTCCCGTTCGACCGTCGCCGCACGGTGAAGGATCTCCTCTTCACGCGCGTGCTCGACGAGGTGGAGGCCTCAGGGGGCAAGTTGCAGCTGGCGTCGGCCACGTCGGCGGTGGTGGCGCTCCCGCGCGTCGACGTGCGCCTCGTCGACGATCGAAACGGGAGCGGTGCCCAGGGGGTGGCCGAGGTACGACCTCGCATCACGCCGGCATCGCCGCCGGCTGCAACCGGCGATGCGGCGAGGCAGCAGTCCGGCGACGCCTAACGACTCGAGACGCGCGCCCGCACGCGCACGGTGTCGGCGACCCCGTCGGCCACGATCAGGAGGAGTTGCTCCCCCGCGTTCCCGAGTTGCCACTGCGTCGGCGAAGCGGTCCCGCGATCGTTCGTCACCAGTTCGGGAGGTTGCACCGATGCCCC
Organism: uncultured Gemmatimonadaceae bacterium; assembly: GCA_964637355.1. GTDB lineage: Bacteria > Gemmatimonadota > Gemmatimonadetes > Gemmatimonadales > Gemmatimonadaceae > SCN-70-22. The sequence goes on from CAZWVG010000201.1 coordinate 2,037, forward strand.
CGGTGACGTCGTGGAGAATCGCACGCGGACCGCAGTCACCGGGTTGCCGTACCGGTCAACGACTCGCACGACCGGTGGACGCGCGACCGTCGCACCCGCGCGCGCACGCTGGTTATCGCCAGAGACGAGGGAGATCGCGCTCGGGCTCCCGCCGATCGTGCGCACCACGAGCTTGAACGAGGTGTCGCGCGTCTGAAAGGCGTGCACCTCGAGGGTATCGGTCCCCGCGCTGGTCCCCGTACGCCAGCGCGTGCGAACCAGCCCGGTCGAATCGCTCTCGAGACGCGGCGGGATCACCTCACCGCTCCCGGCGCGCGTGCGGAAGGCGAACACGGCTCCCTCGACGCCGTTGCCGAAGCCATCGAGCGCGCGTAGCCGCACGACGACCGTGTCGCCCGCGTTGATGCGGCGCCCGACCGGGTCGACGTCGACGACGCGCGCGAATGCGCCGGCCCGCGCCGTGGCGTCGACGGTCGCGGTCGCCAGGCCTGCCGAGTCGGCCTGAACCACGAGATACTGCGCGCCGGCGAGCGGACCCAAGGTCCAGAGGACGCGCGCGGTTCCCGCCGCATCGGTCGTCGCGCTTGCGGGGACCGCCTCTCCCCCGGACTCGGCGTTGAAGCGCACGGCACTGTGCGCGACCGCGTTCCCGTACGCGTCACGGATGGTGACGACCAGCGGCTCGGTGAGCGTGCCGCCGGCCAGCCCCGCTTGGTTGGCGCCGGAGATGACATCGACGACCGTTGGATGCCCAGCGCTGACAACCACTGGGACGACGCGGCTGAGCGAGTCGCTGCGCACGACGATCGAGTCGCGTCCGGCGACGCCGACCGCCGAGAGGAGTCCCGCACTCGAAACGCGCACGATGCTGGTCGACTCGGCGCGGAAGACGAGCGGCGCTCCGCCGACTGGCGTTCCGCGAGCGTCGTTGACCTGCGCTTCCAGCTGCACCGTTTCCCCCGCGCGCAACGACACGGCCGACGGGCGCACCAGCAGCTCGGTCGCGCGCGAGCCCGTCGCTGCGTCCCGTCTCGTTATGCAGCCCACGGCGAATGCCGTTGCGAGCACGAGTACGGCGGCCTGCGGCATCGGGGATCGCATGGGCGGCAATCTGCGCGGCTCGCCGAGCATTGACAATCGCCGGTTTGCGCATTGGGTTGTGTAGGTGAACCGACTCTTCGTGCGAGCAGCGATCCGTTGTTGGACCAACCGTGCACGCCGTGGTGGCGTGCCGTTGTTGATGCGGGTCGTGCGGCCGGCCGCGTTGCTCGTCCTGCTGGCGCGCCCGGTGGCGGGACAGGTCGCGACGGAGGAAGGACTCACGCAGACGCGCGCGGCGATCGTGCACTTTCGCGGTGTCGACCTCTTCGAAGTGCGTTCGTCGATGGGGAAGCTGCAGCCGGCGGAGCGTGCGCGTGCAATCGAGGGGCGACTGGCCGCCGTGGCCGCGGGCTCCGCCGATGCACTGGACGCCATTCATGTCGTGGAGCGCGAGCAGACGAGCGATGTGCTGGCGGGCGACGCGCTCGTCCTCTCGGTCGCCGATTCCGATGCGGCGCCGCTCGGGCGCACGCGACAGCAGCTGGCGGCCGACTATTCCGTGGCGCTGCGCAACGTGCTGCAAAAGGAGTTCAGCGGGCGCAGCCTGCGCGGGATCACGACGGCGCTCCTGCTGACGGCGCTGGCGACGCTGCTCTTCCTCGTGACGTGGCGGGTGCTCGCATCGCTCTTTCGCCGAGTGGTCGCGTGGGTGCGTTCGCTCGAGGGGACGCGCATCGTGGCGTTGCGTCTCAAGGGAGTGGAGCTGGTCACGGCACACCGCATGACGATGCTCGCCGCGCAGAGCGTGTCGATGCTCCGCTGGCTCCTGACCTTCATCGTCTCGGTGATCTATCTCGAGACATCGCTCGGGTTCTTTCCGTGGACGCGGGCGGCGGCGGTACAGTTCCGTGCCTACCTGTGGGGTGCGTTGTCGACGGTCTTCCTGGCGACCATCGACTACCTCCCCAATCTGGTCTACATCACGCTGATCGTCGTGGTCGTGCGACTGATCCTGCAGGGGGCGCAGCTCGTCTTCGATTCGCTCTCGAATGGCCAGCTCTCGCTCGGCGGTTTCCATCGCGAATGGGCCGAGCCGACGTCGAAGATCGTGCGCTTCCTCATCATCGCCTTCGCGGCCGTGGTGATCTTCCCCTACCTGCCGGGAGCGAATTCGCCGGCGTTCCAGGGCGTGTCGATCTTTCTCGGCGTCCTGCTGTCGTTCGGCTCCACGTCGGCCGTCTCGAACGTCGTGGCCGGCATCGTGATGACGTACATGATCCCCTTCCGCATCGGCGACCGGGTCAAGGTCGGCGATACGGTGGGCGACATCGTGGAGACCAACCTGCTCGTGGTGCGGGTGCGGACGATCAAGAACGTCGACGTCACGATCCCTAACGCCGCGGTGCTGGGCGGGCACATCATCAACTACTCGGCGCGTTGCAAGCAGGAGGGGCTGATCCTGCACTCGACGGTGACGATCGGCTACGATGTCCCGTGGCGCCAGGTGCACGGCCTCCTGATCGACGCGGCGCGCGCGACCGACGGGATCCTGGCGGAACCGAAGCCGTTCGTCCTGCAGACGTCGCTCGACGATTTCTACGTGAGCTACCAGATCAACGCGTACACCGACCAGGCAAACCGGATGGCCGCGTTGTACGGCGTGCTGCACCAGAATATCCAGGATGCGTTTGCAGCTGCCGGCGTGGAGATCATGTCGCCGCACTACCGCGCCGTGCGCGACGGGGGCACCGTCGCGCTGCCGGCCGACCAGCTCCCCGAGGGGTACATCGCGCCCCCCTTCCGCGTCGCGACCGTGGCCGATCCGGCGGCGCGCGCTCCGGGTTAGGGCGCCGCGCCCGGCATGCCGGCGACGCAGCAGCACCGCGACCTCGCCGCGACCTAACGAGCGCCGGGCACGCCCCCTTCTTCTGCCGTACCCGTTACATGGAGTTTCCGATGAACGTGATCGCGAGTTGGTTCGATGCCGAACGCGCCCGCACGCTCCTGACCGCAGCCGTCCCGCGGGTGGTGTCGGCACTTTTCGTCCTCGCCATCTTCTGGGTCGTCTGGCGCTCTACACGCCCATTGCTGCGCAACATCCTCGCGCGCGCAGGCTTCGCGCCGGCGCTGATCGACATGCTGATCGACGGCCTGTGGAAGGCGACGATCGCGGTCGTCGCGCTCATTACCTCGGCGAGCCAGGTGGGGATCAACGTCGCGGCGGCGCTGGCCGGCCTCGGCGTGGCCGGCATCGCGATCGGCTTCGCGGCGCAGGAGACCGTGGCGAACATGATCGCCGGCTTCCTCGTCTTCTGGGACCGCCCCTTCAAGATCGGCGACTACATCACGACGCAGGACCGCTACGGACGGGTGCAGGAAATCACGATGCGCACCACGCGCATCCGTACCATGGAGAACACGTACGTGGTCATCCCCAACAAGCAGATCATCGGCGACATGCTCGTGAATCACTCGCTGTACGGTGAGATGCGCATCAACGTCCCGATCGGCATCGCCTACAAGGAAAAGATCGCCGAGGCGCGCGCGGTGCTCCTTCCGGTGATCAACGCCGTTCCCGGCGTGCTCAAGACGCCAGCGGCCGACGTCGTGGCCTGGTCGCTCGGCGACTCCAGCGTGAACCTGCAGGCACGCGCGTGGATCGCCGACGCGTCTCAGGAGCGCCCCACACAGTTCGCGATCCTCGAGGCGTGCAAGGTCGCGCTCGACGAGGCCGGTATCGAGATTCCATTCCCGCACTTGCAGCTGTTCGTCGAGAACGTGAGCGAACCGGCGCTTCGCGGCCTTGCCACGCTCACGCGTACCGCGTCCTGACGCACCTCGCACCACTCCCCCCCGCATGTCGCCCGAGTCCGAGCTGCTTCGTAACGAACCGCGCACCACCGCGCGCTCTACTGCACGCGCCACCGGCAGGAAGGTCGCGCGAACGACGGTCCGTGAATTGACGGATCCCGCCGATCCGGCGGTGCGTCGCGCGTATGCACTCCTCAAGCAGACCTTTCATCGCGGCGAGCGTGTCGCGCTTCGCGAGTGGCTGGGAAGCCTCGAGGAATCGCGCAACGGACTCGCCACCGACACCGCGTGGCACCTTCTCGTCGCCGAGCAGGGGAGCAAGGTCGTCGGGCTGGCGTCGGGCACCTATCTGGGGAACGTGAACATCGGCGTGATTGGCTACCTCGCGATGGTGCCGGAGGTGCGCTCGCGCGGCATCGGATCACGGTTGCGCGCGCGCCTGCGCACGCGCTTCGCGCGCGATGCCGAACGCATCGCGGGCGAGCCGCTGGCGGCGATCATCGGTGAGGTGAGCGCGAAGAATCGCTGGCTGCGTTCGCTGGCTTCGCGCCCCGAAGTGCTCGTGCTCGACTTTCCGTACTTCCAACCCAAGCTCACCGACGACGACGAGCCATCGCCGTTCGTGCTCTACTACGAATCGCTCCGCGGACAACGCGAACGACTCCCGGTTGGAGAGTTGCGGCGCATTCTGTACACTGTGTGGCGGCGCGTGTATCGCATCGGCCGGCCGCTCGATCGCCCCGCCTTCCGGCTGATGCTTCGTGCCCTCGCCAACCGGCGCACGGTCGGACGCTACAAACTCCAACCCCCCGCGACGACATGATTGTTGACTGTCACGTCCACCTCAACAACTACCACGAGCAGCTGGCGGTCTCGCTGAAGGACAGCCTGGCCAAGCTGCAGGATAGCATGGCCGAGGCGGGGATCGATTACTCGCTCGTCCTGACGAGCTACCTGGTGAGCCCGCACCGTCCCAGCACGGCGCAGGTAGTGGAAGCGATCGCCAAGGTCCCGAACCTCGGCGTAGTGGCGGGGATCAGCTACAACAACTATCGGCAGCGGGATCTCCGCGAGTTGGCGGACTTCCTCGAGAACGGGCTGGTGAAGGGGCTCAAGCTGTATCCCGGGTACGAACCGTTCTATCCCCACGACAAGCGACTGCAGGTCGTCTACGATCTCGCCGAGGAGTTCGACGTTCCGGTGATGATCCACTCGGGCGATACCTACAGCCCGAAAGGAAAGCTCAAGTACTCGCACCCGCTGGAGATCGACGAAGTGGCCGTCGATCACCCGAACGTGAAGTTTATCATCTGCCACCTCGGCAATCCGTGGCTCACCGACTGCATGGAAGTGGTCTACAAGAACGCGAACGTGCACGCCGACATTTCGGGGCTCGTGCTCGGCGAGTTCACCGAGGCGTTCGAGGACTACATGACGGATGAGATCAGGGATGTCATCCTCTACGCCGGCGACCCGCGCTTCTTCCTTTTCGGCACCGACTGGCCGATCTGCTCGATGCGGTCGTACGTGAGCTTCGTGAAGCAGCTCGGACTCCCCGCCGACGCCTACACGGCGATGATGTACGAGAATGCGCGCCGGCTCTTCAAGCTCCCGCTCCCTCCCGCTCCCGCCCCAGGCAAACCCGCGGTCGAAGAGTCGTAAGTGAGCCCATCGACGGAGGTCGATCCGCCGGGCGGTCATCACATTCACGGCGGACCACTCAGCGAGACCGAGGCGCAGTCCTTCGATTTCGCGGGATGGGGCGAGGCGAGGCGCATTACCGATTTGGGGCCGACGCCTCCGCACGCTCCGCAGATCTCGCATCAGCATCAGCTCGGGCAGTGGAAGGCCACCGCGCTCTGCGGCAACGACATCACGTCGAGCGTGCTCTACGTCTCGGCGCTCTGCGCGGCGCAGGCGGGTGCGCTCGCGCCGGTCGTGCTGCTGATCGTGAGCGGCGTGCTCTACCTGTTCCGGCAGGTGTACGCCGAGGTGGGGAGCGCGCTCCCGCTCAACGGCGGCTCCTACACCGTGCTCCTCAACACGACGAGCAAGCGGGTGGCGGCAACGGCGGCGTGCCTCACGCTGCTCTCCTACATCGCCACAGCGGTCATCAGCGCGGGTGAGGCGGCGCACTACGCAAAGAACCTGGTGGCGGCGCTCCCGGTGGGAACGGCTACGCTGGCGCTGCTCGCCCTCTTCGCGGCCCTCACGCTGTGGGGGATCGGCGAGTCGGCGATAGTGGCGCTGGTGATCTTCGTGTTGCACCTGACGGTGCTCACCGTGCTGGCAATCGCGGGTACGATCGCGGTGGTGCGGTCGCCCGACCTGTTGCTGGCGAACTTTCGCCTCCCGACGCCGGACGGCGTGGGGCACGCGCTCTTCTTCGGGCTCGCCGCAGCGATGCTGGGGATCAGTGGCTTCGAGTCGTCGGCGAACTTCATCGAGGAGCAGAAGCCGGGGGTCTTTCCCCAAACGCTACGCAACATGTGGCGGGCGGTGACGATCTTCAATCCGTGGGTGAGCCTCCTCTCGCTCGGGCTCCTCCCGCTCGCCGAGATCGAGTCGGTCCCCGCCGACCTGCTGGCGCAAATGGGGACCCGGAGCGCCGGCCAGTGGCTCGCATGGGTGGTGAGCCTCGACGCGGTGCTCGTCCTCTCCGGCGCGGTCCTCACATCGTTCGTCGGCGTCACCGGGCTGGCGCGACGCATGAGCCTCGATCAGGTGCTCCCGCAGGTGCTGCTCAGCGAGAATCGGCTGCGCGGGACGAACCACTGGATCATCCTCTCCTTCCTCGCGCTCTGCGCCTCGATCCTCTGGATCACCAGCGGGCGGGTGGAGCTGCTCGCCGGCGTCTACACAATCTCGTTCCTGAGCGTGATGGCGCTCTTCGCCATCGGCAACCTGTTGCTCAAGCAGGAGCGCGGCGAACTCCCGCGCGCCACCGAGGCGAGCGTGGCCACGGTGCTGGTGGCGCTCCTTGCCGTGCTCATCGCACTCCTCGGCAACATCGTACTCGAGCCGATCAACCTGCAGATTTTCCTCCTGTACTTCGGCATCGCGACCGGCGCGGTGATGCTGATGTTCCTGCGCGTGGCGATCCTCCGCATGCTGCTTTCGAGCAGCCAGGACTTCGTGGCGCACCTCTTTCGCGTCAACTCGCGGCTGCGAGCGAGCGTGGAGGCCAAGTTGCGCGCGATCGGCGACCGCGGCGTCATCTACTTCACCAAGGGGGACGCGATCGATGTGCTCAACCGCGCGGCGCTCTACGTGCTGCGCAACGAGCAGACGAGCCGCCTCACGGTCGTGCACGCGTATACCGAGGATCACGACATCCCGCCGGGACTCGCCGACCAGCTGCGCCTGATCGATCGATTGTATCCGTCGCTGCGCATCGACTTCCTCGCCGTGCGCGGGACGTTCGGTCCGGACTTGATCGGGCAACTTTCCGAGCGGCTGCGCGTCCCGCGCAACGCGATGTTCATCGGCACGCCGAGTGATCGCTTTCCGCATCGCATCGAAACGCTGGGCGGCGTGCGCGTGATCCTGTAGGGCGCGCGGTACGCGGCGGCGCGTGGGTGCACATTCGGCGGGGTACCGTCATTCACGCGACACCCGTACGTTGCGAGGGTGACGGCCAGCTCTGCGCGAGAACTTGCTGCGCTCTTTCCGCCCGACTTCCGGTGGGGCGTGGCGACGTCGGCGTACCAGATCGAGGGAGCGCTCGACGCCGATGGGCGCGGGCGTTCGATCTGGGAGACCTTCAGCGAGCGCCCGGGCGCGATCGAGCGCGGCGAGAACGCAGCGATCGCCTGCGATCACTATCACCGCCTCGACGAAGACCTCGCCCTCATTCGCGACCTCGGCGTGGGGAGCTACCGCTTCTCGATCGCCTGGCCGCGCATCCAACCCGACGGCAGGGGAGCGCCAAACCGCGCGGGACTCGCGTTCTACGAGCGGTTGGTCGACGGGTTGCTCGAGGCGGGGATTCGTCCCTTCCCCACGCTGTATCACTGGGACCTGCCTCAGGCACTCGAGGATCGCGGCGGTTGGGCGGCGCGCGACACCGCGGCGCGCTTCGCCGACTACACCGCGGTGATGCTCGAGGCGCTTGGCGATCGAGTACGCGATTGGTCGCTCTTCAACGAGCCGTTCATTTTCTCGTCGCGCGGCTACCTGCTCGGGCGCTACGCCCCGGGGCGTCGCTCGCTCCACGACTTCCTGCGCGCCGTGCACGTGATCACGATGGCGCATGCCGACGGTTTCCGCGCAGCGAAGGCGGCACGCCCCAAAGCGCGGGTGGGATCGGTCTTCGCGATGGCGCCCTGCGAACCGGCCACCGATTCGGCAAACGATGCGAAGGCGACGGCCTACGCCGACGCGGTCTTCAATCGCCTCTTCCTCCAGCCGCTCCTCACCGGCGCCTACCCCGCCCCGTTCCTCGCCAGCATTCCGCTCCCGGCGCTCGGCATCGTCGATGGCGACATGGCACGCGCGCACGTGCCGCTCGATTTCATCGGCGTCAACTGCTACTACCGGCTTGTAGTCAGTACCGGCGGTGACCATCGCCCCGACCTTCCGTACTTCCTCTTCGACGTGCTGTCGGACGAGCGGAGCACCGGCGGCCACGCGGACCTGAGCGAAGGGGATCCGACGGCGATGCGGATCGAGAACGCCTTCGGGCGGAGCGACGGGCAGCGGACAGCGATGGGGTGGGAGATCTGGCCGCACGCGTTGCGCGACGTGCTGCTGTCGCTCACCAGGGAGTAC
>CAZWVG010000202.1:0-10621 GCA_964637355.1 uncultured Gemmatimonadaceae bacterium
GATCGACTACGATCCGGTCGACCTCGCCGTCGTCGCCACGCCCAACCACCTGCACGAGCCGCACGTCCTGCAGCTCCTCGCCGCCGGTGTCGACGTGCTCTGCGAGCGTCCGCTCTCGCTGACGTCCAAGGGGGTCGAGCGGATCCTCGCCGCGGCGTCGCGCGCCAATCGCAAGGTCTTCGTCGCCAACAATCACCGCTTCCGAAGCGACGTCCAGGCGCTCGTGCGCTTCCTGGGCGGTGGCGAGCTCGGAAAGTTGACCGGGATGCGCGCCGGCTCGTACCACCCGCGCGGCAAGACCGAGGGGTGGCGCCTCCGCCGGCAGGAAGCGGGGGGGGGCGTGCTGTTCGAGAAGGGGTTCCCGCTGATCGACCTGGCGATGTGGATGGCGGACTTTCCCGCGCCGCAGCGTGTCTGGGCGCACTTCGATCGCCCGCGCGGTGCAAACTCGGTCGAAGAATCGGCGATCGTCTCGGTCGAGTGTGCAAACGGCGCCGTCTTCTCGTTCGACGTCTCGTGGGCCTATGTCGGCGAGGACGAGCGCTGGTGGTTCGAGACGTTGAGCTCGCGCGGCAGCGCGCGACTTGCCCCGCTGCGTGTCGTGAAGGAGCTCAACGGAAAGCCGGTCGACGTCTCGCCGACCGGGGCGGCGGCGCGCGAGAGTGCGTTCATCCAGTCGTATCGCGCCGAGCTGGCGCACACGATCTCGGTGCTGCGCGGCGAGGTGGAGTACGAGGCGCCGACCGACCAGGTGATCGTGCACCGCATCATCGAGGCGGCCTACAAGTCTGCAGAAGAAGGGAAGGAAGTGCGGCTGTGAGCGGCTGGCGCCGGGCGCGGGCGACCGCGCTCCTCCTCGTCGCGTCGCTCCTCGCCACTCCGCGCGCGGAGCTGCCTGCACAAGCCGCACCGGCCGCGCGCACCGACACGGCGGCGAGCACGGTCCCGGGGAGCGAACTCGAGATCTACGTCATGACGATGGGGCAGGGCGACCTGCTCTGGGAACGGTTCGGGCACAATGCGTTAGGCGTCCGCAACCTCGCGACTGGCTCCGACATCGTCTACAACTGGGGAACCTTCTCGTTCGAGCAGCCGGGGTTCGTGCCGCGCTTCCTGCGCGGGGAGATGTTGTACTGGCTGGCGGCAGACGACGCGGCGCGTACGCTGGAGGCGTACCAGTACTTCAACCGGTCCGTGACGGTCCAGCGCCTCAACCTCACGCCGGCGCAGCGCGACAGCGTGCGAAAGTTCGTGGAGTGGAACGCGCGCGAGGAGAACAAGTTCTACCACTACGACTACTATCGCGACAACTGCTCGACGCGCGTACGCGACGCGCTCGACCTCGTCCTCGGCGGGGTGCTCCGCGCCGCGACCGATACGCAGCGCACGGCAATGACCTACCGCGACCACTCGTTGCGCCTGACGGATGGGATGTTCTGGTGGCGCACGGGGATCGACTTCGGGCTTGGCGCCCCCACCGATCACCCGATCACCGCGTGGCAGGCGATGTTCATCCCGATGGAACTGCAGCGCCGCCTGCGCGACATCCGCATCCCCGACGCCAACGGCACCATGATTCCGCTCGTCGCCTCGGAGAACGTCCTCTTCGAGGCGTCGCGCCCGCCGGAGCGCATGGACGTGCCGTCGCTTGCCGGCACCGGACTCCTCATCGGGCTCGTTGCCGCCGGGATCCTGCTCGCGCTCGGATACCGTACCCCGGGGCGCTTCGCCGCGCTTTCGCTGTCGTCGCTCTGGAGCTGGGTCGCCGGCATCTTCGGCCTCCTTCTCTTCCTGCTCTGGGCTTTTACCAGCCACACCGCGGCGCACGGGAACCAGAACCTCTTCTTTGCCCACCCGTTGTGGCTGGCGGTGGCAGTGATGCTCCCGTTCGCGCGCGGGAGCCGCGCGACCCGTACGCGTCTCCTCCTCCTCATCCGCATCTGCACGGGCGTCGCGATCCTTGGCGGACTTGTGGCGCTCACGCCGTTCGGGCAGCCGTCGGGAGAGATCGCCGCCTTCGCCGTCCCCGTGATCATCGCCGTGTACCTCCTCGTGCTGCGCGTCGTGTATCTCGCGCAGCAGGAGTCCAACGCCAGGCTGCCGCAGGGTGCGGCGGGGAGACCGGCGCGCGCGTGAGTCACTCGGTCGGGATCGACGTCGGCGGGACCTTCACCGACCTGGTGTCGGTCTCGCTCGACGACGGATCGGTCGTCGCCGGCAAGGTCCTGAGCACCCCGCACGACCAGAGCGAGGGCGTCGAGGAAGCGTTGCGCACGCAGGGGCCCGCCGCCGCCGACGTCGCGCGCATCGTGCACGGGACGACGGTCGTCACGAACATGCTCCTCGAGCGCCGCGGGGCGCGCGTCGTGCTCTGCGCCACGAAGGGGGCGACCGACCTGCTGGCGCTGCGACGGCAGGAGCGCGCGTCGCTCTATGACCTCACCGCGCACCACCCGGCGCCGCTCGTCGAGCCGGACGACGTGATCGCGGTCCACGAACGGCGCACGCCGGCGGGAGTGGAAGTCGCACTTGCCGCGAGCGAGGCCGTGCGTGTCGCCGACGCGGTGGCCGCGCGCGCGCCGGCGATCGTTGCCATCTCGCTCCTCCATGCCTACGCCGATTCCTCCCACGAGGTGCAGCTGGCGGAAGCGATCCGCGCCCGCCTCCCCGGCGTCGACGTCGTGCTCGGCGCCGAGGTGCTTCCCGAGATTCGCGAGTACGAGCGCACCGCGACCACGGCGTGCGAGGCGTACGCGCGTCCTGGCGTCACCCGCTACCTGGAGAACCTCACCGGGCGCGTCGCCACGCTCGGGATGCCCGCGCCCGGCGTCGTCGCATCCAACGGCGGAATGCGTGGCGCGCAGGAGGCGTCGCGTCACGCCGCGTCACTCGCGCTCTCCGGGCCGGCCGGAGGGGTCGCTGGGGCGGCGCTCGTCGCGCGTCTGGCCGGCTTCGAGCGCGCCCTCTCCATCGATATCGGGGGGACGAGCGCCGACGTGGGCCTCATCCTCGACGGAGAGCCGCTGGTCGAGGCGGGAGGCGCGGTCGCCGGCGTTCCCATCGCCCTCCCGCGCGTCCTGGTGGAGACGGTGTCGGCGGGCGGTGGATCGTTAGGGTGGATCGACGACGGCGGCGCGCTCCGCGTCGGGCCGCGCAGTGCCGGCGCGGTTCCCGGCCCGGTCGCCTTCGGGCGTGGCGGGACACAGCCCACCGTGACCGATGCGCACGTCACCCTGGGGAACATCCGCGCCGACCGCATGGCCCGTGACGTGGCGCTCGATGCCGCGGGCGCCCGCGCCGCTGTCGCGCGACTCGCCGCGGCGTTAGGCGCCACCCCCGAGCGTACCGCCCAGGCGATGATCGCCACGGCCGACGCCGAGATGGCGCGCGCGCTCCGGCGGGTGAGTGTGGAGCGCGGCATCGATCCGCGTAGTTGTACGCTCGTCGCCTTTGGCGGCGGCGGGCCGCTCCACGCCTGCGCCCTCGCCGATACGCTCGGCATGCGTCGCGTCCTCGTCCCGCCGCACGCGGGAGTGCTCTCGGCGCTTGGACTCGCGGTCGCTCCCGAACGCCGGATGGCGATGGTCAGCGTGATGCAGACGCTCGACGACGTGGGCAACGTCGCCCTCGCCAACGTCGCGGAGCAGGCGACGTCGCGCGCTGGCGCGACCGGCAGCACGCAACACGTGGCGCGCGTGCGCTACCGTGGCCAAGGGCACGACCTCGAGATTCCGTTCGCCGTGGGAGAATCGGTGATGACGCTCGCCGGGCGATTCGCCGAATCGCACCGACGCCGCTACGGCTTCGTGCTGGAGAGCCGCCCGGAGATCGTGAGCGTCCGCGCCACGACGTCGAGGGCCGCGCCGGCGTTGCAGCTGGCGAGGCGCGGCGCCAATCGGTGGGCGGCCCAGCCGGGCGTCGACTCCGGCGGCCTACTCGACGCCATCGTGCGAGGGCCTGCCGTCGTGGCGCTCCCCGATGCGACGCTTCTTGTGACGGACGGGTGGTCGGCCCGCCCGCTCGAAATCGGCGGCTGGCTCCTGGAGGCCAATGGCTGATTCTGTCGCCCAAGCCGCCGCTCCGCCGGCGTTCGATCCGCTCGCCCTCACGGTCTTCTCCAACGCGGTCGCGATGATCGCCGAGGAGATGGGGACGGTGCTCGAGCGCGGCGCGCTGTCGCCTAACATTCGGGAGCGCCGCGACGCGTCGTCGGCGCTGTTCGACGCCGACGGACGGATGATCGCCCAGGCCGCTCACATCCCCGTGCACCTCGGTGCCATGCCCGAAGCGGTGCGCGCGGTGCAGGCGCGCGCGCCGCGCCCGGGCGATGTCTTCCTCCTCAACGATCCCAACCACGGCGGCTCCCACCTCCCCGACCTGACGATGGTCGAGGTGATCGCCGAGGGCGACACGATCGTCGGCTACGCCGCCGTGCGCGCGCATCACGCCGACGTCGGCGGGATGTCGCCGGGGAGCATGCCGCGCGGCGCGACGGAACTCGTGCAGGAAGGGCTCATCGTCCCGCCAGTCCGCCTCGCGACGCGCGACGGATGGAACGACGACGTCCTCTCGCTGGTGCTCGCCAACGTGCGAACGCCCGAGGAGCGACTCGGCGATCTGCGTGCGCAGCGTGCCGCGTGCGCGGCCGGGCGCGACGGGTGGCTCGCCCTGCGCGCACGCGAAGGCGGGGGCACGATCGATCTCGCCGGCGAGGCGCTCCTCGACTACACCGAACGCCGCGCCCGCGCCCGCATCGCGCAGTTGGGCGAGGTGCAGGGGAGCGCGCGCGACGCACTCGAGGGAGACGGTGTCTCCGATACCGACGTTCCCATCGTCGTGCAGCTGACGGCGCTCGGCGATCGCCTCCGCCTCGATTTCACCGGGAGTTCGCCGATGGTGGCGGGGAACGTGAATGCGCCGTTCGCCGTGACGCGGGCCGCTGCGGTCTTCGTGCTGCGCACGCTCCTCGACGCCGACGTTCCCACGAACGACGGGATCGCGCGCGCCCTCGAGCTCATCGTCCCCGAGGACAGTGCGATCAACGCGCGCTGGCCCGCCGCGGTCGCTGCCGGCAACGTGGAGATGTCGCAGCGCGTGACCGACGCGATCTTTGCGGCACTCGCCGACGCCGGCGTCGACGTGCCGGCGCAGGGACAGGGGACGATGAACAACATCACCTTCGGCGGGCGTGGGTGGACGTTCTACGAGACGCTCGGTGGAGGGCAGGGCGGGTCGTCGCGCGGTCCGGGACCAAGCGCGGTGCACGTGGGGATGAGCAACACGCGCAACACGCCGATCGAGTCGCTGGAGCATGCCTACCCCTTGCAGATCGATGAGTACGCAGTGCGCCGCGGATCGGGCGGTCCCGGGGCAGGGCGCGGTGGCGACGGCGTGGTGCGGCGGTACCGCGTGTTGGAGCCCTGCACCGTCACGTTGGTCACCGAACGGCGCCGCCTTGCACCGCGCGGCGCGGCGGGGGGTGCCGACGGCGCACCCGGGCAGAACCTGCTCAACGGCGAGCCGATTCCCGCCAAGTGCCGTCTCGAGCTTGCAGCTGGCGACGTGATCAGCGTCCTGACCCCGGGCGGTGGCGGGTGGGGCGCGGCGCCGGCGCAGGCGGATCCTTCACGCTGACGTGCGCGCCCGACGCGCGCACTTTCTCCTCTTCTCATGCGGATTCTTTCCACGCTCCTCCTTCTGTCCCTCGCGCACCTGATCGCACCGGTGATCGCACGGGGGCAGGAGGGGCGCGAATACCCCGGGCGCGGCGCACCCACGGTGACCGTCCCCCGCGACTCGCAGCCGATTACCCTCGATGGCGCACTCGACGAGGTGGCGTGGAGCACCGCGGCGCGCTTGACCGGCTTCTCGCAGTACCAGCCGGTCGACCAGCGTCCGGCCGCCGAAGCCACCGAGGTGCGCGTCTTCTACACGTCGCAGGCGATCTACTTCGGGATCATCGCCACGGTGAACGAACCGGGAACGGTGCGCGCGACTCTCTCCAAGCGCGACAACATCGGGAATGACGATCGCGTCACCGTCTATCTCGATACGTTCGACGACAAGCGCCGCGCCTTCTTCTTCGGCGCCAACGCGCTCGGCGTGCAGCTCGACGGTGTGCGCACCGAAGGGGCGGTGAGCGCCGGCAACATGTTCGGCGGGAGTGTCGACCTCAATCCCGATTTCCGTTTCGAGTCGCGTGGGCGCCTCACACCCACCGGCTACGTCATCGAGATGCGCATTCCGTTCAAGAGCCTGCGCTTCCCCAACGGCGAGCAGCGGTGGGGAATCCAGGTCGTGCGCAGCATCCCCGGGCGGACGGCCGAAGACACCTGGACCGACGCGCAGCGCGGGCAATCGTCGCTCCTCGCGCAGTCGGGGATCCTGACCGGGATGAATGGGATCGAGCGCGGCGTCGTGACCGACGTCCAGCCCTTCCTGACCGAGGCAGTCTCCGGACTGCGCGACGCCAACGGGACGTTCAGGAGAGACGACCAGTTCGATGCCGGGGTGAATGTCCGCCTTGGCTTTTCCTCGTTTGCCCTCGAGGGGACGATCAACCCCGACTTCTCGCAAGTCGAGTCCGACGCCGGGCTGGTGACGATCAACGAGCGGTTCGCGCTCTTCCTTCCCGAACGGCGTCCCTTCTTCCTCGAGGGGATCGAGCTCTTTGCCACGCCCAACCAACTGGTGTACTCGCGCCAGATCGCCAATCCCATCGCTGGGGGCAAGCTCACGGGCAAACTGGGGCGTGCCGGCGTGGCACTCCTCTCGGCGCTCGACGATACCCCGGGGGAGAACGCGCTCTTCAACATTGCGCGCCTGCGCTCCGACTATGGCGGCAACTCCGTCGCCGGCCTCACGATCACCGATCGTCGGCAGGGCGGTCGCTCCAACACCGTCATCGCTGGCGACAATCGTTTCGTCTTCAAGAAGAACTACTACTTCGAGAGCCAGCTCGGACAGTCGGTCACGTCGGATGGCGCCGGGACGCGCGCCGCACCGATCTGGAAGGCCGAGCTCGATCGCACCGGGCGCATCTGGGGCTTCAACTACATGTACTCGGGGATCGGCGATCGCTTCCGCAGCGACGCCGGTTTCGTCCCGCGCGTGGGCTACCAGACGGCGCACGGCTTCAATCGCTTCTCGTGGTTTGGGGGGACCTCGTCGCTCATCCAGAGCTTCACGACATTCTTCGGCGCGTCGCGCCTGTGGAACTATGGTTCGCTCTCGCACGACGGGGAGCTGGAAGGAGGCGACGAGCTCAACGCCTTCAGCACGCTGCGCGGCGGGTGGAACGTGTCGACGAGCGCCAGCCGCAAGTTCTTCGTGATCGACCCGTCAGTTGCAACCGGGCTGCAGGCGTCCAGCATCGAGGGCGAGCTGGTGCCGTGGGATCCGTCGACGCGCCTCGACGGGCTCTGGTCGGCGTCTGGCGGGATCACCTCGCCGGTGTACGGGCGCTTCAACGCCTCGCTCAACGCGTCGCGGGGAGGCGTCCCGATCTTCGTCGAGGGGATCGAGGGGCGGCAGTGGCGGGTCACCGGCTCGCTCCTCCTGCGTCCGTCGGCAGGCACACGCATCGAGGGGACGCTTACGACCTCGCGCATCACGCGCGCGAGCGATGGCTCTCCCTACGCCCGTTCGACGATTCCGCGCCTCAAGGTCGAGATCCAGCCGACGCGCGCCCTCTTCTTCCGCGTCGTGTCGCAGTATCGCATCGACCAGCTGGAGGCGCTCCGCCAGCGCGGGACGTCGCTCCCGCTCTACGACACCGCGGGCGATGCCGTCGGCGCGACGGACAACCGCTCGCTCAACACCGACTGGCTCATCCAGTACGAACCATCGCCCGGAACCACGGCCTTCATCGGCTATGGCGACGGCTGGAGCTCACCGGGGACCGTCGACGATACCGGGATGCGGCGTCGACGCGACGGGATCTTCATCAAGATGGCGTACCTCTTCCGTCGTTAGGCAACGGGCGCGCGACCGGGGGCCGCGGACGGCGACACGGGGACCGCTCGCGCGCGGCGCGTTGCTGTCGGCGATTTGTCGCTCGAGAGCCACGGGACATTGCACGAACCGCTGCCGGTCGCGCCGGTGTCGAGCGCCTGACACGCGGCGCCGTCGGACGGCGGGACGCGTCCTAGAGGGCGAGCTCCATCCCCTCGTGCGCGGCGATCACCCGCACGTGCCCGCCGCGCTCCTCGACCATCACGTGGCAGAGCGAGAGCATCTCGTCGAGCGCTTCGTCGCTCCGGTCGGGCTCGTGATGGAACAGCACCAGCGTCTCCACCTCCGCGGCGATGGCGAAGTCCACCGCGTCGCGATACGAGGAGTGCCCCCACCCGCGATGGTCCATGTACTCCGTCCCCGTGTACATCGCATCGTGGATGAGGATCGAGGCACCGCGCGCGAAGTCCACGAGCGCGTCGCGCGAGGACGCCGCGTCGGCCTGGTCGCCGTACGGATCGAGCTCGTTGTCGGGGATGAAGATGACCGAGCGCGACGCATCACCCGACGGCGAGAGGCGGAATCCCAGCGCGCTCCCCGGGTGCCGCACGTTGATCGCGCGAATGTCGTAGCCGTTCCCCGCGTGGCGGTGCTCCGTGAACTGCCGAACTTCCATGCGCGCGCTCAGTTGGTCGAACGCCACCGGAAAGACGACGGGACTCATCTGCTGCCGGAGGACCACCTCGAGCGAGCGCTCGAGCGAGGGCGAGCCCCACAGGGTGAAGTGATTTCCCGATTGAAACGCCGGAGTGAAGAACGGGAGCCCCTGGATGTGGTCCCAGTGCGCGTGCGAGAAGAAGACATCGCCACGGATCGGGACACCATCGGCCTGCTGCACCAGCGTCCGCCCCAACTCCCGAATGCCGGTACCGGCGTCCAGGATGACCAGCTGGCCGTCGTCGGTGCGGACTTCCACGCACGTCGTGTTGCCACCGTAGATCGCCGTGGCCGGACCCGGGGACGGACACGAACCTCGGGTTCCCCAGAAACGCACACGCATCACGACGGCCGGTGAATGGGAAGGGCGGGAGAACTCACGCGGAGCGACCGGCACCCCGCGCCCGTCCGGACGCGGGGACCGACCGGAAATCCCCTGCTAGACGCGCGCCTGCGCGAGCTGCTTGAGGGTCTGGCGATTCGCAACGGAAATGCGGCGGCGCTCGACGCGGATGAGCCCCTGGATCTGGAAATCGCGAATCGTACGCGACACGGTCTCGCGGCTCGCACCGATCATGTGGGCGATCGTCTGGTGCGTCAGCGGCTTCTCGATCGTCTCCTTCCCCGCTTCGTCGGCAAAGTCGAGCAGGAGGCGCGCAATGCGCCCGGGGACGTCGAGCAGCGCCAGCCCGTGGATCTTCGCGTCGGCGCGGCGTAACCGGCGCGCCAGCTCCACGAGGAGCGACCACGCCACCGCCGGATTCGCCTCGACACGACGACGGAAATCGTCGCGGCGCAGGACGAGGAGGTTGGTGTCCTCCATGGCAATCACGTGCGCCGAACGCGGCTGGTCGTCGATGAGCGAGAGCTCGCCAAAGTGCTCACCAACGCCAAGGACGCCAAGAATCACCTCGCGCCCGTCCTCGCCGATCAACACGACTTTCACCCGTCCATCGCGCACGATGAAAAGCGAGTCGCCCGGATCGTCCTCGAAGACGATGACGCTCCCCTTCGGATAGTTCTTTTCGCGGGTGAGTTCACCGAATCGCTGCAGCTCGGCGTCGTCGAGCTTGGAGAATATCGGGATCGAGCGGAGGAAGTTGCTGATATCCATCCGGAGTGCCTGTGGTGCTGGGCGTGGATCGAATGCGAGCGGAAGAGCCATGGGGACGGACGCGCTTCGAGGAATGAATATGGAAGGGCGGTTATGAACAAGGACGCCCACCGTTGGGGCGCGTCACAGTGCTCCTGTGCGCGACGCCCTTTCGAAATTCTGCCCCCTGGCGAGTAGCAGCTCCGCGGCCTCGGCCGTGGGAACGTTACATCCGCTCAGGGATTGCTTGGGTGGCGGGTGTTGTCTGTGGTGCAGGTCACTAAGTGCAGACGGGGGACGGGAGACGGGGGTGCGCCCTGCGGGCGCGGTACCGACTTGCCCCTCATCCAGACACGTGAGTTGAACTTCCGTTCCGATACCCGTTATATTCGCAAGCTCTCCAATAGCACCTTCAGCAGCTTCAGAGGCAGCCGTGAAAGCCGACATCCATCCGGAGTACGCCACCGCGACCGTGCATTGTGCCTGCGGCAATAGCTGGCAGACGCGGTCGACCGTGAGCGAACTGCATCTCGATATCTGTTCCAACTGCCACCCGTTCTACACCGGGAAGCAGAAGCTCGTCGACACCGCCGGGCGCGTCGAGCGCTTCCGTCAGAAGTACGCCGGTAAGTCGGCCTGAGTCTCCGCGCCCGCCTGGCGGACGCCGTCGCGCGTGCCGCCGAAGTAGAACGCGAACTCTCCGACCCCGCGACTGCCAAGGACGCGCGGAAGCTGGCCACCCTCGGGCGGGAGCATCAGCGCCTCGTCGCGGTGGTGGAGTTATCGCAGAAGCTTGGCAAATACGAGGACGAGCTCGCGCAGGCGCGCGAGCTCGTTTCGATTGACGACCCCGAGATG
>CAZWVG010000203.1:0-10564 GCA_964637355.1 uncultured Gemmatimonadaceae bacterium
AGTATCGCTTCGTCGCGCTCCTCGGCGGCGGGACCGGGAACGTCGCCGTGGTCGGCGACGACGACCAGTCCATCTACGGATGGCGCGGTGCCGACATCCGCAACATCCTCGACTTCGAGAAGGATTTTCCCGCGGCGCACGTGGTGCGACTCGAGGAGAACTACCGCTCGACGCCGCAGATCCTCGAACTGGCCAATGCCGCCATTTCGCTCAACACCGAGCGTCGCGGCAAGACGTTGCGCAGCACGCGCCCGCCGGGCGATCCGGTCTCGGTCGTTGCGGCGCTCGACGAACGCGACGAGGCCGACTTCGTCGTCGAGGAGATCCAGGGACGCCGCTTCAGTGCCCGCGGACGTGCGCTGCGCGACTTCGCCGTGCTCTACCGGACCAACGCCCAGAGCCGTGCGCTCGAAGAAGTGCTGCGCCGGCATGGCATACCGTATCGCCTGATCGGGTCGGTGCGCTTCTACGATCGCAAGGAAATCCGCGACCTGATGGCGTACCTCAAGCTCGTCGCAAACCCTAACGACGACGAGGCTTTTCGGCGGGCGATTGCGGTGCCGCGCCGCGGCGTGGGAGAGTCGTCGGTGGCGACGCTCGCCGACGCCGCCTATGCGGCGCGCGTCCCGCTCCTGACCGCGGCGACCGACCCGCACATGACGACTGCCTTGCGCCCGGCGGCGCGCAATGCGCTCGCCGACTTTTCGTCGCTCATCCACCGGCTGCGTGACGCGGCGCGCGAGTCGTCGGTCGACGACGTGCTGCGCGACCTGGTCGAGGCGATCCGCTTCGCCGATCACCTCAAGAGCGAAGGGCCCGACTCCGCCGAGCGCATGGAGAACGTGCGCGAATTGATCACGAGTGCCGCCGAGACGGTGATCGACGACGGCGGCGAAGTGGGCCTCACCCCCCTCGACCACTTCCTGCAGCGTGCAACCCTGGTCGCGGGCGTCGATGCGCTCGATCCAAACGCCGACGCCCTCGTCCTGATGACATTGCATAACGCGAAAGGGCTGGAGTTTCCCATCGTCTTCATCACCGGGCTCGAGGAAGGGCTCTTTCCGCTCGCGCGCTCGCGCGAGCAACCGGAGCTGCTCGAGGAGGAGCGCCGGTTGTTTTACGTCGGCATCACGCGCGCCGAGGAGGCGCTCTTCCTCACGCACGCGAAGAGCCGTCGCCGGAACGGGGAGATGCTCAATTCGCTCTCATCCAGCTTCGTGCGCGACCTCCCGTCGGCGCTGGTGCGCTCGCGCGCGACGGTGCGGCTGCGAGGCAGCGGACGCTTTGGGGACCTCGAGGGGGGCTTCGGGAGCGGGCGAAGCGGGGGCGCGCCGCGCTTCGGCGAATCCAGCGGGCGCAGCGAATGGTTTGGCGATCGTCCGACTCCCTCCGAGCGACGCCCGGGGACTCCGGTGGTTCGCTCGGCGCCAACGTCCACGCCGGCGGAGGACGAGTCGCAGGACGCCCCGATCTTCGCTCCGGGCGTACGCGTTCGGCATGCCAAGTTTGGGGAAGGGACGATTGCCGAACTCTCCGGTGTGGGTCGCGATGCCAAGGTCACGATCGACTTCGACGACGAAGCGGTGGGGCGGAAGCGACTGGTCGTCGCCTATGCCGGTCTCGAACGCGGAGTGGAGTGATGGCGGTCAGCGAAGACGACGTGCGACACGTCGCGGGGCTCGCTCGCGTGTCGCTCGAGCCCGAACGCGTGCGCATGCTCGCGACGGAGCTGAACGGCATCCTCTCGCATATGGAGATCCTCGCCGCCGTCGACACCGCGGGGATCGACCTGCACGCCCGCGACGACGACGACGGCATGCCCCTGCGCGATGACGCAGGGGCGCAACTTCCGCTCGCGCGCCCGCGCAGTGCCTTCGCGCCTGAGTCGCGCGATGGCTTCTTCCTCGTGCCGCGACTCGCGACGCACGAGGACGCGGCGGAGGGGGCGTGAGCCCCGGGCGGATGCAGCTGACGGCCGCCGCGATGCGCGACCAGGTCGTGCTCGGCGAACAAACCTCGCGTGCCTTGGTCGACGCGGCGTTCGCGGCGTCCGACGCGGCCGATCCGGGGGGCGGAGCGCTCAACATCTTCCTCGGGACCGATCGCGCGCGCACGCGCGCCGATGCCGACGCCGTGAGCGCCGCCGCTGGGGGGGCGCTCGCCGGCGTGCCGGTTGCGCTCAAGGACAACCTCGCCACGTTGCACCTGCCGACGACCTGTGGCTCGCGCATCCTTGAAGGGTACGTGTCGCCCTTCGAGGCGACCGCCGTTCGACGATTGCGCGAGGCGGGGGCGGTCATCGTCGGCAAGACGAACATGGACGAATTCGCGATGGGGTCGTCCACCGAGTTCTCGGCGTACGGCCCCACGCGCAATCCGATCGCGTCGACTCGCGTCCCCGGCGGCTCGTCTGGAGGTTCCGCGGCCGCCGTCGCCGCGGGGATCGTCCCGATCGCGTTAGGCTCGGAGACCGGCGGCTCGGTCCGTCAACCGGCCGCCTTCTGCGGCGTGGTGGGGATCAAGCCCACGTATGGACGCGTGAGTCGCTACGGGCTCGTGGCCTACGCCTCGTCGCTCGATCACGTCGGCGTCTTCGGTCGAACGGTGGACGACGCTGCGCTTGGCCTGCAGGTCATCGCCGGTGGCGACCCGCGCGACGCCACGAGCATCGACGTTCCAGTCCCCGACTACCGGTCGGCAGCCGCCACCGCCATGGCCGGCCTCGTCGTCGGGAGACCGCGCGAGTACTTCCCCGAGTCGCTCGACCCGCGCATACGCGAGGCGTGCGACGCCGCGCTCGAGGCGCTCCGCTCGGCCGGCGCCGAGGTTCGCGACGTGTCGCTTCCGCATACCGACCTCGCGATCCCGGCGTACTACGTGGTCGCCCCCGCCGAGGCGTCATCGAACCTCGCGCGCTTCGATGGCGTGCGCTACGGACAGCGCGCGCCTGGCGACGGTCTCCGCGGCATGTACGAAGCGACGCGCTCTCGCGGGTTTGGTGCGGAGGTGTTGCGTCGCATCCTTCTCGGAACGTACGTCCTCTCGGCGGGCTACTACGACGCCTACTACCGAAAGGCGATGGAGGTGCGGCGACTCATCGCCGGCGACTTCCACACCGTCTTTGCCTCGGGTGTCGACGTCCTGTTCACCCCCACTACGCCGACCCCCGCCTTCGCGATCGGCGCGGTGAGCGACCCGTACGAGATGTACCTGAGCGACATCTTCACGGTCACGGCGAATCTGGCCGGCGTGCCAGCGATGTCGGTCCCCGTTGGGACGGTCGACGGACTCCCGATCGGCGCTCAGGTCATCGCGCCGCACTTCGGGGAGCATCGGATGCTGAGCGTCGCCTATGCGGTCGAACGCGCGCTACACGCGCAGGGGGCCACGTGACGACCTCCGCGTACGCCGATCGCTGGGAACTGGTTGTGGGGCTCGAGGTGCACGTGCAGCTCAAGACGCGCACGAAGATCTTCTGCCCGTGTCCCACCGACTTCGGCGCCCCGCCTAACGCCAACACCTGTCCGGTCTGCCTCGCCCTCCCCGGCGCGCTCCCCGTGCTCAACGCGCACGCGGTGCAGCTGGCGGTGACCGCGGCGCTGGCCCTCGGCTGCACCGTGCATCGGACGTCGGTCTTCGCGCGCAAGAACTACTTCTATCCGGATCTCCCCAAGGGCTACCAGATCTCGCAGTTCGACCAGCCCATCGCGACGGCGGGGGAGCTCGCGATCGGCGACGAGGCGGACGGGACGCGCCGCATCATCGGCATCACCCGCGCCCACATGGAGGAAGACGCGGGGAAGTCGGTCCATGACCGCTTCGCCGAGCGTTCGGCGATCGACCTGAATCGCGCCGGCACGCCGCTGGTGGAGATCGTGAGCGAGCCGGACCTGCGCACGCCGGCCGAGGCGCGCGAGTACTGCGTTCGGATGAAGGAGATCCTCGAGTACACCGAGGTGTCCGACGCCAACATGGAAGAGGGGAGTCTTCGCGTCGACGCCAACGTGAGCGTGCGCCCGATCGGTGCCACCACGCTCGGCACCAAGACCGAGATCAAGAACATGAACTCGTTCTCGGGGGTCGAGCGTGCGATCGCCGTCGAGTACGAGCGGCAGTGCCGTCTGATCGAGGACGGGGGGACGGTCGTGCAACAGACGCTCCTCTGGGATGCCAACAAGCAGGAGGTGCGTCCCGCCAGGAGCAAGGAAGGGAGCCACGACTACCGCTACTTTCCCGATCCCGACCTTCCGCCGCTTGTCCTCGATGGCGCGTTCGTCCAGGCGTCGCGCGACGCACTTCCCGAGCTTCCCGCCGCTCGGCGCGCGCGCTTGCAGGAAACGTTTGGGCTCTCCGCCTATGATGCCGGCGTGCTGACCGCGTCACGTGCGCTCGCCGACTACTTCGAGGGCGTGGCGACCGCGCACGGCGACGGCCGTCTCGCCGCGAACTGGGTCATGGGCGAGGTGCTGGCGTACCTGAACAACGCCGGTCTGGCGATCGAGGAGTTCGCCGTCGCGCCGCCGTCGCTGGCGTCGCTCCTCGGACTCGTGCGCGACGGGACGGTCTCCAACAGCGCCGCGAAGCGGATCTTCGCCGTCATGATCCAGGAGGGCGGGGCCCCCGCCGAAATCGCCGAGCGCGAGGGACTCGTGCAGGTGCGCGACGACGATGCGCTCGCGGCGTGGGTGGAGGAGATCTGGAATGCCCACCCCGACGAAACGGCGCGCCTGATCGCTGGCGAGAAGAAGCTGCTCGGTGTCCTGGTGGGTGCCGTGATGAAGCGCTCCGGCGGGCGCGCCGACCCGCGTAAAGTCAACCAGCTCCTGGGAGAGCGCTCGCGTCGTTAGGGGTGCTCCGGAGCGTCGCGTTCGCGGTCGCGAGCGATTCCGGATAGAGCGGTGACTCGAGCTGCGCCGCGTGCCTGAGCGAAGAGGCGGGGAGACCAAAGTGCCGGTCGGCGTCCTCGCGCAGCCGATCCTCTCCGCCTACACGCAGCGCCTCGCGCCGCACGCGCTTCGCCAGGCGCAAGCGGAGGTCGCCGGCCGGGTCGAAGGCGAAGGGCTCTGCGCGCTCCATTCTGTTGAGCAAGTCGACGACATAGTCGAACGAACGCGCCAGATATACGCCCACCTCCTGCGTCGGGAGGTCCCAGCGCGATCGCTCGGCGGCGATCTGGAAGATGCGTTGCCACGACTCCATGTCGGTGACGCGCACCATTCCGCGGAATATCCGGCGATTGGTGGGCGTGCTGAAGATCGTCGGGCTCAGGATGCGGTCGAGGTGACCGTCGCTTCGCGTGTGATCGAGGAGGATCAGCTCGCGCGCGCGACGCGCGGGACGTTCTCCCAGGTGCGTCTCGAAGCGGTTCTCCCAGTAGCTGTGTCCAAGCGCCGCGGTGGACGACGTGATCGCGAGCTGTCGCGGCACGAAGTAGTTGTGGGCGATGACGTCGGCGGCGAGGTGCGCGAGGTATCCGAGCGAAAACGCGCGCAGCGGTTCGTCGCGCGCGCGTTCGAGGATCTCGAAGCCCACCGTCCAGGAATGACAGTGCCGTCCGGCGGCAGCGTACTTCTTGGCGATACTCGTGTCGGCGGCAATCGATCCGTAGAGAAAGTCGTACGGAAATGCGCGCAGGAGCTCGGCCATTGCCGGTGGGAGCAACGACGGCGCGCGCAGGAGCGCCTCGCCGATGAAGACATGCGTGCCGGGCGTCCACGCCCATGCCTCGCTCGGAAGGAGGGCCACCAGAACCAGTGCCGCCAGCAGCATGGCGACGAACGGAGGACGCACGATGGCGGCGCGGTTACGAGTGCGTGGCGGAACGGGAGCGGATGCGTGGCACCTCCGCCTCGTCGTCGGCGCTGTGCGCCTCGTCGCGGGCTCGTGTCGCAAGGCGCGCACGCCGTGGGGCAGCGCGCTCCTCGTTCGGCTCGTCCGCGTGCCCGTCTCCGTTCTCCCGCGCGCCCGCACGCTGGTTGCGCGCGCGACGCCGCTTCCGGCGCGCACTGCGGCTCAAGCCGAGCACTTCGCTCACCACGCCACCGCTCGCGCGCACGCCGCGCAACAGCGAGGCCGCGCCGACGACCGCTCCTTCCGCCTCCTCCTGCGCAATCCCCACGAGCGCATCGAAGCGCGCGAGGCGTCCTTCCACCACGTCCATGACGTCCTGCGCGCGCTCGGTCGCGTCTTCGATGGTCTCGCCGGCGAGCGCCAGCGGCGCCTTGAGCGACGCGGCGATGCCGCGGATCTCCCCGGTCACCTGGCGCGCCTCGGCGATCGCCGCCTGCAGCGGAGTGTTTGCCGAGCGTACGAGCCTGGAGAGTTCGTCGATGCTCTTGCGCAGCGCGTACAGCAGCAGCACCCCCATCACGAGCATCACCATGATGAGGATCGAGACGAGACTCTGCGCAATGTTAGCCAGCGTGTCGAGCCACGAATGCTCGACCACGATGCGCGTCGCCGACGAGTCGGCGATCGCCTGGAGCAGGTCGAAAAGTGAGGGCGCCAGCACCGACATGGGCACCACCTGGGGAAGGGAAGGGCGCACGGTGCGCCTCCGCATCGTACCATGACGCAAAAAGCGAAGTCAAGCGACCGCTTGAAGATGCAGGCGCGGTGCGGGCATTATACGAGCACTCTAACGACGACGCGAATGTCCTCAGTGCAGTATGTCGTGGAAGGCGGCCATCGCCTTTCCGGAACGATCGAACCGTCGGGCAACAAGAATGCGGCGCTTCCCATCATCGCCGCGGCGTTGCTCACCGAGCACGAAGTCACGCTCGACAACGTGCCGCGCATCCGCGATACCGAGACGCTCGTGCAGCTGCTGCTCGCCGTCGGCGCATCGGCCGAGTGGACCGGGCGCAACACGCTCGTCATCCACGCGAAGGAAATACGCACGGACGAGCTTGATCCGCAGTTGTGCGCCAATATCCGCGCGTCGATCCTCCTCGCCGGCCCGCTCCTCGCTCGATGTGGGCATGTCATTCTCCCACCGCCGGGGGGCGACGTCATCGGGCGGCGGCGCGTCGACACGCACTTCCTCGCCTTCGAGCAGATGGGTGCGACCGTTTCGGCAACCGATCGCTACGAGTTCCGCGCATCCGAACTTCGCGGCGCCGACGTCTTCCTCGATGAACCGAGCGTCACGGCCACCGAGAATGCATTGATGGCTGCGACGGCAGCGCGCGGAACCACGGTGCTGCGCAACGCCGCCTCCGAACCGCACGTGCAGGATCTCGCCAACTTCCTCGTCGCCATGGGTGCACGCATCGAGGGAATCGGCACGAACACGATGACGGTTCACGGCCCATCGGTCTTAGGCAGCGCGCGACATCGCATCGGCCCCGATCACATCGAAGTCGGCTCGTTCATCGGGCTCGCGGCCGTCACCCGTTCGACGCTTCGCATTGCACGTGCCGGCGTCGAGCACCTGCGCTCCACGCGCATGGGCTTCGAGCGCCTCGGCATTCACTGCGACGTCGAGGGGGATGACCTCATCATCCCCGCCGAGCAGTCGCGCGTGATCAAGTCGGACCTCGGCGGGCACGTCCCCAAGATCGAGGATCAGCCGTGGCCGGCTTTTCCTGCCGATGTCATGTCGATCGCGATCGTCACGGCGACGCAGTGCGAAGGGCTCGTCCTGATGTTCGAGAAGATGTTCGAGTCGCGCATGTTCTTCGTCGACAAGTTGATCGGGATGGGAGCGCGCATCGTGCTGTGCGATCCGCATCGTGCGATCGTCTCGGGGCCGTGCCAGCTGCGCGCGGCGCGCGTCGAATCGCCCGACATTCGTGCCGGCATGGCGATGCTCCTGGCGGCGATGTGCGCCGAGGGTACGAGCACCATCAACAACGCGTCGCAGATCGAGCGCGGGTACGAGCGCATCGACGAGCGGCTGAACGCGTTAGGCGCCCGCATCACGCGCATCCCGGCGCGCACGTGACGGTCGTCGGACACATCGGCCCTTCGTCGCCTTCGGGCGAGATCGAACCCGGCGAGATGGTGCCGGGCTTCGAAGAGCTGGGCATCCTCGCCTTCACGACCACCAAGGCACAGGGCGACTTCGCGCTGCACTCGCAGGAGCAAGCGGCTCGAGTCTTTGAACGGTGGGAGGCGCTGGGATCAGCGCTCTCGCGATATTCGCGTCGACTGGCGATCGCCCACCAGGTGCACGGTGACCATGTCGTGACACATGGGGGCGATTGGAGCGGATGGCTACGTCATCCCGGTGCCGACGCGCACGTCGCGCTCAATCCGGGAACGGCGTTGGCAGTCACCATCGCCGACTGCGTCCCGGTCTTCATCGCGCATCCGGGGGGAGCGATCGCGATCGTCCACTCGGGATGGCGCGGAACCGTCGCCAACATCACTGGGCGCGCGATCGACGTCTTGGTGAACGCTGGTCTTCAGGCGAATGACCTCGTGTTGCACTGCGGCCCGTCGATCTGCGGGCGCTGCTACGAGGTGTCGCCCGACGTCTTCGCGCAGCTGACGGGAAAGGCGGTCTCGCGTCCCACGCCGATCGACTTGCGAGCTCTCATCGCCGGGTCGGCGCGCGCGGCAGGAGTCACCGAGATCTCCATCAGCGAGTCGTGCACGCGCTGCCATAACGAGAGTTTCTTCTCGCATCGCTGTGGCGACGCGGGTCGCCAACTCGGCGTCATCGTCCATCGTTGAGGCACGGCAGGCACGAGCGCAGCGCGTGATCGCTTCTCGCTCCTAACGCTTGCTGGTTTGACGGTGCGGCGTCGCCGCTCCGGTTGACCTGCCACATCTGCGGTCGTACATTCCTCTTGCTTCGCGGGGCAACCAGCCCGCGATCCGGAAATGTGGGGGAGGGTTCCCCCGCATTTTTTTGTTCTTGGGGCGGAATTTCACGGATATGCATCAGGCGCTCGAAGACTTCGTTCGACAAGAGGTTGACGCGCTGGGATTCGACCTCGTGGAATTCCGGCGTGGTGGTACGGCGCGCCGGCCGTTGCTCGACGTTCGCATCGACCGGCGCGATGGATCGAAAGTGACGATCGATGATTGCGCCCAGACGTCGCGTGCACTCGAGCCTCGGCTCGACGCGTCCGGACTGGTCGGTGATCAGTACGTGTTGGAAGTCTCGTCGCCGGGAGTGGAGCGACCGCTCAGGAACGCCGCCGATTGGCGACGTTTCGTCGGACGCCGCGCTTCGGTGTCGAGTCCGGCTGTTGGCGGTCGGATCGAGGGCGAAATCTTGGGATTGGAAGGGAGTGAAGGGGGCGAGATCGCGTGCCTGCGCGATTCGAAACGCGTGGAACATCGAGTGCCGCTGTCGGAGATTCGAGAAGCGCGCCTCGTGTTCGTCTGGAACAAGTAGAGGGTCATCGCATGACCGGAACCGCAGAGATTCTTACGGCAATTCGCGAGCTGTCCAACCTCAAGGGGTTGGACCGCACGGAGTTGCACGGCCTGTTGCAGGCCGGAATTCATGCCGCGCTCGCGAAAAAGCACGGTGCCACCGTCCAGGCGGAAGTCGAGATCGAGGAGAACAGCGGAAGCATCCGTATCGTCCTCCTCAAGACTGTCGTTGCCGAAGTGACCGACCCGGCGCGCGAGATCACGCTCGAGGAGGCGCGCTTCGAGGATCCCGAGTTCCAGCTCGGCGACGTCATGGAAATCCCGGTCGATTTCGCCGAGTTCGGGCGCAGTGCCGTGCAGGCCGCCAAGCAGCGGATCATCCAGCGCGTGCGCGAAGGTGAGCGGACCAAGATCCGCGACGAATTCGCGAACCGCGTCGGCGAGCTCCTCTCGGGCGAGGTCCAGCAGATCGAACGCGGCAAGCTCGTGATCATGCTGAACAAGTTCCGCGAAGCGGAGGCGATCATGCCGTACCGCGAGCAGAACCACCGCGATCACTACCATCAGGGCGATCCGATTCGCGCCGTCCTCAAGCGCGTCGAGGAGACGCCCAAGGGGCCGCGCCTGATCTTGAGCCGCGCCGACCCGCTCTTCGTCAAGGCGCTCTTCAAGCTCGAGGTCCCCGAAATCCAGCAGGGGATCGTCGAGATTCGTGCCGCCGCCCGTGAAGTCGGGAGCCGCACGAAGATCGCCGTCTGGTCGCGCGACGACTCGATCGACCCGGTCGGCGCCTGCGTGGGCCTCAAGGGGGCGCGCGTGCAAGCCGTGGTGAACGAGTTGAGCGGCGAGCGCATCGACATCGTCCCCTGGTCGGCCGATCCGGAGCGCTTCGCCAAGCTGGCGCTCGCGCCGGCCAAGGTGGCGCGCGTCTTCTCCGATCCCGACGGCAAGGCGATCCAGGCTGTGGTCGACGAGGACCAGCTTTCGCTCGCCATCGGGCGCAATGGTCAGAACGTGCGTCTCGCCTCGGAACTGACCGCGTGGAAGATCGATCTCTACTCGAGCCGCGAGTGGCTGGAGCGGAGCGAAGGGCCGATCTTCCAGCCGCTCCCCGAGGAGCAGGATGCCGCCGACGTCAAGCTCGCGGAGCTCGGCGGGATGCCGCCGGCCACGGTGGCTATCCTCGAGGAGGCGGGCTACCGTACGTTGAACGATATCATTGACATCGAGCGCG
>CAZWVG010000204.1:0-10516 GCA_964637355.1 uncultured Gemmatimonadaceae bacterium
AGATCGAGCGGCTCACCCCCGCCCTCTTCCCGATCCTCACCTACAACCTGGAAGGGGGCGATCCGGCGACGCTCTTCGACATCGCCCGCTACCAGATCAAACCCGTCCTGTCGCGCATCCCCGGTGTTGGGCGCGTCGACGTGCAGGGGACCGACGTGCGAGAGGTGGAGGTCATTGCCGAGCCGGCGCGCCTTGCAGCTGTCGGTCTGACGTACGACGGACTCGCCGCGGCGATCCGCGAAGGGATCGCGGTCGAGGGGGTGGCGCGCGTCGCGCGCGACTACAAGCAGTACCTCGTCGTCTCGGCGATGGAGGCACACACGGCCGAGGACGTGGCCGACGTCGTGGTGAAGGGAGCGCTCCGGGTGCGCGACGTCGCGACGGTGGTTCCCGGGACCGAAGACCACGTGCGCATCGTTGCCGGCGACGGGCGACCGGCGGCGCTCATCAACGTGACGCGCCAGATCGGCGGCAACACCATTTCGGTGAGCGACTCGGTGGCCGGCGCGGTGCGCGATCTCGCCGCTTCGCTCCCGCCGGGGGTGCACCTCAAGGCGGTGTACGACCAGTCGGCGCTCGTGCGCGATGCGGTGGCGTCCGTACGCGACGCGATGCTGATCGGCGCAGCGCTGGCCGTCATCGTCCTTCTCCTCTTCCTGCGCCACCTGCGCATCACCGCCATCAGCGCGACCGCGATCCCGCTGACCTTGGCGGTCACCGTCCTCCTCATGTGGCTCCTGGGGCAGACGTTCAACCTGATGACGTTAGGCGCGATGGCCATCGCCATCGGGCTGGTCATCGACGACGCCGTCGTGGTGACCGAGAACATCGTGCGCCACGCGCGCCTCACCCCCGACCGCACGCTGGCGGTGCGCGAGGCGGTGCAGGAGCTGGTCTGGCCGGTGACGTCG
The DNA here is from genome assembly GCA_964637355.1 of uncultured Gemmatimonadaceae bacterium. Taxonomy (GTDB): domain Bacteria; phylum Gemmatimonadota; class Gemmatimonadetes; order Gemmatimonadales; family Gemmatimonadaceae; genus SCN-70-22. The sequence goes on from CAZWVG010000204.1 coordinate 912, forward strand.
AGCACCATCACCACCGTGGTGGTCTTTCTCCCGCTCGGGCTCCTGCAGGGTGTTCCGGGGCAGTTCTTCGCCGCGCTGTCGCTGACGCTCACGGTGAGCGTGCTGGTCTCGCTCGTCCTCGCCTTCACCCTCATTCCGCTCCTCGCCGAGCAGTTCCTCACGAGCACCGACGCCGAAGCGGAGACGACATCGGCGCCCCCGACGCTCGCGCGGCGCCTGGGACACGCGCTTGACTCCCTCTCGGATCGCTACAGCCGGGCGCTCGGCGTCGTGCTGCATCACGTCAAGACGATGCTGGTCGCCGCGCTCGTTCTCGTCGCCGCAGGGGTCGTGGTCTATCGCTTCGTCGGCACCGGATTCCTTCCCGAGATGGACGAGGGCTCCTTCATCCTCGACTACTTCACCCCGGGGGGAACGGCGCTCGCCGAGACCGACCGTCAGCTGCACGTGATCGAGCGTATCCTGGCCGAGACGCCGGAAATCTCGGGAACGTCGCGCCGCACCGGCGCCGAGCTTGGGATGTTCGCGACCGCGCAGAACCGGGGTGACATCGCCGTACGCCTCGTCCCCCAGTCGCGCCGTTCGCGCACGATCTTCGAGGTGATGGACGAAGTCCGCCGCAAGGCCGAACGCAGCGTTCCACGCGTGCGCACGGAGTTCATCCAGATCCTCTCCGACATCCTCGATGACCTCTCGGGTGCGGCGCGCCCGCTGGAGATCAAGCTGTACGGCCCCGACCTCGATTCACTCGAGCACTACGCCGGGGTCCTCTCCCCCGACGTGGAGAAGATCGAGGGACTGGAGGACTTCTTCGGCGGGATCGCCGAGCCGAGTGCCGAGATGTCGATGCGCGTGCGCACCGGCGCCGCGGCGCAACTCGGCATCACGCCGCAGGGGGTGAGTGCCTCGGTCAGCGGGGCGATGCTGGGAGTGGAGGCGGGTGAGGTGCGACTCGATGACCGCTCGATCGGCGTACGCGTGCGCGCCCCCGACGCGGTACGCTTCAGCACCGAGGGGCTGAATGCCCTCCCCGTGCTCGCGCCGGCGACAGGGCGGACAGCGCCGTTAGGCACCCTGGCGGACTTCGGCACGCACGACGTGCGCAGCGAGCACCTGCGCGAGAACCAGCAGCAGATGATCGACATCACCGCCGGCGTGGAGGGGCGTCCCCTCAGCGACGTGATCACCGACGTGAAGGCGGTGCTGGCGGCGCACCCCGCGCCGGAGGGGATCCGTGTGGAGCTGGCGGGACGGTATGCATCCCAGCAGGACGCCTTTGCGGCGCTGCTGCTCGTGCTCGGACTCGCCGCGGTGAGCGTGCTCACCGTCATGGTCCTGCAGTTCCGTTCCTTCACCGAACCGTTTGTCATCCTCGTGGCAGCGCCGCTCTCGTTCGTCGGCGCGCTGACGTTGCTCCTGGCGACGGGGACCGCGCTCAACGTGTCATCCTTCATGGGACTGATCCTCCTCGTCGGGCTCATCGTGAAGAACGGGATCATCCTCCTCGACTTTACCTACCACCGGATGGCCGACGCCGGGGTGGACCTGGAGACCGGGATCCGCGAAGCCGCGCGCGTGCGCTTGCGCCCGATCCTCATGACCACGCTCTGCACCCTCTTTGGACTCCTCCCGCTCGCCCTCGGACTCGGCGCCGGGAGCGAGCTGCAGAAGCCGCTCGCGCTGGCGGTGATTGGAGGGCTGGCCCTCTCCACGCCGATCACCCTCTTCGTCGTCCCCGTCCTCCTCGTGGCGATTCGCGGAGCCGGCTATCGGCTCCCCACCGCCTGAACCCCGTCGGCGCGATAGGTTGAGGGCATGCGTGTGCTACTCGTCGAGGACGATCCGTCGCTGCGCGACTTTCTCGTGCGCGTGATCCGCGACGCCGCATGGGCAGTGGATGCGGTGGGAAGCGGGCGCGGCGCGCTCGACGCGCTCGCCGGAGCGGAGTACGACCTCGTCGTCCTCGACGTGGGGCTCCCCGACACCGACGGCTTCGAGGTCTGTCGCGCGATGCGCGCACGTGGCGACCGCACGCCAGTGCTGATCCTCACCGCGCGCCAGTCGGTGAACGACCGTGTCTACGGACTCGATGCCGGCGCCGACGACTACCTGGCCAAGCCCTTCGATGTCGTGGAGCTCATGGCCCGCCTGCGCGCGCTCGCCAGGCGTCCGGCCAATGTCCTCGAACCCGTGCTCTCGCTCCTCGACCTGTCGCTCGATCCAGGGCGGCACGAGGTGCAGCGCGGGGGGACTCCGTTGCTCCTGACGGCGCGCGAGTTCGCCCTCCTCGAGTACTTCCTGCGCAACCCGCGGCGCGTCCTCACTCGCGGGCAGATCCTCGAACACGTGTGGGACGACAACTTCGACCCGGTCGCGAATGCGGTCGATGTCCTCGTCGGACGCGTGCGCCGCAAGGTCGATCGTGCCGGGATGGCACCGCTGGTCCACACGGTGCGCGGGGTCGGTTATCTCTTTTCCGAGCGGGCGCCGGGGAGCGATGCCGAGTAGCGGCTTGCGGTTGCGCCTCGCCGCCGGCTTCGCCCTCGCGTTTGGCGTCGGGCTCGCCCTCCTGGCGGTGGTCGCGTTAGGCTATCTGCGTCGCGAAAGCCACCGGCGGCTCGACGTCCAGCTCGCGTCGCTCGCCTCCGGGGTGGGCGATGCGATGCTGCGCGAGCTGCGCGAGACACCCGACTCGTCGATGGCCTACGCCGCTCACGAGGTGCAGATCGAGTGGCCGACGCCTTCCGACCGCTGGGTCATCGTTCGCCCCGACGGGACGCCGCTCAGCGCCACCGACAGCGCACCGCTGACGACGCGGATGATCGGCGCCGCGCGCGGCGCGCGCACGCGACGCTTCTCCGTCGATCACGACGGGAGCACGCTCGAAGCCGTCGCCTTCGCCGGCCCCGCCGCACCGGTCGACGGGCACGACTGGCGCTACGACGTGGTCGCCTGGCGCTCCACCGAAGCGATCGAGCAGGACGCGCGCCTCCTGGCATCGAGCCTCGCGGTCGCGGCACCGCTCCTCGTCCTCTTTTCGTTAGGTGCCGGCTACCTCATGGCCACCCGCGCGCTGCGCCCCGCGCGCGAGCTCGGCCAGGCCATCGCCGCGCTCTCCCCCGATGCGCTCTCGCAGCGCCTCCCCGGGAGCGGGAGCGACGATGAGATCGGTACGCTGGCCCGCGAGTTCAACAATCTCCTCGACCGCCTCGAACAGGAGCAGGAGCGCAACCAGCGCTTCGTGCGTGAGGCAGCGCACCAGATCCGCACCCCGCTCACCCTCGTGCTCGGCGAGGCCGACGTCGAGCAGCAGCGCGGAGCGCTCGATCCCGAACGCACGCGCGCCGCGCTCCAGCGCATCCAGACCGCCGCGACCGTCATGCGGCATCGCGTCGACGACCTCATGCTCCTCGCCGAAGCGCAGGCGGGGAGCAAGCCACGTTTGGAGGAAGTGGTCGAACTGGATGGCTTGGTGCTCGAGTGCACGGACCTCATGCGGGCGCGCGCGGCGTCGACGGGACGAGCGCTGGCACTCGGCGAGATTGCCCCCGCTGCAGTACGCGGCAATGCGCAGTTGTTGCGCGAGGCGTTGCTGGAGCTGCTGGAGAATGGGTGCCGGCACGCCTCGGGCGCTGGGAGCGTGACCACCGAGGTGCTCGTGGATGGCAACGATCGCGCGGCGATCCGCGTGAGCACTCCGCGGGATGGCTCGTCGGCGCACCAGTCATCGGGGAGCGGGCTCGGAACGCGCATCGTGCAGTGGATCGCCGCCGTGCACGGCGGGGCATTCGACGTGCGGGAGCTCGCCAGCGGGCACGTGGCGACGATCACGCTCCCGCGCCTTTTTCAGGACGAGTAGCGCACTCCGACACATCTTTCGTCGCCCCCCTTGACCCTCCTGCAAGGGGAGGCGCTACGCTGCGTGCATCGGGGAGCGAACTCGCATGTTCACAGTCGGACAGGTCGCAGCACTGAGCGGCGTCACCATCAAGGCGCTGCATCACTATCACCGGATCGGACTCGTCGTACCAAGTGCGACGAGCGACGCCGGCTATCGATTGTACAGCCGCGACGATCTCCTGCGGCTGCAACAGGTCGCCTTCTATCGTGAGCTCGACTTCGCACTCCCCGATATCCGGAACGCCCTGAATGGGGAGACGTCGCGCGTTCGGTCGCTCGAGCTGCAACGCGAAATGCTGCTTCGCAAGCAACGCAGGCTCGGCACCATTCTCGCGACGCTCGACAAGACGCTCGACGAAGCCAAGGGAGGGAGTACGATGACCAACGAACAGATCTTCCAGGGGATGGGCAAGGACGAGTGGAACGACGCACTGCGCCGGCAGAACGAACATCTGCTCTCGACCTACGGGTTCGAAGCGAAGCTCGAGAGCGATGCGGAAGTGGAGAAGCTGAACTCCGCGGCGCGCGAATCGAAGCGCTTCTCCGATCGCATGGTCGGCTTTCTCACGTCCGGCCGCGCGCACACCGATGCCGAGGTGCTATCCGAAGTTGGCCGTCACGTGCAAGCGTTGAATGAGCAGCGTCCGACCGACGGTGAGTCGTACTTCCGCACCGTCGAGTTCCTCGTGCAGGACGCGTATCACCGCGAGTTGTTCGAGCGGACCCACACCGGCTTCTCTTCGTTCCTCTTCGCGACCGCGTACGCGTATCGGCAGCAGGCGGCGTGACAGTTGCGCCCGTTCGTCGCGCGAGCGGCGAACGGGTGCACTCGCGGCACCGGACTATTTGGCCTGGTCGTATCGCACGTAGACCACGTCGATCCACCGCCCCGCGGGCGTCTTCGCCCGGTAGAGCGGCGCCACGCGGATCTCGGCGACCTTACCGTCCTGCGATAGCCGCACCATGTAGGATTGCAGCTGCGGCAATTCATCGAACTCGAGGGACAACTGCCACCCGCTGTCGCGCGGGGCGACCGCCTTGAGCTGCATCCCGGGAACGAGTGCCCCGAGCCCGCGTGCCCTGACTTCGCCCAGACCGGCGACCGGCGCGCCGTTCTCCAGCGCCGCTTCCTCGCGCGCGAGTCGCTCATCGCGCGCACTCGCTTGCGCTGCAGCTACAGGCGCGTTCACCCGCGCCTCCGTCGAGGCATGCGCGCGAGCCGCGCCAGGAGTCCAACGATGCGCAGCGCTCCATGACGAGCGCGTTTCCCATGTCCATGGGAGCGGGATCCCCTTGCACCCGTCGCCACACCAGATCGTGAACTCGTCGTAGCGGGTGAGGTCGAGCCGCGCGACCAGCGCGCCGTCCTTGCCGGGCGCGATGCGAAGCCCTCGTCGACGCGGAAAGAAGCCCGGCGCGCGCGCGGCGTCGTCCCACCGATTCGGCATGTATCGATCCCCCACCTGCAGCCATCCATCGGCGCAGTAGAAATCGCCGTCGTACGGGCCGCCGCGCCGCGCGCGCCCGTGTCGCTCCTCGCCGTTGGCGAGGCGCACCGTCACGTCCATCCCGGTCGCCGTCGGCGCCGCGAGCTCGAACGAGTCCCACTCGGCGTCGCCGTCACGCACCTCCACGAAGCGCCCGGCCAGCATCTGGGTAATCGGGGCCGACGAATCGAGGTAGCGTCCGGCCACCCGCGGGCACTCGTCACCCTTGCCCTTGGAGAGAGGCCCCCACTCGCGAGGCATGCGCTCTTCATGGCTACACGCGATTAACACCCCAACCATTCCGAACGCCAACGCCCATGCGCGAATCGATGTCATGCGGCAAGGACGATCGACCGAGCAGCGGCGTTGCAGCTCCGCGGACCCGCGCCCGCTTCAGGGGACGACGGCCGGCGTCGCGAAGAAGGAGTTGGCCCGCCACGCCGGGCGCGTCGTCCGGTTCGCCACCCGCATCGCCAGCTCGGCGTACAGGGCGTTGAACGCCGCCGCGGCGCCGAAGTCGATCGGCTGCGTGGTGTCGTCGCTCACCTTGTGATAGTGGTCGCGCACCCAGGCGAGCCACGTCGTCTCCTCCGGCGTCCCGGGACGATACCCGACCTTGAAGGCGAGCGCCGGAATCCCTACACGAATGAAGCTGTACTGGTCGCTCCGCACGAAGCGGTTCTCCTCGGGCTGCGGGTCGGGGAAGACGGCGAGCCCCCGCTCCTTCACCGCCGCATCGAGGTCATCGGCAAGGTCCGATTCGTCGTAGCCGTAGGCGAACACGCCGGTGAGCGGCACGAGCGGGAGGAACATGTCCGTATTCAGGTCGGCCACCACGCTCCCGCGCTTGAACGACGGGTGCGCCGCGAAGTAGCGCGACCCGAGCAGTCCCTTCTCTTCTCCGGTGACGGCGACGAAGGCGACGGTGCGCTTGTTCCCCCCGCGCGCCGCGACGAGTCGCGCCGTCTCGATCAGCGTCGCCGTCCCCGACGCGTTGTCCATCGCGCCGTTGAAGATGCTGTCGGTTCCTGGCGCGGGCGTCTTGCTCGTCCCCACATGATCGCTGTGCGCCGTGTACACGACGATCTCGTCACGCAACGCGGCGTCGGTGCCCGGGAGGATCCCCACCACGTTAGGCGACGTGAAGTTGCGCTTGCGCGTAGGCAACGTCGCCCGCAGCGACGTCGCCAACGCCCCGCCCCGGAGCGGCTCGCCACGCGCGGCGGTCGCGCGCACGCTGTCCCAGCTGATCGCACTCCCTGCGAAGAGTCGCGCGGCCAGCGCAGGACTGGCGGTTCCAAAGATCCGCTGCCCTGCGGCATCGTCGAGCGCCGCGTCGGCGAGTGAGACCGTCGCCCCCTGCGGCGCCGACGGATTCCATCCATCGCCGAGTCCGACGGCGATGGCACCAACCGCTCCGCCGCGCTGCATCGCCACCCAGCGCGAGCGCGAGCCATGCGCCTGCAACGGTCCCGACAATCCCTTCGGCACCGCGTTCACGTACACCACGATCTTCCCGCGCACGTCGAGCCCCGACAACTCGTCGACGCCGGCCTGCGGGAGCGAGAGACCGTAGCCCGCGAAGACGAGCGGCGCATTCACGTTTCCGGTCGACGGGCGCGGCGTGATGCGGAGATCGCGCCCGAGTGCCAGCGGCGACCACGCCCCTCCCTCATTCAGCGCGAGCGAGACCCGATCGGCCAACACCCACGACTCGACAAAGCGCACGCGCAGGAACCACCCGTCCGTTCCCGCCGGCTGCAAGCCCGCCTTCTGGAACTGCGCGGCGATGTAGCGCGACGCCGACTCGTGCCCGGCGCTCCCCGTCTCCCGCCCCTTGAGCGAATCGTCGGCGAGTACCTGCACATGATGCCACCACTCGGCGGCCGGGTTCGACGCGGACTGCGCGCGAGCGGTCGACGCCACGGCGAATGCCGCGACGAGACAACCAAGCGAAAGCTGGCGATGCATGGGGACTCCCTCGGGCGGCGCTGGTTCGGTGACGATGTCTCGGAGAAGCTACCCCGCGAACCGCAGGGCGCCATCCGCCCTTTGCGAGGACGCGAAACGCCGGGTCGCAGGGCGCGAACCGGCGTTGGCGTCGCAGTGCCTGGGCGCTCCGCGAGGGGGAGATCAGTCGTAGCGCAACGCCCGCATCGGCTGCGTGCGGCTCGCCCGCAACGCCGGGAGCCATCCGGCACCGAAGGCCACCACGCCGAGCAGCAGCACCGCCATCGTGAAGACGAAGGGATCGTGCCCCTCGAGCCCGAAGAGGAGCGACTGCGCGGCGCGCCCGAGGCCGTATGCGCCTAACGCGCCAGCCGTCGCGCCGATCGCCACCATCCCGCCCACCTGTCGCAGCACCATCCCCTGCACCCGCTTGCTGTCGGCGCCGAGCGCCATGCGCACACCGATCTCCCGCGTGCGCTGCGCCACCGAGTAGGCAAGGACACCGTACAAGCCCACTGCGGCGAGAAGCGTCGCGAGGAAGGCAAACGCTGCCGAGAGGATGGAGATCATCCGGTCGAGGAAGACGTTCTCGCGCAGTTGCTGCGGGAGCGTCTTGAGATCCTGCACGGGGATGGTTGGGTCGATCCCCTTGAGCATCGGCGGGATCGCCGCGATGAGCTGGTCGCTCGGGAGGCGCGTGCGCGCGTAGAAGTACATCTGCCCCACGATCCCGACCTGCATCCACGGGAGGTAGAACACGGGCTGCGCCGCGATCTTCACGTTGTTGTATGCCACGTCGGGGACGAGTCCCACGATCTGGATCCCCAACGAGTCGTTGCCGCCGGCGCGCCCGATGAACTTCCCGACGGCATCGCGCCCGAGGTTGAACTTCTTCGCGAAGGCGTTGTTCACGATCGCGACCTTCGTCCCGCCGTACACGTCGGAGGGTTGGAAGTCACGCCCCGCCGACATCGCGACGCCGATCATCGTGAAGTAGCCGGCGCCGATCGCGTTGTAGCGCGAGTTGCAATCCGTATCGGGGAGACACTCGAAGCCCTGCACGCGCACGTCGTTCCCCCAACTGTCGCCGGAGAGGAGCGGGACCATCGAGCTCGTCACCCCCGTCACGCCGGGCAGCGCGCGCAACCCTTCCTCGATGCGCGCGTAGAGCACCTTCGCACGCAGCGTGTCGTATCCCACGCGCATGGGCGAGATGGAGAAGGTCGCCACGCTATCCACCCGAATCCCCAGGTCCACTCGGCTCACGTTCACGAGGCTCTTGAGGAAGAGCCCCGCCGAAACGAGGAGCGTGGTGGAGAGGGCGATCTGCGCCACCGCGAGCGACGTGCGGAAGCGGCCGGCCGATCCGCCACCGGCGATGTTCCCGGCCCCCGCGCGGATCGTGCTGATCAGGTCCGGGCGTGTGGAGTGCATCGCCGGGAAGAGCCCGAAGAGGAACCCGGTCAGCACCGCGACTCCAGCGGCGAACAGCATCACCGGGAGGTGCACCTTGAATTGCAGCGTCGTCGAAGCCTCGGGCGGCAGCAGCGAGGCGATCCCCTGGAGCGTCCACCGCGCCACGAGGAGGGAGACCAGTCCCCCCAGTGCGGCCAGCACCAGCGACTCGACCAGCAGCTGCACGATGAGACGGCGACGCGTGGCACCTAACGACAGGCGGACCCCCATCTCGGTCGCGCGACTCGCCCCGCGCGCCAGGAGGAGGTTGGCGATGTTGGCGCAGGCGATGAGCAGGACGACCGCGGTGATCGAGAAGAGCATCGTCAGCGGGACCTTCGCCTCCCCCTGCATCGAGCTCTGCCCCTTCGCCCCCGGCTCGAGCTCGACGCGCTTCGCCTTGAAGCGCACCAGCGTCGGTTCGCTCATCCCCTTCTGCAACGGTGCCTCGACATCGGCCAGCAGCGGCGCGATGACGGCATCGAGCCCGGCCTTCGCCGTCGCCATCGAACTCCCCGGCTTGAGGCGCCCGATCAGGTAGACCCAGTAGTCCCGCCGGTTCTCCAGCCCGTTGTAGGTTCCGACGAACGTCCGCGACTGCATCGGCACGTAGACTAACGGTCGAGTGCCGAGTGTCGTCCCTTCGAATCCTTCGGGTGCCACGCCGACGATCGTGTAGGCGCGCCCGTTGAGGCGGAGCAGCTGCCCGACGGCGTCGGCCTTCCCCTGGAAACGGTCCATCCAGAAGAAGTGGGAGATCACCGCCACCATGTTGTCGCTCCCCGGCTCGTTGTCGCTCGGCTGCAGGAGTCG
>CAZWVG010000205.1:0-10510 GCA_964637355.1 uncultured Gemmatimonadaceae bacterium
AGGACATGTTCGAGATGCACCCGCCGCACGTGCTGCAGACCAACGCCGAACTGTTTGTCAGTGGCTCGGCCGACCGCTACAAGAACGTCCCGGCCGACGTGCGCGCGCGCGTGGCGTCGTGGACCGCGCAGGAGATGTCCTCGAGCGACTTCCCGCTGGCGGAGAAGTACCCCGACGTGGTGACGCATCACAGCTCGGGCGTCTGACGATTCACCGTCGCTGGCGACGCGCGCGCTGAATTGATCCGCTCGGCGTCGTTTGGGTACGGGGGGAACGGGAGGGCGGCACTAGTGTCTCCGCATGACCTCTTGCGGAGATCGCCGAGCATGGCGTACCCTGATCGCATGGCGATCGACACCGAGTGGACGGCGGAGATGGTGCTCGCACTCCCGGACGACGGCATCCGTCGCGAGCTGCTCGACGGCGAGCTGGTCGTGATGCCGGCGCCGACGCTGCTGCACCAGCGGGTGCTTGGCGACCTCTATGAGATGCTCAAGTCATACGTGCGAGTGCATGGACTCGGCTCAACCTACGTGTCGCCGGCAGACATCGTATTTTCACCTAGGCGACTCGTTCAGCCAGACGTGTTCGTCGTACCCCTCATCGACGGGAAGCCAGCGCGAGACTGGAAGGAGATCCGAGCGCTCCGGCTTGCGGTCGAGGTGACGTCTCCCTCAACCGCCCGCTACGACCGCGTTACGAAGCGGCGCATCTATCTCTCCGAACCGGTCGACGACTATTGGATCGTGGACCTTGATGCGCAGTGCATCGAACGCTGGCGACACGGGGACGATCGTCCTGAGGTGATTGGGGATCGCATCGGGTGGCAGCCGTCGCCCGACGTTCCTGCGCTCGAGATCGATCTCCCAACCCTCTTCGATGAGGCGCTGGCGTAGACGACACGCGTCGCGCTCGGCGACGACCGCGCCGCCGAAGCGCCAAAGACTGCGTTCACGGTTCACGGGCCCTGGCGCGGACTAACGATGAATTGTATTGCCGAGCGTGTCGCGAGTGAGCGTGGCACCCTGATTGGAATGGTCCGCACGCGATGGAATCACGCCCCGCGACACCTGCTATATCGTCATGGTTTGCACGTCATACGTGGACGTCGAGTTCAGGCCGCGTTTCGAGTCGTCGATCTAAAAGGGGGGAGGGAGCACTATGCGTCAGCTTTGGCTAGCAGCGGCATTGGCCGCGGTGGTGGGGACTGCAGTCGTCTCGCGCGAGCGCGCTCCGCTCGACACCCAGACGTGGACGGCGGGCGAAGTGCATCGGCTCCAGGCGCACTTCGACTCCGTCGACCAGGAATTGCGCGCGGCGCCCATCGCTGCCCTCTCGTCGACTCAACGCTCGGCCCGGGCTCAGCTCACCGAATGGCTTCGCGAGTACCGCAACGCTGGTGAGTTTCCCGTCAACGAAGACTTCCCGGAACACGCGACCCCCTATTTCCGGGACCGGCACGGCAACCTGTGCGCGATGGCGTACCTCCTCGATCGGAGCGGGAGAGGCGACGTGGTCGATGTGGTGGCCAACAGCCGCAACAATGCACGTATCCATGACCTGGCAGACATGCCGGTACTGACCGCGTGGCTCGATAGCGTCGGACTGAGCGTGGACGAGGCGGCCCGCATTCAACCCGCGTACGATCCAAATCAGCCTGTGCCCGTTGAGGGGCGTCCCGACGCCACCGCGGGCTACACCGTTGCGTCCGTCGTCGCTTTCAGTGCGAGCGTATTCACTGCGCTTCGGAACGCGATGGCGCCGTCACGCACCATGGGATGGGCGGGCGTGGTGACCGGCACTGCTGCGACTGTGTTGGGAGCGGCGCAGTGGAACGCCGACAGCGATAATCGCACGGCGGCGCGATTTGATGTTGGCCTCGGGCTCGCGGCGCTGGCGATGAGCACGCGGGGCTTCCTCGCCGGTCGACGCTCGGACGGCTCCCGCGCGATGGGCACGAACGACGAGGCATCGTGGGCGTTGCAGCCGACGTGGGTCGTCGGCCAGCAGCTCCCGACGCGCGTCGGATTCCAGATGAGTCGGCGCTTCTAGCGAAGGCGCGCGGCGTGACCGGAAGTCGGGAGACCGATCAACTCCTTCCGAGAGACCGCGCCGCCGCTCGCCCGGCCACACGCCCGCTGAAGATGCACCCGCCGAGGAACGTCCCCTCGAGCGCGCGGTAGCCGTGCATCCCGCCACCGCCGAAGCCTGCCGCCTCGCCGGCCGCATACAGCCCGCCTAACGGTTCGCCGTTCTCGCCCAGCACGCGCCCGTCGAGATCGGTCTCCAGCCCGCCGAGCGTCTTGCGGGTGAGGATGTTGAGCCGCACGGCGATGAGCGGACCGGCCTCGGGGTCGAGGATGTGGTGCAGCTTGGCGGTGCGAATCAACCGGTCGCCCACGTACTCGCGCGCTGCGCGAATCGCGTGCACCTGCGCGTCCTTCCCGTACGCATGATCGACCGCGCGGTCGCGCGCGACGAGCGTCTCGCGCAACTGCTCCGCGTCGATCAGCGCCGATCCGGTGAGCTCATTCATGCGGCGTGCGAGATCGCCGACGTGCTTCTCGACGATGAAGTCGGCGCCGCGATCCATGAACGCCTGCACCGGACCGGGGACGCCGCCGCCGGCACGTCCGAGCACGTCCTTCCACCGGCGATTCGTCAGGTCGGGATTCTGCTCCGACCCCGAGAGGGCGAACTCCTTCTCGATGATCTTCCTCGTGAGCACGAACCACGACCAGTCGTGCCCCAGGCGCCGCAGGTAGGCGAGCGTCCCTAACGTGTCGAAGCCGGGGAAGAGCGGTGTGGGAAGGCGCCGTCCGTGCGCATCGAGCCAGATCGACGACGGCCCCGGGAGAATGCGGATCCCGTGCATCGGCCAGATCGGGTTCCAGTTCTCGATCCCTTCCACATAATGCCACATCCGGTCGCGGTTGATGAGCCGCGCCCCCGCACGCTCGGCGACACCGAGCATGAGGCCGTCCACGTGTGCGGGGACGCCCGAGAGCATGCGTTCCGGCGGGTCGCCCAGCCGCTGCGGCCAGTGCTGGCGCACGAGCGCATGGTTCCCGCCGATCCCTCCCGATGTCACGATGACGATCGGCGCGGAGTAGGTGAACGTTCCCACCACCACGCGCGACGACGCCGTCCCTCGCTCCGCATCGCTAGGCTCGAGGATGTCTCCCAGCACGCCGTCGACCGCCCCCGCGGTGCGCGAGAGCGACTGCACGCGATGCCGGAAGCGGAGCGACACGAGTCCTTTCGTGACCGCGTCGCGCACACGTCGTTCGAACGGTTCCACCACGCCTGGGCCCGTTCCCCACGTCACGTGGAATCGCGGGACGGAGTTCCCGTGCTCCGTGGCGATGTTGCCGCCGCGCTCTGCCCATCCAACGACGGGAAACAGGCGGAGCCCCATCGCACGCAACCACGCGCGCTTCTCCCCGGCCGCAAAGTCGATGTAGGCCTCCGCCCATCGGCGCGGCCAGTGGTCCTCGGGACGATCGAAGCCGGCCGACCCCATCCAATCCTGGAGGGCGAGCTCGCGCGAGTCGCGGATCCGCAATCGCCGCTGTTCCGGGGAGTCGACGAGGAAGAGCCCCCCGAGCGACCAGAAGGCCTGTCCGCCGAGCGATGTCTCCGGCTCCTGGTCGAGGAGGAGGACACGCTTGCCGGCATCGGCGAGTTCGGCGGTTGCCACCAGCCCGGCGAGTCCCGCCCCGATCACGATGGCGTCGGCATCGTAGGAAGTCATGGGCGCGAATTCTACCGCTGAGTTTCGATCTGCGACATCGGGATGTGGAGGGTCCCAAACATTCTTCTGCCGGATTTGTGACGCTCCAGATGGGGGGCGGGTCTCCCTCTTCGTCGCGCGACAATTCGCGTCACCATCAACCGACACTCACCATGCCCGCACGCCACCAATACAGATGCTCGCTAGGTCGCCGGATCGACTCGAATCGATCCAAAGCCAGCGCATGCGTGTGTGGACGAAGGTGGGAGTGTACGGTTTGCGTATCCCGATCATGACCTGATTCAGGTCCGGGACGAAGGCCTGCACCCCATCCACGCACCGCGCTGGATGGGGTTTGTCTTTGTCACCACGGAGCAATCGCCGCCCGAATTCGTCCGGGCGGTAGACGGGTCATGCGCAACAACAATGAGAACAACGAGAAGGAGCGCGGGAGATCGCTCCCCGCTCGGATGGAATTCGTCGTGGTGCGGACGGAGAACTGCCGCTTCCAGTTGACGCGTGCCGAAGGCGCGTGCCTCATCGCGCGGCTGGACCGCTGGTGGACTCCGCGCTGGGTCACGTTCACCGACTTGCACGGATCGCTGGTGCGTCTCCGTACGTCGGCCATCCGCGAGATCTTCGACACCGGACCGGTGTCGCGCTTCTCGGAATCGGCGCTCACCTGGGAGATGTCGCGCGAGGACCGGCGCTTCGACCAGACTCGCGGAACACAGGAGTGGGAGTAGGGGAATAGGCCCCTACTCCCGGGGGAATGGGACAATGGGAATGATCTTCGGGGAACACGACGAGCTGACGATTCGTCAGCTGCAGAACGTGGCGGAGAGCGCCGAACGCGTGGCGCTCATGGCCGACGGGCACGTGGGGTACGTCATGCCGATCGGTGGGGTGGCCGCCTACCGGGACATGGTTTCCGTAGTTGGCGTGGGTTTCGACATCGCCTGCGGCAACGCGGCCATCCGGACCGACCTGCACGAGTCCGTACTCGGCGCCGGCGAAGAGCGCGCGCGCATCCTGGGCAACATCGCCGACGAACTGCAGGACACGATCTCGTTCGGAGTGGGGCGGAGCAACCGTGCCGACGACGCACCGATCGATGCACCGCTCTTCGAGAGCGCGGCGTGGAGCGCCGTTCCCGCCAAGCATCGCGATGCGCTGCGGCAGAAGGCGCGCGTGCAGCTGGGGACCGTTGGGTCGGGGAACCACTACGTCGACATCTTCGCCGACGAGGCGGGGATGCTCTGGGTGGGGGTGCACTTCGGCTCGCGCGGTCTCGGGCACACGATCGCGTCGAACTTCCTCGCGCTCTCGCAGGGAATGGAGTGGGGCGCGCGGGCGCCGGAGAAGGAGGTGCTCCTCGATCTCTCCACGCCGCTGGGCGATGCCTACTGGACGCTGATGTCGCTCGCCGGTGAGTACGCTTACGCCGGGCGCGAGTGGGTGGCGCGGAAGGTGGTGTCGATGCTCGGCGCGCAGGAGGTGGAGCTCGTGCACAACCATCACAACTTCGCCTGGAAGGAAACGCACGGCGGCGTGGAGTACGTGGTCGTGCGGAAGGGAGCGACGCCGGCATTCCCGGGGCAGCGTGGCTTCATCGGGGGGTCGATGGGGGACAACGCGGTGATCGTGCAGGGGGCGCTGGAAGCTCCGCTGCACGCCGATGAAGACCTGCGCGCCGCGGCGCTCTTCTCCACGGTGCACGGGGCAGGGCGGGTGATGTCGCGGACGGCGGCGGCGGGAAAGATCCACCGCAAGTCGGGGGCGGTGCTGCGCGAAGGGGCGATCAGTCGTGAGATGATGCACGGCTGGATCGACGAGGCGGGGGTGGTGCTGCGCGGCGGCGGGCTGGACGAGGCGCCACAGGTATACCGTCGTTTGCCGCGGGTGCTCGCCGCGCAGCGCGGCACGATCGACATCCTGCACACGTTGCGTCCCTTGGTGGTCGTGATGGCGGGGGCGAACGAGTTCGATCCGTATAAGGATTGAAGTAGAAGACGAGTGTTCTGAAGACGAGAAGACGAGAGGAAATGCCTCTGGCGCGAGGTTGGCGTGCGCCAGGGGCGTTGCTCGACGCATGCGTGACTACAGTCGGGCGCCTAACGTGAAGGTGGAGTTGGGGAACGGTGTGGGGTGGTGGGGAGTAGCGGCGAGGGAACGTGAGGCAACGCGGAGGAACTCTCGCGGGCTCCAGGGAAGTGGGCGTGTACGGATCGGTCCGGTGTACGGTACGCGCGCGTTACGGCGCGTGGCGTGATCCGTGACTCGCGGGGCGCAACATGTCGGCGTTCGTGGTCGATCCCTCCCCCACTTTCGCTCCGGCATTCGACATGTTGACTCGACGCCTCGCCATCGGCGCGCTCGCGCTCGCCGCCTGCTCGCCCGACACCCCCGCTCCATCCGCGCGCACGGAGCCGTTCGCGCCGTTGCTCGCTGGCGCGGCAGCCAGCACACCGGTGCTTCTCGGTCGCGCGATCCTCGCCGCCGACGATTACCAGCCCGGTCCGCCCTCGGGCAACTTCATTACCGGTGACAACGGCGTGACCGTGCCGTTTCCAGGGCAGCCGATCCCCGGCTTCTCCGCGATCCTCGAAGGGCCCAACGGGACCTTCTACGCCATGCCCGACAACGGCTACGGATCGCAGACCAACTCCAGCGACTTCCTGCTTCGCCTCTATCACATCCATCCCGATTTCAAGACGGCGACGGGCGGCACCGGCCAGGTGCAGGTGCTGGGCTTCATCCAGCTGAGCGACCCGGACCAGAAGATTCCTTTCCCGATCACGCGCAGCGACCGGCTTCTCACGGGGGCCGACTTCGACCTCGAATCCGTGCGTCAGGCAAACGACGGGAGCTATTGGTTCGGCGAAGAGTTCGGGCCCTTCCTCATTCACACCGATGCAACCGGGCGCGTGCTCGAAGCGCCGTATCCGCTTCCCGGCGTGCAGTCGCCGCAGAATCCGTATCTCACCGACCCGAACGGCTGGACGATTCGTGCGAGCCGAGGCTTCGAAGGGATGGCGATCAGCCCGGACGGCAAGACGCTGTATCCCATGCTCGAGGGAGCGCTGCGCAACGATCCCGACACTCGGCGTCGCATCATCTACGAGTTCGATCTGCGCGAGCGTCGGTACACGGGCAAGACGTGGCAGTACCAGGTGGACCCGGCGAATCCCGATGCGGTGATCGGCGACTTCACCGCCGTCAATGCCAACCGCTTCATCCTCATCGAGCGCGACGACTTCCAGGGAATCGAGGCACTACAGAAGAAGATCTACCGGATCGACCTGCGGCGCACCGATGCCAATGGCTTCGTGACCAAGCAGCTCGTGCTCGACCTTCTCGACATTCCGGACCCCGACGCGATTTCGCTCCCTGCGCGTCCGGACGAATTCGGTGTGGGGACGACCTTCTCATTCCCACTCCAGTCGGTGGAAAGTCTCCTGCTCCTCTCCGGGGAGCGCCTCCTCATCGCCAACGACAACAACTATCCGTTCAGCGACGGACGGTGGATCGGGCGCGACAAGCCTGACGACACGGAGCTGATCGTCGTGCGCGCGCCAGCGGTGCGATAGGCGAGGATCGAGCGACCGGCCGACTACGCGTCGGCCGGTCCCGGTGCGTCGGGAACCGATTGGATTCACCACCCAGCGCGCAAACCATCCGGCCCCATCTCGCTGTCCGATCTATACATAGACGCGAACAGTGTGAAGGGAGACCATGGGTGACGATTCGGCGCAACTCCTCGCAGGGACGCTCGACCTCCTGATCCTCAAGACGCTCACCATGGGTGACCTGCACGGCTACGGCATCGTGCAGAACATCCGGCGCCTCTCGAAGGACGCGCTCAGCGTGGAGGAAGGATCGCTCTATCCTGCGCTCCAACGCATGCAGGCCAAGGGGTGGGTCATCTCGAACGCCCGAAAGTCCCCCACCGGTCGGCAGGCCCGCTACTATCGCATCACGGCCGCTGGCACTCGGCAGTTAGTCGCCGAGGAGGACGCGTTCAAGCGCTCGGTCGCCGCCACCACGCGAGTCCTCCGGGGGGCCGGGTCATGACGCTGCGCGAATGGTGGGAGCGGCTGCACGCGTGGCGGAAACGGGGTGAACTCGAGCGCGCCCTCGCCGAGGACCTCGAGATGCACCTCGACTTCCTCGCCCGCGACCTCGAACACGAAGGCATGGCACCCGACCACGCGAGGATCACCGCGCGCAGGCGTCTCGGAAACGTGACCGCCCTCCGAGAGCGGAGCCGAGAGTACTGGGGCTTTCCGGCCGTTGACGCATTCCTGCAGGACATTCGCTATGCGCTGCGCGGGTTGCGGCACGCCCCCGGCTTCACCGCGACGGTGATCGTCACCCTGGCGCTGGGCATCGGCGCGAATGCGGCGATGTTCGGCGTGATCGATCGACTCATGCTCCGGCCGTACCCGTACCTTCGAGAGCCCGAGACGGTACACCGCGTCTACCTCGAGTCGACCTACCAGGGAAAAACGAGCGACAACATCGATTTCCCGTATCTG
The DNA here is from genome assembly GCA_964637355.1 of uncultured Gemmatimonadaceae bacterium. Lineage (GTDB taxonomy): Bacteria > Gemmatimonadota > Gemmatimonadetes > Gemmatimonadales > Gemmatimonadaceae > SCN-70-22. Next base: position 8,272 of record CAZWVG010000205.1, read on the forward strand.
CGCTATCACGATCTCAGGGACGCCGGCAAGTCGCTGATGGACTTCGTGGCGCAGTCCGAGTGGCGCTTCGCCGTGGGGACGGGCGAGGCAACGCGGGTGAGAAAGGTGGCCGGCGTGAGCGCGTCGTTCTGGTCGCTCTTCGATGCGCCGCCGGTGCAGGGACGCTACTTCGGCGCCGCCGAGGATGCGGAGCCGGACGGCGCGCGCGTCGCGGTCATGAGCAACGCCCTGTGGAAGTCGGACTTCGGCGAAGGTACCGTCGTCGGAACGACGCTCAAGATCGGAATGCTCGACTACACGATCATCGGCGTCGCCCCTCCGGAGTTTGTCGGGACGACGGCCGGCGGCGCCCCCGAGTTCTTCGTCCCCATCACCACGATCCCCGCGAACCTCGGGGCGTGGAGCCGCGAGTCGTACCTCGTCGACTATCGCTGGGACTGGACGCAGGTACTCGTGCGCCGCAAGCCCGGCGTCTCGATCGGCGCCGCCTCCGCTGCGCTCACGGAAGGGTACAAGCGGAGCCGAGCGGCCGCGCGTGTGTTGAACCCACGCGTACTCGCCGACTCGCTGGTGCATCCGACGGCGATCGCCGGACCGGTGAAGCAGGAAGCCGGCCCAGGGGCGGGGCTCGAGTCCCGAGTACTGCTGTGGGTCACTGGAGTCGCCGGCATCGTCCTCCTCATCGCCTGTGCAAACGTCGCCAACCTGATGTTCGCGCGCGTCAGCCGCCGCCGACGAGAGATCACCGTTCGACTGGCACTCGGCGTTAGGCGGCGGAGGCTCGTGGCACAGTTCCTCACCGAGGCGCTGTTATTGGCGCTGATCGGGTGCCTCGGCGGCCTGTTGATCGCACAATGGGGCGGGACGGCGATCCGCGCATTGCTGCTGCCGGATGGCTCGTCGTTCGACCTCGGTCGAGACGGGCGCACGCTGGTGGTAGCGCTGGGGTGCACGATCGTCGCGGCGCTTCTCACCGCGATCGGGCCGGCGCTCGTCGCGACGCGCGGTGACCTCGCCTCGGCGCTCAAGAGTGGGGCGCGCGAAGGGACGTACCAGCGATCGCGCGTGCGCACGGCGCTGCTCGTCGTGCAGGGAGCGCTCTCGGTCGTCCTGCTCATCGGCGCCGCGCTGTTCGTGAAGAGCCTGCGCAACGCGCAGGGGGTTTCGCTCGGCTACGATCCAGCACCCGTCCTCGAGATCATTCCCGACTTTCGCGGATACCAGATGGACAGCACGACGGCGGTCGCGATGCGCGAACGGCTGCTCGATGACGCGCGTGCAATTCCCGGTGTCGAGGGAGCGGCGCGGATCAACAGCCGGCTCTTCCGGACCAACACCAACGACCTGTGGGTCGAGGGAATCGACTCGGTCGCCGCGCTCGGTCGCTTCAACATGCAGGTCACATCGCCCGACTACTTCCGCGTGATGCGCACGCGAATCCTCAGGGGGCGCGGGCTCCTCGCCAGCGACGATGGCGCGGCGCCGCGGGTGGGGGTGGTGAGCGAATCGATGGCCAACGCGCTGTGGCCCGGGCGCGATGCACTGGGGGCATGCTTCCGCATGGCCGTCGACGAGCGCAGCGCGCGGGAGTCGCCCTGCATCACAGTGGTCGGGGTCGCCGAGAATGCGGCGCAACAGGATATCGGCGACGACCCGCGGTTCATGTACTATCTCCCGGTCGCGCAGCATTGGCCGCATGAGATTGCGACGATGTACGTGCGGATGAGCGGGGACGCGGCGGCTTCGCTGGAGCGCGTGCGCCGCGCCATGACGCGGGCGATGCCCGGCGACGGATTCGCGATCGTGCGCCCGCTGCAGGAGATAGTGGACGACCGGAGCCGGAGCTGGCGCCTCGGCGCAATGATGTTCGTTGCCTTTGGGGGACTGGCGCTGGTGGTGGCGGCTGTCGGGCTCTATGGCGTGATCAGTTACAACGTGGCGCAGCGCACGCACGAGCTCGGGGTGCGCATGGCGCTGGGGGCGCGGGCGCGCGATGCGGTGCGGTTGATCGTAGGGCAGGGAGTGCGCGTCGCGGCCACAGGTGTGCTCGTCGGACTGGCGCTCGCCCTTGCAGCTGCGCGCTGGGTGCAGCCTCTCCTGTTTCATCAGGAGGCGAACGATCCCGTGCTGTACGCACTCGTCGCGGTGGGGATGATGGCCGTCGCGGTCGCCGCGAGTGCCGTCCCGGCCTTGCGGGCCGCGCGCGCCGACCCGAGCATTGCGTTGCGATCGGACTAGG
>CAZWVG010000206.1:0-10400 GCA_964637355.1 uncultured Gemmatimonadaceae bacterium
GCCACCGCGGTTGCCGCCGAAGCCGCCGCCGCCGCCCGGGACCGCCGCGGTGCGCAGGTCCCAGTTGATGCGTTGCACGCCGGCTTCGTCGCGCACGCGATTGTAGCGCCGGATCACCTCGCCCTTGGCGTCGGCAATCTCGATGTTGACCTCACCGGCAGGCTGCGTCTTGAGCCAGTACGAGATGAGCGCACCGTCGTCGGGGTTCTCGCCGGCCCAGATGCGGGCGCCGAGGTTGCCGTCGCGGTTCCACGAGGTCCAGTTGGTTGCCGGGCGCACGTCGAAGAGCACCGCGTCCTCGGACTGCGCCGACGCCAGCTGCTGGATCGGCGTGATGTCGTCGAGGATGTAGAGCCCGCGCCCGTGCGTGGCGACGATCAGGTCGTTGTCACGCGGGTGAATCTGCATGTCGCGCACCGGCGCGGCCGGCATGCGCCCGTTGATCGAGGCCCAGTGCACGCCGCGATCCCAGGTGGCCCAGACACCGTGCTCGGTCCCCGCATACAGGACATTGCGGTTGCGCGGATCCTCGCGGATCACGTGCGACCAGAGCGCCTTGTCGGGGAGGTCGCCGCGGATGCTCTTCCACGTCTTTCCGTAATCGGTCGTCATGTAGAAGAACGGGACGTAGTCGTCGTCCTGGTGGTGGTCGGCGGCGACGTACGCGGTGCCGGCGTCGAAGTGCGACGCCTCGACGGTCGGGATCCAGGCGTTAGGCTTGAGCCCGGGAACGTTCACGAAGACGTTGCTCCACGACTTGCCGCCGTCGCGCGTCACGTGCACGAGGCCGTCGTCCGATCCCGTCCAGATGACGTTCGCGTCGACCGGCGACGGGGCGATCGAGAGGAGCGTGGTGTGAAACTCGGCGGCCGTGTTGTCGGTGACGATCTCGCCGCCGGAGTTCTGCTGCTTCTTCGGATCGTTGGTCGTGAGGTCAGGGGAAATCACCTCCCAGCTCAACCCGTAGTCGCGCGACTTGAAGACGACGTTGCCGCCGAAGTACACCGTTCCCGGATCCTGCGGCGAGAGGACGATCGGCGAGTTCCAGTTGAAGCGGTACTTGTGCGAGAGCATCGCGTCGCCGACGGAGCCGACACGGTTGGGGTACGGGTAGATGTTCTTGCGGACGCCGCTCCGTGTGTCGGTGATGGTGATCATCCCCCCCTGCGCGTCGGCGAAGACGAGCCAGGGCTTGTCCAGCACCGGGACGCCGAAGAAGCCGTCACCGCCAGCGACCGTTACCCAATCGGCGGGGCGAATCCCCTGACCCGAGAGCGAGTTGCTCGGCCCGCACCAGGTCCCGTTGTCCTGCAGGCCGCCGCACACGTGATACGGCTCCTGCATGTCGTAATTGATATGGTAGAACTGGGTGAAGGGGAATGTGTTGACCGTCTCGAAGTTCTGCCCGCCATCGCGGCTCACCTGCCATCCGCCATCGCTCCCGCTCAGCACATAACGAGGGTCGACCGGGTCGATCCACATCGCCTGGTGGTCGCCATGGATCCCGCGGGCGATCGTGCGGAAGTTGCGCCCGCCGTCTTCCGACAGGTACAACGACCCCGACAGCGAGAAGATCTTGTTCGGGTTCTTCGGGTCGACGCGAATGTCGGCGTAGTAGAACGGACGGAAGTTGATGTTCGGGTCGCGATTGACCGTCGTCCACGACTTGCCGGCATCATCACTCCGCCACAGCTCCCCCTCGTCCTTCGTCTCGCTGATCACGTACACGATGTTCGGGTCGCTCGGCGCGACCGCGACCCCGATGCGGTCCATCGCCTTGCGTGGGAGCCCGCGGAAGACGTCGGGACCGGACAGCGCCTCCCACGTGGTGCCGCCGTCTACGGACTTGTAGACACCCGTCTTGCCGCTCCCGGAGGCCAGGTACCAGGCCCACCGGCGATAGGTGTACATCCCGGCATAGACGATGTTGCTGTTGTTCGCGTCGGCCGAGATGTCGGAGCAGGACGTCTGCGTATCGAGGAAGAGGACGCGCTTCCACGTCGCACCGCCATCTGTCGACTTGTAGACGCCGCGCTCCTCGCTCGGCCCCCACTCGCGCCCGAGCACGCAGGCGTAGACGATGTCGGGGTTCTTCGCATCGATCACGATGCGGGCGATCTTGTCGGACTTCTCGAGCCCGATGCGCGTGAAGTGGTCGCCGCCGTCGATCGACTTGTACATCCCGTCGCCGACCGACGCGTTGTTGCGCGGATTCCCTTCGCCGGTGCCGACGTAGACGATGTTCCTGTCGCTCGGCGCCACCGCGATCGCGCCGATCGAGATCGACCCCTGGTTGTCGAAGATTGGCGTGAACGTCGTCCCGCCATTGGTGGTCTTGATGATCCCGCCGTTGGCGCCCGAGACGTAGTACGTCAGTGGATCGCCGGGGACGCCGGTCACGACCGAGATGCGCCCGGCATTGTTGATCGGGCCGACGGAGCGCCACGAGAGGCGCGAGAGTTGGTCTCCGAGCGATTGCTGCGCGCCGGCGACGTGGGTGAGGGTTGCGGTGAGGAGGCAAGCCGAGGCGAGCCTTGCAACTGCAGCGGGCGAACGGGGGAACGCACGTGGCGTCATGACTGGGCTACTCCGGAGGCGGACGGGCGTCGTGGGGGTGGTGTGGCTGCGGGTGTGGGGGGGCTCGCGGTGCCTGTCCGGGAGGCACCATCGCACAGTCGTAGTACGCATGAGGGGCGAATTCATGCAATTGTAAGGAACGGCGAGCGTGCGCCGAGTTGCAGCTGCGAGCTCGACGAACGTCTGGCGATGTAAGGATCCTGCAAGGTGGGGCGAGAGAGATTTCGGGGAGTCGAAGCGGGTTATCGCCGCTTCAGCGGCTGGTCGCCGCGTCAGCAACATTTCGCTCCCCCCTGCGATGCACGCCGAATCCGAAGGTCCGCGCCCGAACCCCGTCTTCCTCGACCCATCCGGGAGGCGGTGGAGCCGACTGCGCCGACTCGCGCTCCTGGCCGGCGTTGTCGCGACGGTCCTCTTCGCGGTCCTGGTCGCGAGCGTTCTCATCCCGCCCGCGCTTCCTGCCGTTGCAGACATGGTGCGGAGCGGAACCGCGACCTCGGTGGCTCGACACGGTCGCCTGCGCGAGCGCGCTCGCCTCGCCGCCCGCGCGCGACTCCTGTCGTCGATCGATTTTGCCTCGCGCACCGGGCGTGGCGCGACGCGGCGCTCTGGCCCGACGCGGCGTGCGCGAGGGCGCGATGAGGGGGCCGCCCGCGCGGCTCTCGCGCGAAACGCCGCGGCGATCTCCGCGGCGCGGCAGGACAGCTCCGACGTGGTGGGCTTCTACGTCAATTGGGATGACAACTCGTTCGTCTCCTACGCGGCGCATGCCGCACAGATGGATGCGGTGGCGTGCGAGTGGCTCTTCCTCGCGCCGCACGGCGATTCGATCGTCACCAGGATCGACAAGCGCGTGTTCGACGTCGCGAATGGGCTCCCCGCGTCGGAGCGCCCGCGCGTGCTGGCGATGCTCTCCAACTTTTCATCGCAGGACCGGCGCTTCGACGCGGGGAGCCTTCGCCGCTTCCTCGGTTCGCGAACCACACGCTCGCGCGCTGTCACGAGCGCGGTTGCGCTCGTCCGCGAGCACGGCATGGGAGGAATCGTCGTCGATTTCGAGAACGTCCCCGACGACCTTGGTCCGGCGCTGACCGGCTTTCTCCGCGAGCTGCACGATGCGTTGGCGCCGATCGGCGCGACGCTCGGGCAGGCGGTGGGTGCAGACGACAACATCGCCCTCATTCGCGACTACGCCCGCGTCGACGATCGCGTGTACCTCATGCTCTACGATGAGCACGAGGACCGCAGCGATCCCGGTCCCGTGGCGTCGCAGCAGTGGTACGAGCGCAAGCTGCGCCTCCTCCTGTCGGTCGTTCCGCCGAAGAAGGCGGTGCTGGCGCTGGGCGCCTACGGCTACGACTGGAACGACGGCGACAAGCGCAGCTCAGGGACGGAGATGACGTTCCAGGACGTGATGGACGCGGCGCGCGATCACTCGGCACCCGTGCGCTTCGATTCGCTCTCACTCACCCCGTACGTCACGTGGACCGAGGCCGATTCCACCGATCACGTCGTCTGGTACCTCGATGGCGTGACGGCGTGGAACGAGGTCGCGGCCTCGCGCTCGTTAGGTGTGGCGGGGCACGCCGTCTGGCGGCTTGGCTCGGAGGATCCCTCGATCTGGGAATTCCTTGGGCGCGACCGGGCGAGCGCGTCCTCGTTGGCGGTGATCCCGCGCGGCGGGTACGACGTGGAGTTCAAGGGAGACGGGGAGATCCTTCGCGTGGATGCGATGCCCGACACCGGCGCGCGCGTCCTACGCGTCGACAGCAGCACGCAGCGCATCGTCGCCGAGAGCCTCGCCGTGCTCCCGAGCAACTGGGTGATCCGGCGGATGGGGGCGTCGCCGCATCGCGTCGCCCTCACCTTCGACGACGGACCGGATGGACGGTGGACGCCATCGATCCTCGACACGCTCAAGGCGCACCACGTACCGGCGACGTTCTTCGTCATCGGGCACAACGCGCAGCTCAACCTTCGCCTCACGCGGCGCATCTACGACGAGGGGCACGAGCTGGGAAATCACACGTTCACGCACCCGAACCTCGCGCTCACCGAGCCGTGGGTCACGCGCGTGGAGTTGGGTGCGACCGAGCGGTTGATCGAGGCGGTGACCGATCGTCGCTCGATCCTCTTCCGCCCGCCCTACTTCGGCGACGCCGAACCGACGACCCGCGATGAACTCGGCCCGATCGCCGTAGCCAATGCGATCGGCTACGTGACGGCGGGAGTGCACGTCGACGCCGAGGATTGGAAGGTCAGCGATCCGCAACAGATCATCCAGAACGTCCTGACCGATCGCACCCGCGGCAACGTCGTGCTCCTGCACGATGGCGGGGGCGTGCGAAGCGGGACGGTCGCCGCGTTAGGCCCGCTGATCGATTCGCTCGAGGCGCGTGGCGACACGCTCGTGCGCCTGTCGGAGCTTGCCGGGATCTCGCGCGACGAGGCGATGCCGACTCTTCCGCCATCGGGAGCCACGACGCGCTTCATCGAGCTGGCGGGATACGCCCTCATCGGCGGGGCGCAGCAGTTCTTCTTCGACGTCTTCGAGGTGGCGGCAGTCCTTGGAATCGCGCGACTGGTCGTCCTCCTCGCCCTCGCCCTCGTGCAGCGCTTCCGCAGGCGTCCTTCGCTCCCCGCCTACGCACCTGCCGTTACGGTCGTGGTTCCGGCGTGGAACGAGGAGAAGGTCATCGCGCGCACGATCGCGTCGCTCCTGGAGCAAGAGTACGAGGGGGCACTCGACGTCGTGGTCGTCGACGACGGCTCGCCGGACGCGACGTACGCCGTGGCGCGAACGGCGTACGGTGACCACCCGCGTGTCGCTGTGTTCACGAAGCCCAACGGAGGAAAGTCCACAGCGCTCAACTACGGGATCGCCCGCGCCCGTGGCGCGATCGTCGTCTGCCTCGACGCCGACACGATCTTTCAGCCCGACACGGTCGCCAAGCTCGTCGCGCCACTTGCTGACCCGCGCGTAGGGGCGGTCGCCGGCAACGCCAAGGTTGGGAACCGGCTGAACATCGTGACCCGCTGGCAGGCGCTCGAGTACGTCACCAGCCAGAACGTCGACCGTCGTGCCTTCTCGCTCCTCAATGCCATCACCGTCGTCCCCGGCGCCGTCGGCGCGTGGCGCAAGGAGCTGGTGATCGCGGCCGGCGGCTTCTCGCACGACACGCTTGCCGAAGACCAGGACCTCACCATCGCCATCCGGCGCATGGGATACGCCGTCGCCTATGCCGACGACGCCATCGCCTGGACCGAGGCACCGGACACGTTAGGCGGCCTGGCGCGCCAGCGCTTCCGCTGGAGCTTCGGGACGCTGCAGTGCGCGTGGAAGTACCGCGCGGAGCTCTTCCGCCCCCGCAGCGGAACGCTCGGCTGGATCGCGCTCCCCAACACGTGGCTCTTCCAGCTCCTCTTCGCCGCGCTCTCGCCGCTCGCCGACGTGACCTTCGTCTGGAGCCTCGTGGCCGTCTGGATTGCCCGCCTGCAGCACGGGGCGACGTACTCCAACGTGGCGATGCAGCACCTCGCCGAGTACTACGCGTTGTTCCTGCTGGTGGACTGGGGGGCCGCGGTGATCGCCTTCCTCGTCGAGCCGCGCGAAGACAGGCAGCTCACCTGGTTGATCTTCCTGCAGCGCTTCGCCTACCGGCAGGTGATGTACTGGGTCGTGCTCAAGGCGTTCGCGTCGGCGTTCCGGGGGCGCGTGGTCGGGTGGGGAAAACTGGAGCGCAAGGCGACGGTGACAGTGCAGACGGCATAGCCTCGAGCGGGAAGGAGCGAAGGGGGAGGGGGCGTGGGAGGGGGAGGGGGAGGCGAAGTCGCGGCGCACACCGCAGACTTGTGGAATGCCGACTCCACCGCGCGTGCCGGGCGCGCCTGCGCTTCGCCGCGAGCTCTCCTTCCGCGATCTCGTCGTATTCGGACTCCTCTTCATCGGCCCACTTGCACCTGTCGGTGTGTACGGGGTGCTCGATGCGAAGGCCGATGGCGCGGTCGCACTCGTCTACCTCGTTGCGACGCTGGCGATGGGGTGCACGGCGTGGAGCTATGCGCAGATGTCGCGGCGCGTCCCGCACGCTGGGTCGGTCTTCGCCTATGCGCGAGAGGGGCTGGGGGAGACGGCCGGCTTCATCGCCGGTTGGATGATCATGCTCGACTACCTGCTGATCCCGGCGGTCGCCTACCTCTTCTCTGGGATCGCGCTGCACGCGCTCGTCCCGAGCGTCCCGGCGTGGATCTTCACCATCGTTGCCTTCGCCGCGACCACGCTGCTCAACCTGATGGGTATTCGCCACGCCGCGCGTGTCGGGAGAGTCGCACTCATCGCCGAGCTGGTCGTGCTGGCGCTCTTCGTCATCAGCGCGCTCTTGCTGCTGGCGGACCACAGCGCCGCGCGCGCCCTCGCGTCGCCCTTCACCGGCGTCGGCGGCGCCCTTTCTCCGTCTGCGCTCGCGGGCGCCATCTCCATCGCAGTCCTCTCGTTCCTCGGCTTCGACGCGATCGCCTCGTTCGCCGAGGAGAGCGCGGGGGACTCGCGGCAGGTGGGGCGGGCGATCGTGACGTGCCTCGCGATCGCCGGCGTCGCATTCGTGGCGCAGAGCTTTCTGGTCGGCGTCCTGAGTCGCGTTGCACCTGCCGAGCTCGCGGCCGATCCCGCGGCGCAGGGGACGGCCTTCTATGACATCACGCGCTCGGCGATCGGCGGGTGGCTCGCGGTGCTTCTGGCGGTGACCAAGGCGGTGGGGCCCGCGTTTGCGGCGATGACGGGGCAGGGCGCGGCCGCGCGACTGTTGTACGGGATGGCGCGCGACGGCGGGCTGCCGTCGTCGCTGGCCGCGGTCGACTCCAACCGTGGTGTGCCGCGCACCGCGCTGGCGACGGTGGCGGTGCTCACGATCTCGTGCGCCGTTTGGGCCGCGCGCCGCGACGATGGCTTGGGGCTCCTCGTTTCCATCGTCGACATCGGCGCGCTGACGGCGTTCGTCCTCCTGCACGCCTCGGTGGTCGGCTACTTCGTCGCGCGACGCATGGCGGAGTTCACGTGGTGGCACATCGCGGTGCCGCTGGCTGGTGGCGGGGTCTGCATGTGGGTGCTCGTCGAGGCATCGCCACTCGCGCAGGGAATTGGCGCGGCGTGGCTCGGGATCGGAGCGCTCGCGATCATCGGTCAGCGGGCGCGACGGCGTCCGGCCGCGCGTCGACTCCCATCAGCGGACTGAAACTCCGTGCACGGCTCGACGAGCGGATTCCGCCGGCGACGGTCGCCGTCGCGTGCCACCGCAGCTCGCGAGGAAGCATCCCAGCCGTGGCTGCGGGTGGACAACGCGCCGGGATCGGTGCAAATCCTCCGGCGTCGATTCGGAGCGATGCGTACGTCCATGACCAGACTCGTTTCTCTCGCGCTCGTTGTTCTCTGCGCCGCTCCTGTTTGGGCGCAACAACGCCCGTCATTTGCGGGCGAGTGGGTGCGCGTCGACAGCACGCCCGAGGCGGTGACCGTCGCGCGCGCCGGGGACGCGCGCTTTCGAGTGGGGGACATGGGGAGTGGCTGGGATTCGCCGCTCACGATCCGCCAGACGCAGGACTCGCTCTTCGTCGAGTTCCAGCACTTCACCGCCTACGACCTGCAGCCCAAACTCCACTATGCCTTCGCCCTGGACGGGAGCGAGACGCGGAACCGCGTCAACATCGGCAACGCCGAAACGGTGCTCCCGGCGCGGGTCACGTGGAATGGCGCGTCGCTGGTGATCGTGACGCGCTTTCCCGTCCCGCCGGAAGTAGGGAAGGGGGCGACCGAGGTCCGTCAGGTCCTCTCGGTCGACGGAGGGGGACAACTGGTGATGGAGACCACGCGCCCCGACGTGCATGGTCCCAACGTGGTGCGCACCGTCTTCGCGCGGCGCTGAGAGAGGGAGAAGGCCTCGTTAGCGCGCAGCAGGAGGCGTGTAGGGGTCCTTCGCGCCGATCGGGACATTCGGGCTGCGACGAACGCTCTCGTCGTAGTCGTCGACCAACTTGTCGAAGAAGGCGAGCGCCCAGGGATTCACGTCCTTGATGTCGGTCTCCTCGCGCGGGTCGGAGCGAAGGTTGAACAACCGCATCAGCGGCGGCTCGTTGACGCGCGGCTCCGGCTGGTAGGCGTAGTGGAACTTCCAGTCCCTCCACTTCACCGCGCGCACCTGGTTTCCGGTGAACATCAACACCGACTCGCGCGCCGACTGCTTCTGCTTTCCCTCGAAGTACGCGAGCTGGTTCACGCCGTCGATGGGGCGATCCCTGGGGACGAAGTCGACACCGACGGCGGCGGCGATCGTCGGGAGGATGTCGAGTTCGTGCACGATCCCGTCGAGCTTCTGTCCGCGCGGAATGTGGCCCGTCCACTTGAGGACGCAGGGAGTGCGGATCCCCCCTTCCATCACCGTGTTGTAGAAGCCGCGCCATGGCCCCGATGTCCCGCGCCACGGGCGTCGCCCTTCGGCGCCGTTGTCGGTGCACCAGAAGATCAGCGTGTTGCTGTCGAGCTTGAGGCGGTGCAAGGCAGCGGTGATCAGCCCGACGTTGTAGTCCACGTCGGCCATCGCGTCGCCGATGTCGCCCGCCCCGGACTTCCCGGCGAAATCGGGGTGCGAGAGGGTGGGGAAGTGGATCTGCGTCATCGGGTAGTAGAGGAAGAACGGCTTCCCCTCCCTGGCGTTCTTCTCGATGAAGGCGACGCCACGCTGGGCGGCCTCCCGATCGACGAGGCGCCGTGTCTCGGTGTCGAACACCTTCACGCGGTGCGCACGCTCCCCGGTCTTCTGTGCCCAGATCCACGACGTGTCGTTAGGTGACGGGCGCAGCTCCGGTGCCTGCATCCACTGCGCCTCGTTGGAGGTGTTCGGGATGCCGTACCAGTCGTCGAAGCCCTGGTCGATCGGCGTGCGCCCCTCGATCCAGTTGGTGCCGCCGAGGTGCCACTTTCCGTAGAGCGCCGTCGCGTAGCCCTGGCCGCGCAGCAGCTCGGCGATCGTCGTCTCCCAGAGGGTGAAGCCGGTGTTCTGCGAGGCGCCGCTGCGGATGGCATAGCGCCCGGTGAGGAGCGCGGCGCGCGAGACGGTGCAGGAGAACTCGACGTTGAAGTTGTCGAGGCGGATCCCCTGTGCCGCGATGCTGTCGATGTTGGGAGTCGCGACCCCGCGCACGCTTCCGTACGCACCCACCTCGCCCCACCCCAGGTTGTCGGGGAAGATCAGGACGATGTTCGGGCGCGCGTGTGGGCGACGCTGCTGCCGTTGCTGCTGCGCATGGGTGGAGGTCGCAACCGTGAGCAGCGCGAGCAGGAGGACGACGAGGATCGCGACGGTGGTCGGGGCACGTCGTTCGCACTCGGCGGGGGCGCGAGAGAAAGAGCGCATGCTGCGGCGTCCTGGGTCAGGGGCGCGACAATCATATCCCCGCCGTCGCCTGCAATCCAGCCGAACGGCGCCGCGTGTCATCGCACTCCCCGCGCGCGACTACCGCAGCCAGAGCGAGTGCGTACGCAGCGTTCCGGTGCGGGCGTCGATGGTGACGAGGATCGGTTCGGAGAGCTTGTCGGGGATGCGCGGCCGCTCGCCGACGAGCGCCGGCCACTCCGCGTCGGGGAGGATGTCGACAAGCTTTCCGATCCCGGTGTCGACGGACCAGAGCGTTTCGCCGCTCGGGCCGATCGCCGACGCAACGACGGTCCCCGCACCGTAGCGCTTCGTCTCGTGGAGGCGGAGCCGCGCGCCGCCAACGAGGGAAAGGATCGCGCCGTCGATCTCCACACGTACGAAGCCGGGATGGAAGAT
>CAZWVG010000207.1:0-10292 GCA_964637355.1 uncultured Gemmatimonadaceae bacterium
CCATCGCCACGTTGCGCGTTGCGGCGCCGTGGCAACGCGCGCGTCGCGCCGAGAGAGTCCGCGACGGACGGAGTGCAGGGAGCTCGCTCGACGTCAGGCGCGACGACCTGCGGATTCGGCGCTTCAAGCAGCAGTCCGGTACGACAACTATCATCGCCGTCGATGCGAGTGGATCGATGGCGCTGCAGCGACTCGCCGAGGCGAAGGGAGCAGTCGAGCTCCTCCTCGCACAAACCTACGTTCGTCGCGACAAGGTCGCGCTCGTGGCCTTTCGCGGCGCCGAGGCGACGCTCCTTCTTCCCCCGACACGCGCCCTGGCGCGCGCGAAGCGACTCGTCGCGGCGTTGCCGGGGGGAGGGGGAACGCCACTCGCGTCGGCAATCGACGTCGTGCACGGCGTCGCGATCGGTGCCTTGCGCGAGGGGCAGGACGTCATCGCATTGTGGCTGACGGACGGGCGCGCGAACATCGCGCGTGATGGAACGCCGGGGCGTGGGAAGGCGATGGAAGATGCGACGCGAGCAGCGCGCAGTTTTCGCTCGCTGGGCGTCTCGGCGGTGCTCATCGACACCTCACCGCGCGGAGAAGGTGCGGCGCGCGATCTCGCGCGGGAGTTCGGCGGGCGCTACGTCCCGCTTCCGTCGGCGCAGGCGCAGGACGTGGCGCGCTGCGTAACGCAATCACGTCGCGGAGTCGACGGATGACGCCTCCAGACGCAGTCGCGGCGACGCCGGTCGCGCCTCCGGTTTCGCGTGCCCACGCTGGGCCTGTGCGCGTGGGCGCAGCCCTTCGCCGGCACGGCGTGCTCCTCGTGCTGGCGTTCTGGTGGACGGCGACGGGGATCCTGTTCGCCTTGCAGCGCAATGTGTGGACGCGCGGATTGGCGCTGCTGGGCGCGATTGCGTGCCTGGCCGCCGCCGCACGCATGCTGGTGGCGAGCCGAGATGACACCAGCGCGCCCGGGGGATTGCGAGCGTTCTTTGCGGGCGCACTGGCATGGACCGCGATCATCACGCTCTTCTTCGAGGGGTGGATCGTGGGGCCGGCGCCAGAATCGTTAGGCTCGGCGCACCGCGGGTGGGAAGGGGCGCGGAACGCGATCGCGGCCACATCGCACTGGGAAGCCCTGGCGCTGGCGGTGCTGGTGGCGGTGGCGTGGCGGGTGCGCGGGGCGCGCAACCGGGTTGCGCTGCATACGCTCCTGCTGTTCTGGGGGGCGCACCAGACGGCGAAACTCAATCTCTTCGCCGGCGTTGTAAATTCGGGGGCGGAGATCTTCCCACCCTACCTGGCGCACCTCACTGCGTATTTCGGTCCGGCGCGCAACTCGCCGTTGTTGTGGGTCACGATCGAAGCGTACGCGTTGCTGGCGGTCTGGCTCGTCCTTCCGCCGATGCGGGCAGTCGACAACGGGGCGCGCATGCGTCGCCTCGTGCTCGCCGCGCTGGCGGGGCTGGCAGCTGCGGAGCACGCCTTGCTGGCAACGCGTCTTCCGATCATGCTGTGGGAACTCTTTCTGCGCGTCGGTCGCGGCTGACGCGGGAGGGCTCAACGATGCTCGAATCCATCCACGGTCCCGATCAGCTCAGGGGAATGACGCCCCGTGAGCTGCAAAGCATTGCCGACGAGGTGCGGGCGCGGCTCATCGATACATGCTCACGCACCGGGGGACACATCGGTGCCGGCCTTGGCGTCGTCGAGCTCACGGTAGCCCTGCACGCCACGTTCGAGACGCCGCGCGATCAGCTGGTGTGGGACGTGGGGCACCAGGCGTATCCGCACAAGGTGCTGACCGGGCGCAACGAGGCGATGGAGTCGCTGCGGCAGGAAGGGGGGCTCTCCGGTTTTCTCAAGCGAACGGAGAGCGTCTACGACACCTTCGGTGCAGGGCACGCGGCGACGTCGATCGCTGCCGCGCTGGGAATGGCGGCCGGGCGCGACCTGCTTGGCGACGACTACAAGGTCGTGGCGATCATCGGCGACGGATCGCTGACCAGCGGGCTCGCCTACGAGGCGCTCAACAACGCTGGCGACTCGGAGCGCGACATCGTGGTCGTGCTCAACGACAACGCGATGTCGATCGCGCCTAACGTGGGGGCGATGTCGAAGTACCTCAACCAGGTGCAACGCAATCCGATCTACAACCGCATCCGCGGCAAGATCGGCGAGTTCGTCGAGCACAACCGCCCGCTCGAGCTCCTCGTGCGCAAGTGGGAAGAGAGCGTGAAGTCGTTCCTGACGCCGGGCGTGCTCTTCGAAGAGTTGGGCTTCCGCTACTTCGGACCGATCGACGGGCACGACATGAACGCGTTGATGGACACGCTGGCCGCGGTCAAGCCGATGACCGGACCGCGGCTCGTGCACGTTGTGACGCACAAGGGGCACGGGTTTCCGGCGGGGGAGCATGGCGAGAAGTGGCATGCACTGCCACCAGGCCACGATCCGAGCACCGGAAAAGTGCGCAAGGCATCGACGGCCAATCCGTCCTACACCGCGGTGTTCGGACGCGGGCTGACGGAACTGATGTCGGAGCGCGGTGACGTGGTGGCGATCACGGCGGCGATGCCGAGTGGTACGGGGACGGGGAGCGTCGCAAAGGCGCATCCGTCGCGCCACTTCGACGTGGGAATCGCCGAGGGGCATGCGGTGACGTTCGCTGCCGGGTTGGCGACGCGTGGCATTCGCCCCGTCGTCGCAATTTACTCGACGTTCCTTCAGCGCGCATACGACGGCATCATCCACGACGTGGCGCTGCAGCACCTTCCGGTGACGTTTGCGATGGACCGCGCCGGCCTCGTGGGGGAGGACGGCGAAACGCACATGGGATTGTACGACATCGCGTACCTGCTGGCGGTGCCGAACATGGTCGTGGCGGCACCGAAGGATGGGACCGAGATGCTCGGGCTGTTGTCTTCGGCGGTGTCGCACGACGGGCCGTTTGCCTTCCGCTATCCGCGCGATGCCGCCCCCGATCTCGTCCCCCCGCTGGCCGAAGTACCGCCGATTCCGTTCGGAACGTGGGACGTGCTGCGCACGGGGCGCGAGATCGCGGTGCTCGCGGTCGGGAGCCTCGTGCAACCTGCGCTGCGCGCCGCGGAGATGCTCGCCGAGGACGGACTCGACGTCACCGTGGTGAATTGCCGCTTCCTCAAACCGTACGATGAAGTGACACTACATGCGCTCTGCGCCCATCATCGCCTCCTCCTGACGCTCGAGGAAGGGACGGTCGTCAACGGCTTCGGTGCGATGCTGAGCGCCGTGGTCTCGCGGATGGACGCGGGCGTTCGCGTGGCGGCGCACGGGGTCCCCGATCGCATCGTGCACGCGGCACCGCGGGCCCGGCAGCTGGCACAATGCGGACTCGATGCGGACGGGATCGCGGCGCGTATTCGTAGCCTGCACGGGAGCGAGGCGCTCGCCTGATGACGCCAGTGACGCGCGCACGGCCGGTCGAAGAGCGGCGGAGGGACGTGGACGACGGGGCGACGGAAGCAGCGCCCCCCGTGATCCTCGTCGATGCCGACGATCGCGCGGTCGGGCTCTGCGGGAAGATGGAGGCGCATGAGCGCGGACTGCTGCACCGCGCAGTCTCCGTCTTCGCCTTCGACGCCGATGGCGCGCTCTTGCTCCAACAGCGCGCAGCGGGGAAGTACCATTCCGGCGGTCGTTGGTCCAACTCGGCCTGCTCGCATCCGCGTCCCGAGGAAGGGAACGAGCAAGCCGCGCGGCGATGTCTCCAGGAGGAGATGCGGGTGGCGTGCGACTGGATCGCCCCCGCTTTCCTATTCACGTATCGCGCGCAGGTGTCGCCGGCGCTCATCGAGCACGAACTCGATCACGTGTTCGTTGCCCGGGTCAGTGAGACGCCAGCGCCGAGTTCGGACGAGGTCGCGGATTGGCGGCGCGTGCGATTGGAGGACGTCTCGAGGGAATGCGCCGCGGATCCGACACGGTTCTCAGCGTGGTTTCCCATTGCGCTCGAACATCTGATGGCGCTCGAGATCGTGTCGCGCGCCACGGCTGCGTCGCGCGGCGACCGCGCGGATGGCGCGAATGGCTGACGCGCATGGCGTCGCGGTGACGCGTGCCGCGGAGGATTGCGACACCTTGGTGCGCGCACTGGAGTCGCGCGCCGTGCGTGCGGTCGTGACGCCGCTGCTTCGCTACGAGATGCTCGATCCATCTCCGCTGGTGCGGCGGATTGCCGATTCGAGCAGCTACGATTGGCTCGTGTGCACCAGTCTCCACGCCGTCGATCGGCTGGCGGCGGCCTGCCGGGAGGCGGGCGTTGCGCCTGGCGATCTCGCCTGCGCGCGCATAGGCGCGGTGGGAGAGCGGACCGCCGATGCCCTACGGACTGTCGGGTTCGCCGTCGAAGCGCTTCCCGCGGTCGCGGACGCGTCGCACCTGGCAAGCGCGATGCTCGAGTGGGAGCGCGCCGTTAGGCGGCGTGCGCCCACGCCGCCGCGCGCATTCTTTCCGCGCGCCAGTGGCGCGCGCGACGAGCTCCCGGCGATGCTCCGCGGTGCGGGATGGATCGTGGACGATGTGCCGTGCTACGACACCTGTTCGTGCGCGGAGGGTGCGCGGCTGCTGGTGGAATTGCTCGAGCGCGGCGAGGTTGGCGCGGTCACGCTCGCGTCCGGATCCGCGTCTCGCGCCTTCGCCGAGCACGTTCCCACCTCCCTGTGGACGGCGGCGCGCCTCGTTTCGATCGGACCGACGACCAGCGCGGTGGCGCGGGAGCTCGGTCTGGACATCGCCGCCCAGTCGCCACGCCCTGAAATGGACGCCTTCGCCGACACGGCGCAGCGCGTCCTCCTCGATTCCCTCACGCATGCCTAACGAAGCTCCATCACCCGCGCCCTCGACGCCAGCCAGCGATCGCCGGACGATCCGCATCGGCTCTCGCCGGTCGGCGCTCGCGCTCCGGCAGTCGCACATGGTGCGCGATGCGCTCGAGGCGCTCGGTTACCCCTCCGAAATCGTCACCTTTTCCACCATCGGCGACGAGCGACTCGACGTGCCGCTCCCGCAGATCGGCGGAAAGGGAGTCTTCACCGCTGAACTCGAACGTGCGCTCCTCGGCGGGAACGTGGACGTGTGCGTGCATTCGCTGAAAGACCTCCCCACCGAATCGCCCGCGGGGCTCGCGGTGGGCGCGGTGCTTCCGCGGGAGGATCCGCGCGATGCGCTCCTCATTCGCGGCGACGTGCAGTCGACGGGCCGTTCGCTCGACACGCTCCCGCGCGGGGCACGCGTCGGGACATCGTCGCTCCGCCGGGGTGCAATCGTTAGGCAGCGGCGCCCCGACCTCCAGCTCGTCGACCTGCGGGGAAACGTTCCGACGCGCATCCAGAAGCTCGACGAAGGGCAGATGGAAGCGATCGTCCTCGCCGGGGCCGGGTTGCTGCGACTCGGACTCGGCGAACGTGTCACGGAGTGGCTGGACGCCCCGGAATGGCTCCCCGCTCCGGCGCAGGGCGTCATCGCGATGCAGGTGCGCGCCAACGATCCGGAGATCATGGGCGTCCTCGCGAGAATTCATGACGAGGCGGCGTGGCGTGCGGCAGTCGCCGAGCGGGCATTCCTGCACGCGCTCGACGGCGGATGTCAGGTCCCGGTGGGCGCCCTGGCCATGCGTGACGGCGGTCGGCTGCGCCTGCACGGAGTGATCCTCGACGTGGACGGTGGTGCCGGATGTCGGGGAGACGTGGAGGTCGACGTGGGGGACGCTTCCGTCGCCGAGGCGGCAGGCGAGTCGCTCGCGCGGACACTCCTTGCCGCGGGAGGAAGCGCGCTCCTGACGCGCGCGCGCGACACGGCTGCCGCCCCCCGATCGTGAGCGCCCCCGGCATGCGAGATTCCACGGCCGTCTTTCCGGAATTGCGGATGCGTAGGCTGCGCCAATCCGCATCCCTTCGCGCGCTGGTGCGCGAGACGCGACTGCATCCGTCGCAGCTCATCTTGCCGCTGTTCGTCCGCGCCGGCACGGGCGTACGTCGTCCGATCGGCGCGATGCCCGGCGTCTCGCAGACGTCGGTGGACGAGATGTTGCGCGACGCCGAAGCAGCGGCGAAGAGGGGCGTTGGCGGCATCATCCTGTTTGGCATTCCCGATGAAAAGGACGCCGAGGGGAGCGGCGCCTGGGACGATGCAGGCCCGGTCCCCCAAGGCGTTCGTGCCCTCAAGCGCGAGTTCCCCCAGCTCGTGACGGTGACCGATGTGTGCCTGTGCGAATACACATCGCACGGTCACTGCGGGGTGTTGCACGGCGAGACGGTCGACAACGATGCCACGTTGCAGCTGCTGGCGCGCGAGGCAACCTGCCACGCCGCTGCCGGCGCCGACGTCATCGCACCGAGCGACATGATGGATGGACGCGTCGCGGCGATCCGCTCGGCGCTGGATGCTGCGGGGTACGCCCAGCTCCCGATTCTCTCGTACTCGGCCAAGTACGCCTCGGCGTTCTACGGACCGTTTCGCGAGGCGGCGGAGTCGACCCCGCAGTTCGGCGACCGTCGCGGCTACCAGATGGACCCCGGCAACTCCATCGAGGCGTTGCGCGAAGTCCGCGCCGACCTCGCCGAGGGAGCCGACATGATCATGGTGAAACCCGCCGGGCCGTGCCTCGATATCATCCGAAGGGTTCGAGACGAGGTCGACGTCCCGGTGTCGGCATACCAGGTGTCCGGGGAGTACGCGATGATCAAGGCTGCCGCGGCGAACGGATGGCTCGACGAGGCGCGCGCGATGATGGAGTCGCTCCTCGCCATCCGCCGCGCGGGCGCCGACTTCATTCTCACTTACTTTGCCGTCGCGGCCGCGCATGCCCTCCGCGACGTCGACTAACGATATGCAGGACACACGAGGAAACGCACGATGACGCGGTCGGCAGAGTTGATGGCGCGCGCGCGCACACTGTTTCCGGGAGGGGTGAACTCGCCGGTACGTGCCTTCCGCGGGGTCGACAGCGAGCCATTCGTGGTCGCGCGCGGAGCGGGGGCGCGCATCTGGGACGTCGACGGCAACGAATACATCGACTATGTCCTGTCGTGGGGGCCACTGGTCCTCGGGCACGCACCGGCCCAGGTGCTTGCGGCGCTGCAACGCGTGATGGCGAACGGCACCAGCTTCGGCATCCCGACCGAACTCGAACTGTCGTTAGGCGAACAGGTGCGGTCGATGATGCCGCACCTCGAGCGCCTGCGCTTCGTGTCGAGCGGGACCGAGGCGACCATGAGCGCCATCCGGCTGGCGCGCGCAGCGACCGGACGTGACGCGATCCTCAAGTTCGATGGCTGCTACCATGGCCACGCGGATTCCTTCCTGGTGAAGGCGGGTTCGGGCGTCGCAACCCTTGGCCTCCCCAACTCTCCCGGCGTGCCGGCAGCGCTCGCGTCGCTGACGCTGACGGCGACGTTCAACGATGTCGACGAGACGACGCGCATCGTCTGCGAGAACGCGTCGAATCTCGCGGCGATCATCGTCGAACCGGTGGTCGGCAATGCGGGGCTGATCCCGCCAGTCCCCGGTTTCCTCGAGTCGCTCCGACGCCTGGCCGACGAATCCGGCGCAGTACTGATCTTCGACGAAGTGATGACGGGCTTCCGCATCGCGCTCGGAGGGGCACGCGAACGATTCGGCGTGACGGCCGACCTGACGACCTTCGGCAAGGTGATCGGAGGCGGTCTCCCGGTCGCAGCCTACGGCGGGCGCGCATCGCTCATGGAACTCGTCGCGCCGAGCGGACCGATGTACCAGGCGGGGACGCTCTCCGGAAATCCCTTGGCGATGGCTGCCGGACTCGCGACGCTCATGGAACTGACGCCTGCGTTGCAGCAGGAGATGGTGGCGCGCACCGCACGGTTAGCCGATGGCATCGAGTCCATCGCGCGCGAGTGCGATGTGCCGTGCACCGCGGGCGCGGTGGGCACCATGTGGGGGTTCTTCCTTCGCGACGAGCCGGTGCGGTCCTTCGCCGACGCGCGAACCGCAGACGTTGCCCTGTTCAAGCGCTTCTTCCGGGAGGCGCTGTCGCGCGGGGTCTACCTCGCGCCCTCGGCCTTCGAGGCTGGCTTCATGTCTGCCGCACATGACGAAGCGGTGATCGACGAGACGCTCGAGCGATTGCGGGGGGCGATGCAGGCCGCCGCCGCGGCACGACCGGCCGAGCGCGCGATGTCTTGATCCGAGGTGTGACAAACGACGACGGCCGTCCGCTGACGCAGCGGACGGCCGTCTTGTTCAGGAGCGTTTGTTGTGGCTCAGGGAATGACGACGTTCTTGGTGAGGGTGTTGGAGAGTCCGCCGGCGTCGGTGACCTTGAGCGTGACCGCGACGGTCCCGGGGCCGGCGAAGCGCCAGTTCACCTGCGCGCCGCTCTTGTTCGGCTTGCCCGGCGTCGACCAGGCGTAGCTCACGACGCCCACGTCGTCGGTGGAGGTACGCCCGTCGAAGTCGCAACGGCGTGCGCCGTCCTTGGTGGTTGCGCAGCTGTAGGTGAAGGCGGCCGTCGGCGGCTGGTTCGGGGTGCCACCGCCACCGATGTTGCCGATGTAGAGGAGCTTGTTCGGCGATCCGGTGCCGGGGTTGGTGACCTTGTTCGGCGTGGCGTCGGCGAGCAGGGTGGTGAAGATCTGCTCGGCGGTGGCCGACGGGTTGGCCGCGCGATACAGCGCGAGGGCGCCGGTCACGTGCGGGGTTGCCATCGACGTGCCGGAGATCGTGTTGGTCGCCGAGTTCGAGCCGATCCAGTCGCTCGTGATGTTGACACCCGGTGCGAAGAGGTCGGTGCAGGTGCCGAAGTTCGAGAACGAGGCGCGCGCATCGGTGATCGTCGTCGCGTTGACCGTCAGCGGCAGGGGCGCCGAGGCCGGGGACGAGGAGCAGGCGTTCGCCGAGCTGTTGCCCGACGCAACGGCCAAGGCGACGTTTCCGCGGCGCACCATGGAGTCTGCGGCGAGGTTGGTGGCGACGTCGAGCCCGCCGCCGAGCGACATGTTGGCAACCGCCGGCTGGATGCGGTTCGCGGTGACCCAGTTCATTCCCGCGATGACCTGCGCAAAGCTTCCGCTGCCGGAGCAGTTGAGCACGCGCACCGGGTGCACGGTGGCCTTCTTGGCGATGCCGTACGTGGTGCCGGCCGCCGTGCCGGTCACGTGCGTCCCGTGGCCGTTGCAGTCGTTGGCCGTACCGCCCGAGGTGATGGCGTCGAAGCCATTCCCCACACGCCCGGTGAAGTCGTTATGCGTGAGGAGGATGCCGGTGTCGATCGTGTACTCGTGGACGCCCGCGCCGTCGTTGGCGTAGGTGAAGCTGTTGTCGAGCGGGAGGTTGCGCTGGTCGATGCGGTCGAGCCCCCATGACGGAGCGGGCGCCTGCGTTCCCGAAATCGTGGCAATCCCGTTCGGCTGGACGAGGAGGACCTCAAGGTTGCCGCGAATTGCCTGAACCGCGTTGGCGTCCATGCGCGCCGCGAAGCCGCGGTAGACGTTCTCGTACCTGGCGATGATGGTGCCGCCGTTGGCGCGGACGCTATTGACGGCGGCGTCGAGGTCGGAGCGGGTGCGATCCTTGAGGATCACGATGTACTCGTTAGGAACCAACTGCGTGGAGACGTTGCCGTTGACCTGCAGGAACGGCGCAAGCCGTGCCGGGCCGGACGGCGACGTGGCATCTGCACATGCACCTGCGAACACCGCCAGTACCACCAGACTGCCGAGCGTTTTCTGCACAAATCCTCCATGGGGGGAGAGCGTGGACCTACGTCCCGTTCCCGTGCAGCGCGTCGTCCGCAGCCGGCGTCCCCAATGCGCCGGGGCGTCCGCGCGCATCGTTAGGTATGCATGGGCCAGGCGGTCGTCCGACGGCAGGCGTGCACCTGCCCGGGATTGGGGTGCGACATGCTAGGGGCGACTGGCCCGCCCGTCAACAACTTTCGCAGCGAGAGGCGGCGGTCTTATCCCTGCTTTGCATCTTTTGCGATATGCGTCACAAAAAGCTGACGCGCCGATGCCACTCCTCCGCCTGCACACGTGCTTTGTCACGGCGGGCAACCGGTCTGACCATCACACCCCGCGCGGCGAGTGCGATCGGTCCCGCCCGCAACCGAACCCCTCCCTCGATCGTCACGATAGACGCCCGCGCGCGACGTGCCTTTCGCCCCGCCATCCACCACACATGCTCGGAAACCTCTTCAAGCGCCTGCGTTCATCGCCCGCCCCGGACGCTGCGGCGGCGGCACGACCGTCGGCAACGCGTCCACCGGCGCCGGCGCTCGTACCGCCTCC
>CAZWVG010000208.1:0-10291 GCA_964637355.1 uncultured Gemmatimonadaceae bacterium
GGGGGACGGGAGACGGGAGACGGGAGTTCGATGCGCACGGTGTTGGTTTGGAGCGCCCTATACTCCGCCAACGATGTGCAGGACATCTGTCAGCAGCCACCAAGTGCCGACTGTGAGCATCGCCAGCGGGATCAAGTATCGAATGCAGGCGATCAGGATGGTCGTGCCGATTCCCCTGTCGCCGAGTTGAGCGAGGAGCGCGCCGCGCTGCAGGAACCAGCCGACCGTGAGCACCGAGAGCAAGGCGCCGAGTGCTTGCATCCCGGAGCCGAAGGTGAGGTCCCAGGCCACGAAGATCTTGAGGTTGATCATCGGGATGATGGAGACCAACCCGACCACGCCCGAGAGCAGGACGATCGCCCGGCGGCGGGTGAGGCGGGTGTTGTCGACGACGCTCGTCACGAGCACTTCGAAGGCGGCGACGTCCGACAAGTACGCGGCGCCGAACAGTCCGAGGAAGAAGAGCGTCCCGAACAGCGCCCCGCCCGGCATGCGGGCGAAGACGCGGGGAATCGTATCGAACAACAGCCCCGGGCCACTCGAGGGCGAGAGGCCGAAGGCGAACACCGCCGGGAAGATCACGAAGCCGGCGAGCAATCCCGCCGAGGTGTCGCCGAAGACGGTCCAGGCAGCGTTGGACGGGAGCGCGACGCCGTCGTCCAGGTACGATCCGTACGTCACCATGAACGTCCCGCCTAACGAAAGCGAGAAGATGGCCTGCCCCATCGCCGCGACCATCACGGTGGGCGACAGGTCCTCCCAGGCGAACTTGCCGATGAACCAGCGCACCCCCTCACCCGCTCCCGGCAACGTCACCGAGCGGACGATCAGGATCAGGAGGATCGCGAAGAGCGTCGGCATGATCACGGTGCTCGCCCGCTCGATCCCCTTTCGCAAGCCCCGATCGAGGACGACCGCGCAGGTCAATATCACCACGCCAGTGCACACCAGCTGCAACGCGACCGACGTGCCGTTCACGCCGGTCTCCGGCGGGAGGATCGCGGCGGCGTTGAGCGTCACCCCAACTCCCGACAGCACCTCGCCGAGCGCGAAGTAGAGCACCCAGCCCACCACGTTCGTGTAATAGGCAGTCGCCGCGACCACGACGCAGAAGAGGAGCCCCCCCACCAGCTTTCCGCCGGGCAAGCCGCCGCGCTGAAACGCCCCGAGCGTCCCGCGGCGCGTGTGCCGTCCCAGCACCCACTCGGCGCACAGCGCGGGGATCCCGACCACAACCGCAACGAGCACGTAGAACGCAACGAAGGCCGCGCCGCCGTAGCGCCCCACCAGGTACGGAAAGCGCCAGATATTCCCCAGCCCCACCGCGACCCCCACCATCGTGAGGACCATCCCGAGGCGGGAGCCGAAGTGCTCGCGCCCCTCGCTCACGGGCGCAGTACCGCGGCGATCGCGTCGAGCGCCTGGTCGACGTCGGCTTCGGTGCTGTAGAAGTGCGGCGCTAGCCTAACAACCGGGCCGCGCGCGGAGGCGATGATGCCGCGATCGAGCAACGCGTGCTCGACCGCGTGGGAATCGTCGCAGCAGATCGCCGTACTCGGCGTCTTGGGCGCGGAGTGGCCAGGGCCGTGCAGCTGCAACCCGCGCGCCGCCGCCCCTTCGGCGAGGCGCCGCGAGAGATGCTGCGTCCAGCGCTCGATCGCGTCGCTCCCGAACTCGAGGAGCCACTGCATCGCCGCTGCGCTCACGTAGGCCGGCATGATCGGCGGCGTCCCCCCGTCGAAACGCGCGGCGGTCGGCGCCCAGTCGAGTTGCCGGGCATCGAAGGCGAACGGATTCGCCCGACCGAACCACCCGGTGGTGAGCGGCTCGAGCCGTTCGATGAGCTCGCGCCGCACGTAGAGGAAGGCGATCCCTGGCGTCCCCATCAGGTACTTGAGCGTTCCCGAGGCGAGCATGTCCACCCCCAGCTCCTTCACGTCGACGGACATCACACCTAACGACTGGTACGCGTCGACGAAGGAGAGCGCCCCGTGCGCGCGCGCGATGCGGGCGATCGCCGCGACGTCCTGCAGCGCACCGTTCTGGTAGTACGCATGCGCCGACGAGACGACGGCGGTTCGCTCGTCGATCGCCGCATCATACGCTGCGAGGGGAATCCGCCCGTCGACAACATCCACCCAGCGCACGCGCGCTCCGCGCCGCTCCTGCGCGAGCCAGACCTGCCCCACGGTAGGGAATTCCATCGCACTCGCCACCACCGTGTCGCGCCCGTGGTCGAAGCGGAGCGCCGTGGCGATCGCGCTCGTCGCCTGCGACACCGACGAGACGACACCCACCTCGTCAGGCGACGCATTGATCAGCGCCGCGAACGCCGCGCGCGCCACATCGACCTCGGCCATCCACGCGTCCCAGTCCATCCCGCGCGTATTCCACGACGCGAGATATCGCTCGGCGGCCGCACGGGTGATGTCGGTGAGCGGCGCCTGCGAGCAATTGTTCATCGGGGTCGCGTGCGCGAGGATCGGGATGCGCGCGCGGGCGGCGGCGATGTCGAAATCGGGGACGGTCATTCGGAGCGGAGGAGGCGCGAGGGAGTTTCGGCCGCACGAAGATGCACGCCGGCGCGCGCGGACACACGGGGACGCGGGCGTATTGATCGGTGGACTCGCTCCGCGAGACAGCAGACGAGGGATGGACGGGAGCAGGACGGGGGAGGGGGGTTTACCGAGCGGAGGCCGAGACGTCCGGGTTAGCCGCCGCAGGATGCGCGCGCCAATCTCGCGGGATAGAATAGCCAACTCCCGTCCCCCGTCCCCCGTCTCCCGTCCGCAGTCCGTGCCCGTCTCCGTCTCCGCCTCCCGCACGATCTACGACGCGCTCACCGCGTGCGGCGTCTCCCTCGTCTCGGCGCTCCCCGAGACCTGGCTCGTGCACCTCATCCGCATGGCCGAGGACGATCCGGCGATGACGCTCGTGCGCCTGGCCAAGGAAGAAGAGGGCGTCGGAATCTCGGCCGGGGCGCACTTCGCCGGCAAGAAGTCGGTGATGCTGATGCAGAACCACGGCTTCCTGCAATCGATCAACGGGATCGTCTCGTGCGCGCAGCTCTATCGCATCCCGCTGGTGATGCTCATCTCGCATCGCGGGTGGTTCGGCGAGCGCGACCCATGGCAGACGGAAGGTGGCCTGGTGACGATCCCCGTGCTCGACGCGCTGCGTATTCCCTACGACACGCTCGACGCGCCCGATCATGTGGCGCCGCGCATCGCGAAGGCGATGACGCTCGCCCACGCGACCAATCGTCCGGTTGCCCTCCTGTTGGGGCGTGACCTGATGTGGGAGGAGGCATGAAACGGCTCGACGCGCTGGCGGCGATCCACGACCGCCTCGAGAACTGCATCGTCGTCACGATCATGGGCGCCGTCGCCGCCGAGCTGCAGTCGTTAGGGCATCGCCCCAACTTCTTCTACCTGCAGCACGCGATGGGACTCGCCTCGTCGGTGGGGCTGGGGATCGCGCTCAGCAAGCCTCGGCACCGCGTCGTCGTGTTCGATGGGGATGGCTCCGTGCTGATGAATCTGGGCGGACTGACGACGCTGGCGCGCTATCGTCCACCCAACCTCACGCACGTCGTCTTCGACAACGAGTCGCTGTTGTCGGTTGGAGGATTCCCCACCGCGACGGCGACCGGGAGCAACATCGCGGCGATGGCGTCGGGGGCCGGCATTCCGCGGTCGTCGACGGTGCATTCGCTCGAGGACTTCATCGCTGGGTTCGACGAGGCGCTCGCCGCGGATCAACTCACAACGCTCGTCGCCAAGGTCGAGGCGGTGGGGCCCGCCGGCTTCGTCACCGACCTTGGACTCCTCGAGAACCGCTTCCAGTTCGCCCGCCACGTACGCGGCCTCCCGGACACTCCCTGAGCAATTCCAGAGCACTGCGAGCCTACACACATGAGCAACTCCCTCACGCAACTCGTCGCCGACCTCGCCTCCGGGCGCGTGGAAGTCATCGACCTCACGATCCCGTTAGGCAGCGAGACCCAGGTCATCGGCCTCCCACCCATCTTCGCCCCGTCCCCCGGCGTCACCATCGACGTCATCTCGCGCTACGACGACAAGGGACCGGGGTGGTACTGGAACACGATCACGATGGGGGAGCATACCGGGACACACTTCGATGCGCCGGTACACTGGGTGACCGGGAAGGACCTCCCGCATAACGCGACCGACACGATCCCGCCGGGGCGATTCGTTGGGCCCGGGTGCGTGATCGACATCTCGCGCGAGTGCGCCAGCGACCCCGACTTCCTCCTGACTCCCGAACACCTCGCCGCGTGGGAGAAGGAGCACGGGCGCATCCCCGCCGGCGCGTGGGTCCTCCTGCGTACCGACTGGAGCAAGCGCTCCGGGGCGGCGTTCATCAACGCCGACGACGCCGGTCCGCACACGCCCGGCTTTCATCAGCACACCTCGGAGTTCCTCACCACGGAGCGCGACATCCTCGGCGTCGGCGTCGAGACAATCGGGACCGATGCGGGTCAGGCCGGTCGCTTCGACCCGCCGTTTCCGAATCACACCATCATGCACGGCGCCGGCCGCTTCGGCCTCGCCTCGCTCTGCAACCTCGACAAGCTCCCCGCAACCGGCAGCGTGATCATCGCCGCCCCGCTCAAGCTGGTGAACGGGAGCGGGAGCCCGCTCCGGGTGCTGGCACTCGTCACGCGTTAGGCGGGTACGTGCGCGAGCGTGCGCTGTAAGTGATCGCTCGATCGTACAAGCACTTTCGCGCGGTCGTGGCGCGACGCACAACAGCGTCGCCCCGCGCCATCGTGACACGCATCGTGCTCGCGGCATGTGCGCTATCCGCTTTCGTCACCCCTGCATCCGCTCACGTTCTCGCTGCCTGGGCGAACACAACCCCAAAAAGCACTACTCTCGCACGCCCACAGCCGGCAACGCGCCAAGTCTCCTCCGCGTTCTCCGCGGACTCCGCGGTTAATGCTCTTCCTGCCCCCTCAGCCCCTCCTGCGTCGTCTGCCTCGCGCGCGCTCGGCCCTCGCGGAGCCCCTCAAGACGCCTCCTGCACCGAAGCGGCAGTGTTCGCCCGGGAGTCACAGCAGATGATCGCCCGCATCGACCCCGACACCGTCGACGACTGGCGCACCCACAAGCGACTCGCCGGCTGCCGCGTCACAGCCGTAGGCGCGACGACCATCGGCGTCGGAGAAGAGGCGAAGCGATTCTACGAACGCCTCCGCGCCGCCGGCTGGACCCGCACCCCCGACCCGCGCGACGCCCCCCACGAAGCCTCGCTCCGCTTTCGCCTGCGCGAGACCGATTGCGTCTTCAACATCTACGCCGAAGCCACCCTCGGCACCGACGCCGAATCGATCGTCAACGACTCGCTGCACACCCGTCCGGGGGAGACGCGATACCAGCTCCTGGTGCTGTGCATGCCGGCGCTCCCGGCCGATCCGCGTTAGGCGAATCCCGGCGGCATCACGCGAGGCACGCTAGCCGCCCAGCGCCTTCCGCCGCCGCTCCATCAACCGCATCACCATCGGCGTGAAGATGAGCTGCATCGCCAGCTCCATCTTTCCCCCGGGGCAGACGATCGTGTTGGCGCGCGTCATCCACGAGTCGTGCAACATGCTCAGGAGGTACGGGAAATCGAATCCCTTGGGGTTCGCGAAGCGGATCACCACGAGGCTCTCGTCGGCCGTGGGAATCGTCCGCGCGATGAACGGATTCGACGTGTCGACGACCGGGACGCGCTGGAAGTTGATGTGCGTGCGCTGGAACTGCGGGACGATGTAGTGCACGTAGTCCGGCATGCGGCGCAGGATCACGTCGGTCACCGCCTCGGTCGAGTAGCCGCGCGTGTTCCGGTCGCGATGGATCTTCTGGATCCACTCGAGGTTCACCACCGGCACCACGCCCACGAGGAGGTCGGGATGCTGCGCGACGTTTGCCGTCCCGGTCACCACGGCGCCATGCAGCCCTTCGTAGAACAGGAGCTCGCTCTCCGGGAGCTCCTCCCACGCCGTGAACGTCCCCGGCGGCTGCCCGAACGGCGCCGCCTCCTCCTCGTTATGCAGGTACTTCCGCGCGATCCCGCGCCCGCTCTCCCCGTACTCGCGGAAGAGCTGCTCCAGATTCTCGAAGAGATTCGCCTCCTCCCCGAAGTGCGAGAAGCTCGAGTTCCCGCTCGCCTCGGCATCGGCCATCGCCTGCTTCATGTCCTTGCGGTCGTAGCGATGGAACGAATCGCCCTCGACGATCGCCGCCTTGAGCCGCTCGCGGCGAAAGATGTTCTCGAAGGTACGCGTGACCGACGTCGTCCCTGCGCCAGACGATCCCGTGATGGCGATGATGGGGTGCTTGACCGACATGGGGGCTCAGTCCGGGGCGGCGAAGAGTCCGCGCCGCCCGAAGAGCGGCGAGGCGTAGTCGTCGTCAGGCACTTCACGGTGATACCGCTCGATGCGCGCCACCTCGTCGGCCGAGCCGAACACGTATCCAACTCGTTCGTGCAGGGTCGATGGGCGCAGCTCGAGCGCGCGCCCCTCGCCCGTGCTCGCCAATCCCCCGGCCTGCTCGATGAGGAAGGAGATCGGGTGCACCTCGTAGAGAATGCGCAGTCGCCCGGCGCGCACATGCTCGCGAGTGTCGCGCGGATACAGGAAGACGCCCCCCCGCATCAGGATCCGATGCGTCTCGGCGACCAGCGAGGCGATCCATCGCATGTTGAAGTCGGCACCGCGCACCCCCGCCTGCCCCGCGAGGCACTCATCCACGTAACGCTTGACCGCCGGCTCCCAGAAGCGCGAGTTCGACGCGTTGATGGCAAACTCGTTCGTGCGAGCGGGAATGCGCAGGTTCGGATGGCTCAGCACCCACTCCCCCAGCTGCGGGTCGAGGGTGAAGCCATGCGTCCCGTTGCCTAACGTGATGACGAGCATCGTGCACGGACCGTAGATCGCGTACCCCGCGCACACCTGCTCCGTCCCCGGCTTCAGGAAGTCGTCGAGCGTCGCATCCTGGCCCGGCACCGGCGCCCGGAGGATCGAAAAGATGCTCCCCACCGAGACGTTCACGTCGACATTCGACGAGCCGTCGAGCGGGTCGAAGACGAGGAGGTACTTCCCGCGCGGATACTGTTTGGGGAGGACGTACACATCGGCCAGCTCTTCCGACGCCATCCCCGCCACGTGCCCGCCCCACTCGTTGGCGCGAATGAAGAGGTCGTGCGCGAGCACATCCAGCTTCTGCTGCTGCTCCCCCTGCGCATTCCACGTGTTGGTCGCGCCGAGCACATCGCCGAGGGCGCCGAAGGCGACGCGGCGCGAGATCGCCTTGCAGGCGAGCGCGACGTCGGTGATGAGCGCGTTGAGTTCGCCCGTTGCGCCCGGCGCGCGTCGTCGTTCCTCGATGATGTATTGCGTGAGCGTCGATCGTCCGCCGGTCGGCATCGCCTGAGATTTGAGGGCTGTGGGAGAATGCGTCGGCCGCTCAGGAAAGCC
Source organism: uncultured Gemmatimonadaceae bacterium (assembly GCA_964637355.1). Classification (GTDB taxonomy): domain Bacteria; phylum Gemmatimonadota; class Gemmatimonadetes; order Gemmatimonadales; family Gemmatimonadaceae; genus SCN-70-22. Next base: position 7,487 of record CAZWVG010000208.1, read on the forward strand.
ACGGACGCCAGGAGGCGGGGGCGCTCGACGACTTCGCCCGCCACAACGAACGCGCGCGCCCACTCCCCGGCGCCCGCCGAGCGGCCGGGAGGTGCAACGCGTTCGTCCCCTCCGAGTTAACGGGGGCGGCGCCGAGTTGCCATACCAATTCTGGTAGGGTGCAACCTGCCGGATGGGGGCACGGCTCCCATTCGCACGGCGCGCACCCGCATGGCGCGCAGCCGCGCGGCTCCCACTCGCACGGCGCCGCGCGATCCATGCGGCGCCGCTACGCGAACGTCCCTATGCGATATGCTCCGGCTCCATCACCCGCTCATTGATCTTTCCGTCGACCATGCTCACGTAGTAGACCTTGGCCGCGGCACGCGTCGACACCACGCGCTTCACTTCGTTGTCCTCGAAGTAGATCCCCGCGTCGTTGTCGCAGGCGTAGCCGGGCTTCATCTCGCCGCTCGTGATCAGCTTCTGGTAGAGCGGGCGGCGTCCCGGCTCGGCGTCGTAGTGCGGCGAGTGGCTCCCCTTGAGGAAGCCGAGGCACTTCACGATCGAGAGCGCCTTGGGGCGCGAGTCGGTCGTCCCTTCCTCGAACCAGCATAACGAGCCGGCGCTTGCGCCACCGAGCACGATCCCGCGGTCCCACGCCTGCCGCAGCACCTCGTCGATCCCCTGCGCCTTCCAGATCGCCTGCTGGTTGAGCGTGTTCCCGCCGCTACACACGATGGCATCCATCGAGAGAAACACTTCAGCCCACGACTGCGACTGTGAGAGGCTCTCGATGAAGGAGTTCTGCACGTGCGGCTCGACGTCGAGCGGGGCACACGCCTGGTAGAATGACAGCGATCCGTACGGACTGTCGGCCGAAGCGGTCGGGAGGTAGCAGATGCGCGGGCGCGGCTTCCCCGTGAGCTGCGCCATATAGCGGATGAACGCCGTCCCGAATCCGCCGCCGGCGATGAGGATCTTCCGAGTCGCCGCGCCGCTTGTTGCAGTGACCGACTCGGGTTGCTCGTCGGATGCGGGAAGGTTGATCGCCCCGAGACCGAGGTGGCTGGCACTGGCGCCGATCGTTCCGAGTGCCGACGAGACGACGAAATCCCTGCGCATCATGCTCCATTCTCCGGTGTGAGTTCGCCCGAGCGCGAGTGCTGCGCAGTATGCCCCCTTCCCCGTCGCGCGGCAACGGAGCCAGCGGTATGGGGACCCGCCATTGGCCTTCGCGAAGAAGCAGCGGCCCCGGCGTTGGCGCGGTGCCTCGTTTCGCCCCACATTCCCAATGTCCCCCTCCCCACACTCCCGATCGATGAAGCGACTTCTCGCCGTAATTGCCCTGGTGGTCGTGGTCCTGCTCGGCGTCATGGCCGTGCGCGCGATGCGCGTGACGCCGCCGCCCGCACCTGCCGCTGCCGCCGCGCCGGCTCCGCTCCCGCCACTCGACACCGCTGCGCTCGCGATGCACCTGGCGGGAGCGATCAAGTTCCCGACCGTCTCGCTGGCATCGGGGGGACCGATCGATACGGCGGCCTTCCTCGGCCTTCACGACTACCTGCGCGAGACCTTTCCCCTCGTGCACAGCACGCTCACCCGCGAAGTCGTCGACGGGCTGAGCCTCCTGTACACGTGGACCGGGCGCGACTCCACGCTCCCGCCGATCGTGCTCATGGGACACATCGACGTCGTCCCCGTCCCCGAGCCTAACTTGACGGAGTGGGAGCACGCGCCGTTCTCCGGCGACATCGCCAACGGCTACGTGTGGGGGCGCGGGACGCTCGACGACAAGTCGACCGTCCTCGCCGTGCTCGAGGGCGTGGAAGGATTGCTCCGCGCTGGCGTACACCCGGCGCGTACGGTCTACCTCACGTTCGGACACGACGAGGAGGTCGGTGGACGCTACGGCGCGCGGAAGATCGTCGACGAACTCGTCGCCCGCGGCGTGAAGCCGGCGCTGGTGATCGACGAGGGGGGCTTCATGGGCAAGGGGATGCTCCCCGGGATCAACGGGACGGCGGCGATCGTGGGGATCGCCGAAAAGGGGTACGTCTCGCTCAAGCTCACCGCGCTCGCCGAAGGAGGGCACTCGTCGATGCCGACCGCGCGCACATCGGTGGGAGCGCTGAGTCGCGCGATCGAGCGACTGGAGACGAACCAGTTCCCGTCGTCGATGAGCGGCCCCACGCGCACGATGATCGAGGCGATGGCGCCGTATCAGCCGCTCGGGCAGCGGATGGTGACCGCCAACCTCTGGCTCACCGCGCCGCTGGTCGAGGCGATGCTCGCGAAGAACGAACTGGGCGCCGCGCTCCTGCACACCACCACGGCGCCGACGATGCTCTCGGCGGGTATCAAGGACAACGTCCTCCCGCCCGAGGCGACGGCGGTGGTGAACTTCCGCATCAAGCCCGGGGAGACGGTGCAGTCGGTGATGGATCGCGTCACGCAGGTCATCGCCGATTCGCAGGTGCACGTCGCGCAGCTCGACAGCGTCGGGGTCAATCCGTCGCCCGTGTCCGACACCAACGATCCCGCCTACAAGCTGATTGCTGCGACGATCAGCGGGATGAGCGGCGAGCCGGTCCCGGTGATTCCGTATCTCGTGATGGGAGGGACCGACGCCAAGTACTGGGGGCCGCACAGCGCCCGGGTCTACCGGTTCCTTCCGATCCCGTTAGGCGAAGGCGACCGCTCGCGCGTGCACGGTGTCAACGAGCGCGTCTCGTCCACCGACTTCGCCACAGCCGTGACCTTCTTCATGCGGCTGCTGCAGGGTTCGGACAAGATGTGACGGTGGCGGCGGGCGACGCTGCGAAC
>CAZWVG010000209.1:0-10277 GCA_964637355.1 uncultured Gemmatimonadaceae bacterium
GCTCCGCCTCACGAGGGGACGCCTCTCCGAGCTCTATGGCGAGCAGCAGCACTTCGACCTGCTACCCGACGCGAGCGGGGGAGTGTGCGCGCGCATCGTGTTGCCCTACCATACGCGCGCCGAGGTGCGCATGGCCGACGACGTGGTGTCCGGAGAGATGAGTGGACAAGCGTCCGGCAGCGGGGCAGGGGCGTGACGGCGCTGCGTGTGCTCGTGGTCGACGACGAGCCATTGGGGAGGCGCCGTCTCCTCGCCCTCCTGGCGCAGGAGACGGACATCGAAGTCGTCGGTACCGCGAGCGATGGGGAGGAGGCGGTCGGCGCGATTCGCACCGAGCGCCCCGATCTCGTCTTCCTCGATGTCCAGATGCCGCGCATGTCGGGAGTGGAGGTGGTGCAGGCGATCGGGACGCAGGCGATGCCGGCCACCATCTTCGTGACCGCCTACGATCGGTATGCGCTTTCGGCGTTTGACGCTGCCGCCGTCGACTACCTCGTCAAGCCGTTCCGCGATTCGCGATTCAGGGAAGCGCTCGCCCGGGCACGACGTCGCGTCGCCTCCGACGAGCGGGAGCGCATGCACGAGCAGTTGATGTCGCTGCTCCGGTCGGGCAAGGGAGCAGCGGACGCGACTCCGGGACCGAATCGGTCGACGCCCGCCGACGGCGCCGTCCCTGCACCGGGCGGATATCTCGAGCGCATCGCCGTCGACACGCGCGGGAAGTTGCGCGTCGTTCCCGTCGCGCAGGTGGACTACATCACCGCAAGCGGACAGTACGCCGAGCTGCATGTGGGGACGCATCGCTACGTGATTCGTGATTCGATGCAGCACCTCGAGGAGCGACTCGATCCGCAGCGCTGGATGCGCATTCACCGCTCGGCGATCGTGCAGCTCGACCGCGTGGCGATGATGCTGAGAAACGAAGGGAGCGAGTACTGGGTGCAGCTGCATGGCGGGGTGCGGCTGCGCGTCGGACGGTCGCGGCGCGAGACGCTCGAGGCTCGGCTGCGGGAGCCGTCGTGAGCTCGGGGCCTGCGTATTCGCCCGAAAACCTTACGTGGATGGTGAGGGAAACCCCTGTTACGCTGACCGGCCGACGCGTGTACTCTGGCGCTGACACCATGATGTGTCACTCGCGCGGTACAACACGGCGGAGGTCTTCGCGTGCGCCTGCTCCTCATCCATCCCAACTACCACTCCGGCGGCGCTGAGATCGCCGGAACCTGGCCCCCGGCGTGGGCCGCGTACATCGCGGGCGCCCTCAAGCAGGCCGGGTTCGACGACGTCGGCTTCATCGATGCGATGACCGACCGCATCGAAGACGATCAGCTCGAGGCGCTCCTCCGCGCCGACCGTCCCGACCTGGTGCTCTGCACCGCGATCACGCCGGCCATCTACAAGGCGCAGGAGACGCTCAAGCTTGCCCGTCAGGTGCATCCGGACGCGCTCACGGTCCTGGGCGGAATCCACGGGACCTTCATGTTCGCGCAGGTACTCGACGAGGCGCCGTGGATCGACGTGGTGGTGCGCGGCGAGGGAGAGGAGATCGTGGCCAACCTGGCGCGCGCGGTCGACGAGGGGACGTTCGGGCGCGATCGCGCCTCGATTCGCGGGATCGCCTTCATCGAGAATGGGCGACCGGTCGCGACGCCGGCGCATCCGCCGATCCAGGATCTCGATACGCTCGTCCCCGACTGGGGCATCCTCGACTGGTCGAAGTACGTCTACATCCCGTTAGGCTGCCGAGTGGCGGTCCCGAACTTCGCGCGTGGCTGCCCGTTCACCTGCAGCTTCTGTTCGCAGTGGAAGTTCTGGCGCACGTACCGCTCGCGCGACCCGGTCAAGTTCGTCGACGAGATCGAGACGCTGGTGCGCGACCATCAGGTCGGCTTCTTCATCCTCGCCGACGAGGAACCGACGATCAACCGGAAGAAGTTCATCGCCCTGTGCGAGGAACTCGAGCGGCGCGCCCTCCCAGTCAAGTGGGGGATCAATACCCGCGTCACCGATATCCTGCGCGACGAGGCGTACCTCCCGCTCTGGCGGCGGGCCGGCCTGGTACACGTGTCGTTAGGTACCGAGGCGGCGGCGCAGCTCAAGCTCGACCGTTTCAACAAGGAGATCAAGCTCGAGCAGAGCAAGCGCGCCATCGAGCTGCTGCGCGCGAACGGCATCGTCACCGAGGCGCAATTCATCGTCGGCCTGGAGAACGAGACGCCCGAAACGCTGGAAGAGACGTACAAGATGGCGCAGGACTGGAAGCCGGACCTCGTCAACTGGAACTGCTACACGCCGTGGCCCTTCTCCGACCTTTTCGCCGAGCTGGGCGACAAGGTCGAGGTGCGCGACTTCGCGAAGTACAACTTCGTGACGCCGATCATCCAGCCCGATGTGATGACGCGGGAGCAGGTCCTCGCCGGCGTGCTCAAGAACTACCGGCGGTTCTACATGGGGAAAGCATTCGGCGGATACCTGTGGGACAAGGACCGTTTCCGGAGGAAGTACCTGCGCGGATGCCTCAAGGCCTTCCTCAAGAGCTCGATGCAGCGGCGCTTCTACGACCTCGGGCGCATCAACTACTGGGGGCAGGAGACGGTGGACTGGGGCTTCGACGAGTCGAAGCGTCTCACGCCCGAGGAGCGCTCGCGACTCGCCCGCGCCCCCGAGATCCAGCGCGTGCACGGACGGCGACGCCGCGTGCGGCAGGACGAAGTGCTCGACGCGGCATCGGCGATCGCCTCACGCCACCTCCCGGTGCTTGGCGACGACGACTCGGCACCGTGCGGGATGACGCCGGAACAGGCCGCTTCGCTCTCGGCGCACGATCCGCGCGCCGACATTCGCGCGTGCTGACGGAGCCGAGCATGGTGATCGATACAAACTTGCTGCAGCGCTACGACCAGCGGGGGCCACGCTACACCAGCTATCCCACGGTTCCGGCGTGGTCGACGACGTTCGGGGCTCCGTCGTACGCGGCAGCGCTCGCCGACGGCGCGCAGGATGAGGATCCCGTCTCGCTCTACGTGCACCTGCCGTACTGCCTCAAGCGGTGCCTGTACTGTGGGTGTCACGCGATCGCCACCAGCCGCATGTCGACGATCGACGCGTACCTCGACCGGCTCGATGACGAGCTGGCGCTGGTCTTCGGCGCCTTCGGCGACGGGCGGCCGGTGCAGCAGATGCACTGGGGGGGCGGCACGCCCAATCACCTCTCCGACGCGCAGCTCGAGCGGCTGATGCGCATGATAGAATCGCACGTGCGATTCGCACCTGGGGCGGAGCTGAGCATCGAGGGGGATCCGCGCGTGACGACCTTTGCGCAGCTCCTCCATCTCCGCGCACTCGGCTTCGACCGAATCAGCTTCGGAGTGCAGGACCTGGACGCGAAGGTGCAGGCGGCCATCGGGCGCTTGCAGCCGACGGAGCTCGTGGAGGAGATGGTGGCCGCCAGTCGCGACGCCGGCTTCACCGGGGTGAACGTGGACCTCGTCTACGGGCTCCCGCGGCAGACGCGCGCGTCGTTCTGGTCGACCATCGCGCACGTACGCGCGATGTCCCCGGATCGTGTGGCATGCTTCGGGTATGCCCACCTGCCGGCGATGTTCGCACACCAGCGGGCGATTGCCGACGACGAGCTCCCCGATGCGGCCACCCGCAGTGCGCTGTTTGGGATGGCCGTCGAGGGATTCACCGGAACCGGATACCAGTGGATCGGCCTCGATCACTTCGCCCTCAAGGACGATTCGCTCGCGGTCGCGCAGCGCGCCGGGCGATTGCATCGCGACTTCATGGGCTATACCACGCGTCCGCCGGGGCACCTGATCGGCGTTGGGATGAGCGCGATCAGCGAAGTCGCTGGCCGATTCGCGCAGAACGCTGCGCAGATCGAGCGATGGAGAACCCACGTGGGCGAAGGAGCGCTCCCGATCGTGCGCGGGCACCTGCTCACCCCGGACGACCGGGCGCGTCGCTCGGCGATCCTGCGCCTGATGTGCGACCTCGAGATCGCGCGCCCTGCGGTCGACGCGATCCCGGGGGTGCTGGAACGGCTCGCGCCATTCGAGGAAGACGGGCTCGTCGACGTGTCGTGGGACGCGGTGCGCGTCACGCAACTGGGGCGCTACTTCCTGCGCAACATCTGCACGTCGTTCGACGCATACCTCCCGGGGCAGCAGGCGACGGGAGCGTTCTCGCGCACCGTGTGACCGGCGTGGGCACCGCGGTGCGCGCGCCGACGGCCGCGGGAGTCGTAGGGCCGAACGCGATCCTGCAGACCGTGGCATCGCTGCGTGCACACAGCGGCGATACGCTCGCCGTGCTCGCGTTGCAGCTGGCGACCGGACGAACGCTGGCGACGCTCCCCGAGCATCCGGTGGATGAGCGCGAGGCGGCAGCGCTCATGCGCACCGTGCGGGCGCGATGCGGGGACGATGCGGACGAGGTCCTGCGCGATGCCGGGCGCCGGACGGGGGACTATCTCCTGCGAAACCGCATTCCGCGCGCCGTGCAACAGCTGCTGCGACTCCTTCCCGCCGCGGCGTCATCGTGGCTCCTGTGGCGTGCCGCGTCGCGGCACGCCTGGACGTTCGCGGGGAGCGGGCGCTTTTCGTACCAGGTGCACTGGTCGCTGCGGACGGGGACGTTCGTCGAGCTACGCGTGGCCGATTCGCCGCTCTGTCGGTCGTATCGGGCACCGGTGCCGCAGTGTGCGTACTACGCGGGGGCGTTCGAGCGCCTGCAGCGCGCGGTCGTTGGCGACCGGTTTCGCGTGCGCGAGGTCGAGTGCGCGACGAGCGGAGGAGAGGGGTGCCGCTTCGTGGCGTCGGTCGCCGAAGGCGCGCTACGCCTCCCCCGTGACCGTCCGCGGCACCACACCTAACGCGTCCTCGCCCTCGGTTTCGCGGATGCGCGCTTCGCGGCGCGCACGCCACTTCTCCAACGCGAGGTAGAGCGTCGGGAGGACGAAGAGCGTCAGGATCGTCGAGGTGATCAAGCCGCCGATCACCACGCTCGCCAGCGGGCGCTGCACCTCGCTCCCCGGCGAATGCGACAGCGCCATCGGAACGAAGCCAAGGCTGGCGACGAGAGCGGTCATCAGCACGGGGCGCAAACGATCGGCAGCACCGCGGCGCACCGCGGCGTCGAGCTGCAATCCGCTGATCCGCAACGCGTTCATGTGCGTCACCAGGACCACGCCGTTGAGCACGGCGATGCCGAACAGCGCAATGAAGCCGATGCTCGCCGACAGGTTCAGGTTGATCCCGCGAAGCCAGAGCATCGCGATTCCGCCCACGAGCGCGAACGGGACGTTGGTGAGGACGAGCGCCGACTGGGTGATCGAGCGGAACGACGCGAAGAGGAGGAGATAGATCAGGAGCAATGCCGCGGGGACCACGAGCGCGAGGCGCTGCATGGCGCGCTGCTGGTTCTCGTATTGCCCTCCCCATTCGAGGAACGTCCCCGGCGGAAGTTGCAGCTCGCGGGCGATCCGTTCGCGCACTTCGCTCACGAAGCTCCCGAGGTCGCGGCCGCGCACGTTGCTCAGCACGAGTGCGCGCCGCTGTCCGTCTTCATGCCCGATCAATTCCGGACCGGTGGTCGAGACGAGCGTCGCGACGGCCGACAGGGGGACCAGGGCCCCGGAGGCTGCGCGGATCGTGAGGCGAGAGAGCGCACTCACGTCGTTGTGCTCGCGTTCCGGGTAACGCACGACGAGACCGACACGACGGGGACCGTCGACCATCTCGCTCGCCACGTGCGCTCCCATCGCCAGCTCGAGGGGGCGCTGCACGTCGCCGACCGAGAGTCCGTAGCGTGCGAGCGCCTCGCGGTCCACGTGGATGGACACCTGCCCCGACCCGTCGCTCACCTCGACCGAGGCGTCGGCGTTCCCCTCGACCTGCTGGATGATCCCGAGGATGCGATCGGCAATCCGGATGTTGTTCTCGATGTCGTTGCTGACCACCTTGACGCCGAGATCGGTCTTGATCCCGCTCTCGGCCTCATCGAGGCGCATCGCGAGCGGCTGCGTAAACGAGATCTGCAGCCCGGGGATCACCGCGAGCGCCGAATCGAGGATCGAGACGAGCCCTTCCGGCGTCTTGGCCGAGGTCCACTCGTCCTGCGGCTTGAGGATGACGTACATGTCGCCCTCGAAGAGTCCCATCGCCTCGGTCGCGAGGTCGGGGCGCCCCTCCTTCGTCACCACCGTTTCCACCTCGGGAAGCGACTTCACGATCCGCTCGGCCTGCAACGAGAGACGCGTCGCGTCGGCGAGCGAGACCGAGGGGAGCCGTCGCGTGTTGATCAGGATCGATCCCTCGTTGAGTCGCGGCATGAACTCGGTCCCGATCCACTTGAGCGACGTCACGGCCGCGGTCACGAGGACCAGGGAGATCGCGACGACCCGTGCACCGCGTGCGAGGACCCAGTCCAGACGTCGCGCATAACGACGGTTAAGCGCTTCGAAGAAGGGACTCGCCACCTCGTCCTTGTGATGCAGCAGCCACGCGCAGACCGACGGGACGTACGTCAGTGCCAGCAGGAGCGACCCCAGGACGGCCGTCACCACCGTGAACGCCATGGGCTTGAACATGCGCCCTTCCATCCCGTCGAGCGCAAAGATGGGGAGGTACACCGCAACGATGATGGCGATGCCGAACAGGATCGGACGCCCGACCTCGAGAGCGGCCGACTGGAAGAGCACCAGCCGTTCGCTCTCCTTTCCGGTCTCGAGTCGCCGGACGAAGTTCTCGACCATCACCACCGACGCATCGACGATGAGCCCGAAGTCGAGCGCACCGAGGCTCATCAGGTTTGCCGAGTAGCCAAACAGGTACATCGGCCCAAAGGCAAGCAGCATCGAGAGCGGGATCACCGACGCCACGATCAGCGAGGCGCGCACGTTGCGCAGGAAGAGGAAGAGGACGGCGATGACCAGCAACCCTCCCTCGATCAGATTCTTCGTCAGGGTGTGCGTGGTGCGGCTGACGAGATCGGTCTGGTCGTAGAACGGGGTGATCTCCACATGAGGCGGGATGGCGGCGCGGATCTCCTCCATGCGCGCACGCACCGCCTTGATCACGCGGCGAGAATCTGCGCCCTTGAGTTTGAGCACCATTCCGCTCACGACTTCGCCGGTACCGTCCTTGGTCACGGCGCCCTGTCGCGGGAGCGCTCCCGACTGCACGGTGGCTACATCGGCAATGCGAATCGGTATTCCCGCGGTCGCGCCGATCACGATGTTCTCCACGTCGCGCATCTGGTCCACGCGCCCCAGTCCGCGCACGGTGTAGCGCTCGCCGCCGGTCTCGAGGTACGAGCCGCCGAACGTCTGGTTGTTCTCGGCGAGTGCGCGGTGCACGTCGTCGATGGTGAGACGTCGCGATGCGAGGCGCACGGGATCGACGATCACCTGCACCTGCTCGGTCTTCCCGCCCCACGTATTCACCTCCGAGACCCCGGGAACGGTGCGGAGGCGGGGACGAATCGTGTATTCCTGCAGCGTCTTGAGTTCAGTGAGCGACAGCGAGTCGCTGGTGACGACGTACTGGTACAGCTCCCCCATCGGCGTGGAGACCGGGCCGAGCGTCGGCTCGACGCCCGCGGGGAGAAGCGCCTTGGCATCGTTCAAGCGCTGCTGCACGAGCGTGCGGGCGAAGTAGATGTCCATCCCGTCGGGGAACGGGACGGTGATCAGCGAGAGCCCGAACTTCGAGACCGAGCGCACCTGCGATGCGCCTTCGATCCCCATGAGCGACGATTCGAGCGGATAGGTGACGAGGCGCTCGACGTCTTCGGGGGCCATGCCGGGAGCGACCGCGATGACGTCGACGCGCGTTCCGGTGAGGTCGGGGAAGGCGTCGAACGGGATGCGGAGGAGGGCAAAGAGCCCGATCCCCACTGCGGTGAGCACACCGCCCAGGACAAACAGGCGATTGCGGAGGGCAAATGCGATGAGGCGGCGCATGATCAGGACCCGCTGCGCCGCTTGAGGATCTCTGCCTTGGCGACGGCCGCGCCGTTGACGACGACTGCGAGCCCGCTGTCGACGCCGCTGAGGATCTCGGTGCGGGTGAGCGATCGCCGCCCGGCGCGCACCGGCACCGCCGTCAGCTGCATGGCGTCACCTTTCGGCGTGCCGGTGATGACGACGGTGTCGCCCTCGAACGCCTGAATCGCCTCGGACGGGACGGAGAGCGTGGCGCCAGCCGGTGCCCCGGTGAGTTCTGCCTCGACGAACATCTCCGGCTTGAGGACGCCGCGCGGATCCTGCACGGCCGCCTGGACCTCCACCGTGCGGGTGAGCGTGTCCATCGCCGGGAAGACGCGCGTGACGCGTGCCGCGAAGGAGACGCCCGGCGCGGCCGGGACGGTGAAGTGCACGCCGTCGCCGACCCGCGCGGCCGATGCCGCGGCGTCCGGCAGCTGCAACACGAGCGTGAGGGCGGTGGTGCGGCTCACCGTCAGGAGCGGCGCGCCGATGAGCACCACGTTGCCCGGTTGCACCTCGCGCGACACGACGAGGCCGTCGATCGTCGACCGCACGAGGACCCAGTGTTCGTCGTATCCAGCCGGGAGCGGGCCGTCGCCAAGCAGGTGATCGAGGAACTCCTGCGCGCGCGTGAGCTCCGCCGCCGCCTCATCGCGCGCGGCCTCGGCGTCGGTGCGGGCCGCCTTGAGCCGCTCGAGTTCCGCGGCCGACACGGCCTTGAGGGCGAAGAGACGATCGCCGCGCTCCGCAGCGCTCGTCGCGACGCCGAGGTTGGCATCGGCGCGTGTCTGCGAGGCGTGCGCGCGGGCGAGGGCTGCGCGCGCGTCCATCATCTCATGACTGTGGATCGCAACGAGCACCTGTCCGCGGCTCACGCGATCACCGGGCATCGCGTAGACCTTGATGACGCGCCCCTCGACGATCGACCCGATGGGCTCCGTCGCCGCGGCATCGAGCGTGAGACGTCCGGGGACGCGCCACACTTCTCGCCACGCCTCGCGGGTCACGGGAGCGGTGGTGAACCCGGCGATGCGGACCGATTCGGCCGACAGCAGCGCCGAGTTTGTCGGTGCGCTCGCGCGGGACGAGTCGGCCGGTGTCGGGGCGGCATCCCCCTCGCCGCAGCCGACGGCAAGGAACAGCAAGAGGATCGGGGCGAGCGCGCGATGGGCGCCGGCCGGAACGATGCGATGCGAGATCACGGATTCTCCAGGAGCGGCGCCCCGGTGGCGCGATTCAGTTCGAGCAAGGCGAGGTGCAGGTCTACAGTCCAGCGGAGGGCAGCGGCGCGAGTCTCGGCGCGGGCGCGTTGGGCCTCGACGAGTTCCATCAGCGAGATGGCGCCTTCGCGGTACGCCCCCTCGGCGATCTGGGCGACTTCGGCGGCACGCGCATCGAGGCCGGTGGTGCCGCCATCGAGCGCCTGTCGCATGGCCGCGAGTGCCTGCAGCGCGGCAACGACCTCGCCGCGCACCCGCAGCTCGGCATCGCGCAGGGCGGCATCCGCCAGTTGCAATTCTCCGGCGGTGCGCTCTCGCGCGCCGTCGTTTCGGCTGAAGAGCGGGAGAGGGACGATCATCCCCAGCACGCCCGTGGTGTAGCCGCTCGTTTCCTTGTAGCCCGAGACGAGCTGCAGGTCGGAGATCACGCCGCGTCGTTCGGCACTCGCGCGGTGCGACGCCTCGCGCGCCGCGTAGCGCAGCGAGGCGAGGTCGGCGCGTTGGGCGAGCGCCCGCGCAATGGCGGTCGACTCGTCAGGCACACTGGCGAGCGCACGCACGTCGCCCAGGCGACTAAGCGGAGGGAGCGAATCGGCGCGCATGCCAAGGAGCCGCGCGAGATCGGCCGCTGCACGCGCGGCCTCCCCGCGCGCCGTCGCTTCGGCGATGCGCGCCCGATCGGTCTCCAGCTGCGTGCGGATCGCCGCGACTTCGGCCACGGCCCCTTCGCGCGCACGGTTGGCATCGAAGGTGGCCATCTCCTCGCGCGCCCGTCGCTCGGTGCTCGCCACGGTGAGGAGTTCCTGGCCCAGCGCCGCGCGCCAGTAGGCGCGCATGACGGATCCTTCGAACTGGCGCGCCACATCGCTCGAATCGGCGCGACCGCGCTCCAACAATGCACTGCCGGCAGACCGCAACGCGAGGCGGCGGCCGGTCACGTCGACGGGGAGCTGGACGGTGGTGAAGATGTCGGGGCGGAGAGGGCTCGACAGATGCTCGCGCCGCCACTCGAAGGTCGGATTGGGAAAGGCGCCGTCGGCGCGCGCGCGCCCCTGCGCCATCAT
>CAZWVG010000210.1:0-10270 GCA_964637355.1 uncultured Gemmatimonadaceae bacterium
ACCTGCGCTTCGACGACACCAACCCGTTCACCGAAGACATCAAGTACGTCAACGCGATCAAGGAAGACGTGCGCTGGCTCGGCTTCCACTGGGACGCCGAGTATTACGCGAGCGACTACTTCGAGGCGCTGTACGGGATCGCCCTCACGCTGATCAAGCGAGGGAAGGCGTACATCGACTCGCAGGATGAGGAGGCGATTCGCACCGGGCGCGGAACGGTCAATACGCCGGGGACAAACTCGCCGTACCGGGACCGGAGCGTGGACGAGAACCTCGCCCTCCTCGAACGCATGAAGAGCGGCGAGTTCCCCGACGGGGCGCACGTGTTGCGCGCCAGGATCGACATGGCGCACCCCAACATGATCATGCGCGACCCGCTCCTCCTGCGCATCCGCCATGCGCCGCACTACCGGCGCGGGAACGAGTGGTGCCTGTATCCGCTCTACGATTTCGCTCACGGACTGAGCGATGCCATCGAGGGGATCACCCACTCGTTATGCACGCTGGAGTTCAAGGACAACCGCGACATCTACGACTGGCTGGTGAAGGAAGCCGGCTTCGTCAACCCGCCCGAACAGACCGAGTTCGCCCGCTTGCAGCTCGACTACACCGTCCTCTCCAAGCGCAAGCTGTTACGTCTGGTGAACGAGGGGCACGTCACCGGATGGGACGACCCCCGCATGCCGACTGTCGCCGGCCTGCGGCGTCGCGGCGTGACGCCCGAGGCGATCCGAAACTTCGCCGAGAGTGTCGGCGTGGCGCGCTCCGACGCGCGCACCGAATTGGCAAAGCTCGAGCACGCCGTGCGCGACGACCTCAACATGCAGGTGCCGCGCGTGCTGTGCGTCCTCAAGCCGCTCAAGCTCGTGATCACCAACTATCCGGAGGATCTCGTCGAGGAGCTGGATGCGCCGTACTTCCCGCACGACGTCCCGCGCGAAGGGTCACGCATCCTCCCGTTCTCGCGCGAGATCTGGATCGATCGCGACGACTTCATGGAGGATCCGCCGAAGAAGTTCTTCCGCCTCGCACCGGGACGCGAGGTGCGCCTGCGCTACGGCTACCTCGTGACGTGCACGGACGTGATCAAGGACGATCGTGGGGAGATCGTCGAGCTGCGCTGCACGTACGATCCGGCGACCCGCGGCGGCGACACCCCCGACGGCCGCAAGGTGCAGGGGACGATCCACTGGGTCTCGGCGCGGCACGCGATCGAGTGCGAGGTGCGGTTGTATGACCGCCTCTTCACCGTCGCCGACCCCGACGCGGTCGAGGAGGGGAAGGACTTTCTCTCGGTGATCAACCCGGAGTCGCTCGTCGTCGTGCCGAAGGCGTACATCGAGCCGAGCACGGCGAAGGACGAGCCCGGATCGCGCTACCAGTTCGAGCGCACGGGCTACTTCATCCACGACGCCGCCGCGTCGGCGGGGCGTGGCGTACCCGTCTACAACCGGACGGTCACGCTGCGCGACAGCTGGGAGAAGGCCAAGGGAAAGGGTTAGGCGTTAGGCGCCGCCGCGAGTGGTGCAGCTCGCGGCGCGCCTGCGCTCTCGGCGGCGGCGCGCTGCATGACGCGCCACAGCGACTCGACGTGCTGGCGCTCGGTGGACTCGGCGCCGATCGAGACGCGCACCATCCAGCGCCCCTCGAGCGTCGCTGGCGTGAGGTAGGCCTTGCCCGAGCGGTTGATCGCCTCGCACCAGCGCTGGGTGTGGGCGTCCAGCGCGTCGGCGTCGAGTCCCGCGGGCTGGTGTCGGACGCAGAGCGTCTGCAGCGGGACGGGTGCGAGGACGCGCCACTCGGGTGACGACGCGATCGCCTGCGCCAACCACTGTGCGTTGGCGATGTCGCGACGAAGGCGAGCCTGCAACGCGGCCACTCCCTGCTCGCGCACCAGGAACCAGAACTTGAGCGCGCGGAAGCGACGCCCGAGCGGGAGCCCCCAGTCACGATAATTGCGCACCTGCTCGTCCACCGACGAGCGCAGGTAGCTCGGGTTGGTCGACATCACGCGAATGAGCAGTTCGCTGTCGCGCACGAAGTGCATCGTGCAGTCGAAGGCGACGCCCAGCCACTTGTGCACGTTGACCACGACCGAGTCGGCCCCCTCGATCCCGTCCCACATCCAGCGGCACTCGGGGAGGATCATCGCCGACCCGCCCATCGCCGCATCGGCGTGGACAAACGCGCCGAAGCGCCTCGCGACGCCGACGATCGCCGCGACCGGATCCATCGCCGTCGACGTGGTCGTCCCGGTCGTCGCCACCACCGCACACGGCGTGCGCCCGGCCGCGACATCCTCGGCCATCGCCGCCTCGAGTGCGTCGGCGCGCATGGCGAAGGTGTCGTCGCAGGGGATGTGGCGCACGAAGTCGCGCCCGAAGCCGGCGAGGAGCGCCGCCTTGTCCACCGAACTGTGCGCGTACACCGAGGTGTAGACGACGAGCGGCGACTCAAGCCGCTGCATCCCGCTCGTGCCTAACGAAAACCCGGTCGCCCGCTCGCGCGCGCAGATGAGCGCGAGCATCGTGGTCGTCGACGCGGTGTCCTGGATGACTCCCTTCCACGCATCGGAGAGCCCCACCATCTGCCGCAGCCAGTCGGTGGCGACTTCCTCGACCTCGGTGAGCGCCGGCGCGGCCTGCCACGAGAGTCCCAGCACCCCCAGCCCCGTACTCAGGAGATCGCCCAGGACGCTCGGAAGCGAAGAGTTGGCGGGGAAGTAGCCGTGGAAATTGGGGTGCTGCCAGAGCGTGAGCCCCGGGACGACGATCCGATCGATGTCGCGCAGCATCGCATCGAAGGGCTCGCCCTGCTCGGGTGGCGCCGCTGGGAGCGCGGCGCGCACCTCGCCGGGGCTCGTCTGCGCGATCACCGGGAGCGTGCCGTCGTACACGCGCGCGCGATAGTCGGCGATCCAGTCGATCAGTTGGTGTCCAGCGGCCCGGAATTCTTCAGGAGTCATGCGCCCGTGCGGTGAGCGGAGTGCGCAAGATATCGCCTCCCGCCCCTCGCCGGCTGGTCCTCAGCTGATGGTCAGCGTGTCCGACGTGGCGTCGTACGAGGTGGCGTACTGATGAAGACTCGTCGTGGGCTGCCCTCCCACCCACGTCCCGGTCGCCGAGAAGGTCGCGCCGTGCCGGGGACAGCGGAAGCCGGATTGATACGTCGAGATGATCGATCCCTCGTGCGGGCAGACGCGTGACAGCGCGAGGAAGGTGGTGCTCGAGGTGCGCACGATGGCGAGCGAGGCGCCGCTCACCGTGACCAGCGCGATCCCCCCAACGGCCGAGAGCGCGCTGTAGTCGGCGACCTTGATCGAGGACCCTATGGATGCCGGCGCGTCGGGCGAAAGGAAGCTGCTGGTGCCGCACGCCGCCAGCGCGAGGATCGCGCCGGCCAGCATGCTCTGCGTCAGGAAGCCTCGGCGGTCCAGTCGCGCGGCCTCCGCGCCTAACGCGAGGATGCCATCACGGACACGGTCGGTGGTGCAGGAGGTGGTGCAGGACGACGGAGCTTCGGGAGATGCGTCGTGCGGCGACATGGGAACGCTCGGCGGAAATGGGATGCGGTGACGGTTGCTGCTCAGGCGTTGTTGACGAGCGCGGTGCCGAGGACGAGGGTCGTGACCCAGAGCGCGATGCTCGCCCACGAGCTCCAGCGCATGCGTTGCCAGCGTGCGAGCGCCGGCGGCGCATCGAGCGACTCCCCTGCACTCGCCGATTTGCGCAGCCCTTGCTCGTTGGCGCGCATCCACGCGCCGTTCGCGAGGAGGAGCGCGACGAAGCCGAACTTGACCCAATAGACAGGGGAGACGAGGAACGTCCCGAGGTCGGCCGCGGTCAGGGCGAGTCCGCTGATGAAGAGGACGGAAAGTGCGATGAGTACCGGACGATGCACCGCACTGAGCTCGTGCAGCTGCCGCTGACGGTCGTCGGCCGGGCGCCCGGTGGCGCGGAGCGTGGCCCGGTCGGCCGCGACCGCCAGTCCGCCGCCGATCAGGAGCGCCGTCAGGTGCACGGCGATCACCGACGTCGAGAGCACCGTCGAGTCGTCGTACAGCGATTGCCACGGTGCCGCGAGCTGAACAGCAGTCTCGACGAGGCTCATGAGCGCACCGTGCGCACGGCGGCGCGGCGCGAAGCGCTGCTACGAATGATGAAGACGAGGCGTGATGCGGGCGGCTGCAACTGCGAGGGCATGTCGTGCTCCGGTGGCTGGGGAGAGCGGATCCGACTCGCCTCGCGCCCAACCGTCAGGCCCAGCGTCGCGTGTCGCTCCACTGGCAGGAACACGCATTTGAGTGTGGTCCCCTGACAGCGCGCACGCGCCTCGCGTCACCCTTGCGTGCGTTCACCCACCGTTCATCGCGGAGTCACTTGGACATCCATGTAGCAGATACGAAATCGCTAAGAAGCGATCGGGTGCGCCGTCCCCCTCCGCGCTCTCCGCGCTCCCCGCGCTCTCCGCGCTCTCCGCGCTCTCCGCGCTCTCCGCGCTCTCCGCGGTTAAAGAGCTTTTACCGCGGAGTCCGCGGAGTCCGCGGAGTCTCCGGGTCGAGGACTCGAGCGCTACAGGAGCAGCATGGGACAGAAGAGACAAACTACGCGCAGAAGTCTCCTACTCCACCTTCACGTCCTCTCGCAGTGCACGCAACTCCTCCGCACTCGGCGCCGCAACCACCTCGAGCGACTCCCGCACCGAAAGCTCCCACCCAATCCCCGCGCGCACCTCGTCGACCGTCACACCCGGATACAACGCCGCCAACTCCAGCTCTCCGGTCTCGACATTCGCCGCGAGAATCGCCTTGTCGGTGATCACTCGCGTCGGCCCCGCCCCGGGGATCCCGAGCTCCGCACGACTCCCGCCACGCGCCCGATGCCCCGGCGAACTGATGAAGTCGACCTGTTCGCGAAACGCCCGCCGGTCGAGCCGGGCGATGATGAGCGTACGCTTGGCGTGAATCGCAATCTCCGTCGCCCCCCCGGCCCCCGGCAGTCGCACTTTAGGTGACGCGTAGTCACCGATCGCCGTCGTGTTGATGTTCCCGAACCGATCGACCTGCGCCCCGCCCAGGAACCCGACCTCGATGCGCCCGTTCTGCAGGAAGCACTGGAAGACATCGGCCATGCTGCAGACCATCAGTGATCCGGTAACCAGCGACGGATCCCCGATCGACACCGGCAACCGCTCCGGCTGCGCCCCGATCGCCCCCGATTCGTAGATGAGCACCAGCCCCGGCGCATGCGTCCGTCGCGCCAGGTTGCACGCCAGGTTCGGCAATCCAATCCCCACGAAGACGACCTCGCCATCCCGCAGCTCACGCGCAGCGACACACGCCATGAGCTCGTTAGGCGCGAAGCGCACCCCCGTCTCCCGTCCCACGTCTCCCGTCCGCTCCTCAGTATCCATACGAAACCTCCCCGCTCATCGCCCGCCGCGCCGTCAACCGCTCCACCAGTTGCGGCTGACGGCGCACGTACTCCGCCCGGTCGGTGACACCGTACACCCACTCGTCGAGATACGCCTGCAGGCGCTCGGCGTCGCGCGAGATCGCTTCCCATGCCGTGTAGAACGGGTTGTCGCGATCGTAGCACCCCTGCGCGTACGACGGATGCGCCCCCCATGGCTCGACGACCACCGCGTCGACGATCATCCCGGGAATGATCGTGCGATTCGGATCGGCGCGGATCACCGACGAGTCGACGAGTTCCTCGACGACCACGATCACCCGCTTCGACGCGAACGCCGCCTCCTTCTGCACACCGAGCAACCCCCAGATCTGCGTGTTCCCCTCGGCGTCGGCGCGTTGCGCGTGCACGATCGTCACGTCGGGATTCAGTGCGGGGACGGTGGCGATCGCTGTCCCGGTGTAGGGACAGGTGATCGAGCGAATCTGCGGATTGGCGACCGGGAGGTCGGTCCCCTGGTAGTCCCGCAGCGGCCAGAAGGGGAGACGCGCCGCCCCCGCCGAGAAGCGCGCCACCATCCCGAAGTGCGAGTACTCCTCGATCGCGAGGGTCGGCGGCTTTGCCTCGACCGCTCGACGAAACGCGTGCAGCGAGCCTGCCCCCGGATTTCCTGCCCACGAGAAGACCAGCTTCGTCGCGCACCCCGCCGCGATCATCTGGTCATAAATGACATCGGGGGTGAGGCGGCACAGTGTGAGGTCGCGACGCTTCTGGCGGATGATCTCGTGCGCCGCAGCGAAGCAGATGAGGTGCGTGAACCCTTCGATCACCAGCACGTCGCCGTCGTGCACGTGTTGCGCGATCGCGTCGCGCATGGGGACGACCTTGCCGACGCGCGTGCTCACGCAGCGCCCGCCGTGCACTCCGCAATGCACTGGTCGAGCATCGCCAGGCCGCGGTCGATGTCGACCGAATCAATGACCAGCGGTGGCGCCAGCCTGAGCGAGCTCTTTCCCGCGCCTAACAAGAGCAATCCGCGCGAGAATGCCAGCTCCACGATCCGGTGTACCAGCTCCCCGGCGGGCTCGCGGGTCGTGCGATCCTTCACGAACTCGAGCCCGACCATCAGCCCCACCCCGCGCACGTCGCCGATGCAGTCGTGCCTGGCCATCAGCGCGCGCGAACCCGCCAGCAATCGCTCCCCCTGCAGCGCAGCGTTGGCCATCGCCCCCCCTTCCACCACGTCAAGCGTCGCCAGCGCCGCCGCGCAGCAGACCGGGTTGCCGCCGAAAGTCGAGCCGTGCGCCCCGTTCTGCCACTTGTCGACCGTCTCGCGCACGATCATCGCGCCGATCGGCATCCCGGAGCCGAGCCCTTTCGCGGTCAGCAGAATGTCCGGCTCGACTCCCTCGTGCTCGCAGGCGAACATCTTCCCGGTCCGGCCAACGCCGCTCTGCACCTCGTCGAACACCAGGAGGATACCGTGGCGATCGCAGAGCGCGCGAAGCTCGGACAGGAAGCCTGGCGGCGGGACGACGTATCCCCCTTCCCCCTGCACCGGCTCGACGAAGATCGCCGCGACGTCCTTCGGGTCCAAATGCCGGGTGAAGAGCTCTTCCTCGATCGACGTCACGCAGCCGAGCGTGCACGCGGGAAGTGTCGCACAATGGCGGCAGCGATAGCGGTTCGCGTAGTCGACGTGGTGCACGTCGGGGAGGAGCGGTCCAAAGCCGGCGTGCTGGCGCGCCTTGCTCGACGTCAGCGACACGGCACCGGTCGACCTCCCGTGAAACGCCCCCTTGAAGGCGACGATCGCCGTGCGGCGCGTGGCATAACGCGAAAGCTTGATCGCTCCCTCCACCGCCTCCGTCCCGGAATTCGAGAGGAAGACGCGCTTCTTCGTCGGGCCCGGCGCGACCTTGGCCAGTCGTTGGCAAAGGTTCGCCATCCCTTCGTAGTAGAAGTCGCTCCCGCAGATGTGGAGGAAGTTTGCCGCTGCAGCCTGGATCGCCTGTACCACATGCGGATGCCCGTAGCCCGTGGACGCCACTGCGATTCCCGCCATGAAGTCCAGGTAGCGATTGCCGTCGATGTCCTCGACCATCACCCCCTCGCCGCGGGCGATCGCCAGCGGGTACTCCTTGATGTAGCAGTGCGACGTCCACTCGGCGTCACGATCGACGACGGCTTTCGCCTTGGGGCCCGGAGGGGGAACGACGATATGCGGATAGTTGCGATCGGTCATGAGAGTGGGCGTTCAGTCGAAGACGGCGTGACAGGCGAGGGCGAAGCGTTCGACGATCTCATCGATCTCGCCCTCGGTGATGATGAAGGGAGGGGCAAGCATGGCGAGGTCGCCGTTGGTGCCATCCGCCTGCCCCACGTTAGGCCAGACGATCAACCCAGCGTCCTGGGCGGCACGGGTGAATCGCTCGGCGATCCGCGCGGCACGCGGAAACGGCGCACGGCTCGCCGCATCGGCAACGAATTCGATGCCGGCGAGCAGTCCGCGACCGCGCACGTCGCCCACGCCGGGGAGGGCGCGAAGTTTTTGGAGCTTCTCATGAAAGGTGGGCGCCATGGCCGCGCACCGTTCCACCAGTTGGTGCTTGGCGAGATAGTCGAGCGTCGCGACCGCCGCGGCGCAGGTGACGGCGTGGTGCGAGAAGGTCTGCGCGTGCAGGAGCGCGCCGCTCCCTCGCGCGATCGTGTCGACGATCTCGCGCGTCGCGAGCACCGCGCTCACCGGCGCGTAGCCGCCGCCGATTCCCTTGCCTAACGTGAGGATGTCGGGCGTCACTCCCCACTGCTCGCTCGCTGTCCACGTCCCCGTGCGCCCAGCACCGACCAGGACCTCGTCGGCGATGAGGAGGACGCCGTGGCGCGAGCACGTCTCGCGCACCGCGCGCAGGTACCCGTCGCGCGGGACCGTTGCACCTGTCGAGCTCCCTCCCACCGGCTCGAGGATGAAGGCGGCGACGCGATCAGCCCCCTCCTCCAGGATCGCCTCTTCCAGCACGCGTCCAGAACATGCTGCGCACGCTGCGTCGCCTCGACAGCTGCAACGATAGGCGTACGGCGCAGGGACCCGTCGCACGTCGACGAGCCAGTCTCCCCACATCGCGCGATAGTGTTCGCGCGCCGACGCCGAGAGTGCGAGGATCGTGTTCCCGTGATAGCCGGGAGAGAGTGCGATCACGCGGTCGCGCTGACGCTCCCCGCGCTCGACCCAGTACTGCCGTGCCAGCTTGAGCGCCGCCTCCACCGCCTCCGACCCGCTCCCAAGGATGTACGCATGCGCGAGCGCCGGCGTGCGCGCGACGAGACGCTCGGCGAGCTGCTCCACCCCTTCGTTGGTGAACGCCGTCCCGTTTACATAGGCGATCTTCGACGCCTGCGCCGCCATCGCCTCGCCGATCTCCCTGACGCCGTGCCCGATGCTCGCGACGTAGGCGCCGCCAACGGCGTCGAGGTACCGCTTCCCCGCATCGTCCTCGATCCAGCACCCGTCGCCGCGCACGGCCAACGGATACCCGCGGGTCAGCGAGCGATAGAAGACCGGTGACTCGGGATATCGATGCGAGTGGGGCGTGTCGGAGTGCACGCGCGCGAATCTGGCGTCGCGTCAGAGCGGTTGCAACGGGAGCGCGTGAGTCGGAATCCGTGACATTCGGCAGCCACGCCTTCGTCCTCGTCTCCCATACGAGAAGTGGGCGCGTCAGGCCACCTCGCCCGACGCACCCACGTCACCAGAGTCGCGAAACCGCCCTACGGCCCCTTGTGCAGGTATATCCGTATCGGCGCGAGCAGGACGAGCGACCGCTCGGAGTAGGCCGTGACCGGCTGCTCCACGGTCGGATATCCCGACCCGGCCGGCGGCACGGCGCGCAGGACGTAGTTCCCGGCGAGCAGCTTCTCGAACGCGAACTTCCCCAACTCTCCCGTGCGCACTGTCATGAGGCTGTCGACGCGCACCTTTCCGTCGCCATTGCCCGACGGCACGAGTACCGGATGCAGCAGCGTCACGAGCACCCCGCGAAGTGGCCCGAAGGCCGCGGGCTTCGCGGTTGAATCGACGAAGAAGACATCGCCGCGGAGCGACGCGTCGTGCGTCGTGTCCGCCGGCGGACGCCCCGAGTCGACTGGCACTTTCCCGGTATCGACCGGGACCTTCCCCGTGTCGACCGGCACGCGCCCGGTATCCGGTTTCTGTCCGCTGTCCGGCTTTTGACCTGTATCGGGTTTCTGCCCGGTATCGGGTTTCGGGCGCGAGGTGTCGGGCTTCTGTGCGCTGTCGCCCTTTGGCTTCGTGGTGTCGCCCCGTCCATTGGTCCCGACGAGCTGTGACGCGTCCGATCCATTCGCCCTCGGCCCCGCCGAATCGGCGCACGCCACGATCGCCGTGGCGATGGCCAACGCGCCGAGTGCGGCCATACTTCGATGTCGCAGCTGCATACGTCCCTCCCGGCGCACGTCGCGCCCGCTCGCCGGCAATCCGGCTGTGTCGTGGTGTCCTGCTCCCACGCAATCAACAGCGCAACCACGCCAGCGGTCACCGAACTTCGCGTTGTCGCCCCATCCGCCGCTAGTAACCATCGCGCGGTCCCGTCCTACGGTCACGGCGTGCAGCGCCGCGAACGGTTCGTCCCGCCGAGCGCGCGGCAGACGCGTGAGCGGAGCATGCTGTCGGCGGCGCCGCGCAGGCGGGTCGCGCGCGTGGCCGTGGCCCATCGCCCATCCCCGGTACTGGCGGAAGTCGATGTGACGAAATCGGCGGTTCGGTTGTTCGTGGTGGACGGGATGTCCGACTCGGAGCTCATCGCGCGCGCGCTGGCCGGCGATCGCGCCGGCCAGGATGC